>CAYHNK010000055.1:0-19734 GCA_964357695.1 uncultured Bdellovibrionales bacterium | reverse complement strand
CCTCGGTGAGCATGCCTGCCCAGTAAGGCATGTACGCGAGGGTCCAGCCCCCAGTGAACGCCTCTGGGTCCCACGGGTTGCCCCAGATATGACGCACGCCGTAGCCGGACCGTCGAGCGATGCTTCGCTGCGTATACTTTTCCCACGCCATTTGGGCCCGCGCGTTATCGCCGAGTCGCACTTTGCGGCCATGCCATTTGGCAAAGTCTCCTCGTCCTTTTCCGGCATAGTGCTCCCGGCTCATGCCAGCCCGATCAGGAAAATACGGTGTCTTTTCGCGCACCGCAGCAGGATCGACGAAGAAGGTGTTTTCGAACGCCGCGTGGACAAGGGAAATCCCGCCGCGCCGGAGATGCTTTTCCAGCACAGAGATCGGATCGGGCAATGGGCCTGAATGAGCCTTGGTCTGCATTGTCCACTGGTCCTTTCGGTGCCGATTTAGCGCCGCTGTCACTCCGCTTGACGGCCAACGCGCACCAGCCGGGGCCGCCGTAGACCTTCGGGTGCGTCGTCTACCATGGTCTACGTCCCACGACGGTGCTGCGCAAAGTGCTCGTTGCCGTCGGGCCCACCCGGCGTGGCAGGACCAACGACTTGCGCAGTCGTACCGTCCCAGTCGGCAGGCGTATCCCGGGGATGAGCCTTGATTCTTCTTGTGAGCCGGGCGCGGCGCAGAGCTTTGCGCCCGAGGCGGCATCGCGGTGTTTGACGCATGTAGCGTATCATGTCTGCAATCGCCGACAATTTCCCCCACAGACGCCAAGCAAGAAGGGCCCCGGCCCGAAGGTCGGGGCCCTCACGCTCGCGCTAGCGGCCCTCCGGCTCGCCCGCCTTGTCTTCCTTGTCCGCCAGGTCGCGGATGTGGAGCTTGCCGTTGACCGGCAGGGCATCGAGGAAGACGTTGAGCGAGCCGTCGCGATTGACGAAGGCCGTGCCAAGGCGGCGAAACAGGGGGCGCTCGAGCTTCTCGTCCTCGATGGTGGTGTAGACCGCCTTGATTCTCTTCGCATTCGTCGTGGCCATTGTAGTTTGGTGTTGGCCTTTCGTCAGAAACCAAGGCCAACCCGACCCAAGGAGCGTCGGCGCCCCGGTGGCAGGCGAGCGCACGAGCGGCGCCCGGCATGACAGGTTCCGGCTCTGCCTGGTTCTGGCGGGACGGGTGCAGCAAAGCGGTCGCGAGAGCAGCCTGACGCCGGAGGCGCCAAGCGTAGGCGAAAGATGGCCACAGCGAGGGAAAGGTTGGCGGTCGCACGCATCGAGGGGAGAGCGTCGGCGCCCGTGGGGACGCGGGGTCGGGCGAGTCGCGTACGGCGGCACTCCTCGCATGCCGGCGGACATGGCGGCTCGTGGCACCGGCGGCGGACGAGGTGGTTGGCGGCGAGGCCGCGGGCGGCGGAAGCGTCGGGAGCTGGGGCAAGACGCGCGGGCGATGACGGAATGCTGCTCGCAGTGAGGACAGGTGTGTCGCAGCGGAGTACCTGGCGGCGCAACACCTACAACGAGGTGTCTGCGACCGAGCAGCTCAAGGCGCGCAGGGACCTCGCCGAGCACGTCCGTAAGGTCGAGCAGATCGGCTACACGTCGCGGTATGGCACCTACGACGCCGCGTTTGGTTGGCCGGGCGTCACGCTCAAGGTGGCGGTGATCTTGTTCATCAAGCAGACTGACGCCGACAAGGCCGCGATGAAGAAGATGATGATGCCGCGCCACCACGCGGCCCTTTGAGCCCAACCGCTTGCCATCGACCGCCGACGCGAGTAGCGAGAGCGGCATGACTCGTGGCGTGTGGGTCAAGGACCCGAAACCGGGGAAGATCAAGCTGTCAGCGTTCGAGAAGGAGCGGCTGCTACGTGAAGTGGCGCGGTCCCTACATCATCATCGGCGCCAAGTACGTCTCCCCTGACCCGAGAGCGACGGCAGCGGGCTTCGATGCGCCGCTCGCCCGGCTCGGCTACTTCGCCAGCGGGCACTTCAGCCTCTGGGCACGCCGACACACGGAGGAGTGGATCGTGATCGCCGACGACCTCACGCTCGACCACTGCCTGGAGCAACTGCGCACGAACCCGTGGTTCGAGCGCTGATCCGGGTGGAGCGCTGACGGCGCTCATGATACCTGTTCGCCACGCGCCTTGAAGGCGACCGGGTCGCTATCGACGCACGTGAGGTCAAGGACGGCGAGCCCACCGACGGTTACGTGTTCCAGGTAGTCGGCTTCGAGCCTGAGGGCGAGATCTTCGAGCTCTTCGGCAAGCTGTTGGAAAAGATGCGTCGCGCTCTGTCACGCAAGCACCTCGAAGAGCGGAAGCTTGGCCTGAGCGTCGCCGACCACCGCACCGTCCGCGCGAGGATCGAATGCGACCTCGGCACCGAGGACGGCTTCGGCGACCGCAGGCCGCTCGTCGTGATCGACGGCAAGCACATCACCTGGACCCAGTTTGGGCACATGCTGATGACGTTCGAGGGGTGGCAGTTCAGGATGGAAATCCTCGACCCGAGCGACGAGGCGTAGAAGACGCCTCGGCTTTCCTCTACCTTCTGCGCCACAACTCGTGCGGACGGCAATCGCCTTGCAACGGCCGCCTCCTTTGAACGTGCCTACGTTGCGTACCTGCGCGCTCGCGCGTCAGGCGACTATCGAACAGGCGCTCGCGGTCTTCTTGAAGAGCGTTTTCTCTCGCCCGCCCCTCTCGGCAATCTCTACACGAAGGCTCTCGCTGCAGCAGATCGGCACGGAGAACTTGTCGCTGTTGCCGCGCGTTTCGAGCGTGATTGGGGCCCGTTCGAATCCAGGACGGGGCTAGAAATCCTGAAGCGGGCTGAGCGATCGCAGCGACCGCTGCTGCGAGTCGAGCGATGCGTGCCTGAAGACGTCTCCGTATGTTGCGTTTATCGCAATACTTATTGCTTTCAATGCAATCTCTCGATAACGTCAGGGGTGCATGGTTCTGCCGATGAACAAGGGTGCGATCCTCGGGAATCTTGGTCTTGTCGCTGATTGGCTCAGGGTCAAGCATCCCGGGAGCGTGTTTGAGTTGGTAGTTGCCGGAGGCGCCGCGCTCGCCTTGCTCGACATCGAAAGGGCGACGTTGGACGTCGACGTTCTGGTGCCAGAAACGCTGCCGCGTCAACTCGTCGACGCGGCCCGAGCCGTTGCCGGGGCCCGCGGACTTGGGCCCGAGTGGCTGAGCGATGGCGTCGCGCGCGTGCTCAAGCAAGCCAGGGGCGGTCGCCGCCTGCCACGCTATTTCGTCGAGCGGGCGGCCCGCATCGAGGTGGCCGACAATCTCACCGTGTGGGTCCTCGGCAGGCAGGCCCTCATCAGCCTGAAGCTACTCGCCGCATCGCCGTCCGAGCGCAAACACATTCGTGACCTGCACGCCCTCGCGCCGACCCGCGCGGAGATCAGGCGGGCCCGGGATTTTGTGCTCGCACTCGACGCAAGCGCGCCTCGGCGTGAAGATTTGGCACTCGTCCTGCGTGAGCTTGGGGTGCAACCGCGATGAATGGCCGTGGACTTCGCAGCCATGTCGAAGAGGTCCTTACACGGGCGTGGGCAACTTTCGGCCTACCCCTGTCCATGGATTTCGTCGACGAGCGACGGGAGGGGATTCTCGACCCCGAGGCGGTGCTCCTTTCGACAATTCTGTACTTGGACGAGCCTCGCGTGTTGGCGGACGTCGCGGTGTGGGCTGTGGCACACGAGGATCTCATCATCCACCAGAAGGTCGGAGCGTTGCGGCGTCGTGTTGAAGCGAGTCACGCGCTCGCGCTCCAGCGCGCCCTGGCTACGCCGGAGCTGCGGCGGCTTCCGACAAAGATGCGCGCAGCACTCGGGGGTGGGCCGTCCCACAAGCGCCGCGGGGCGCTGGCTGAGCGCGAGGCAAAACTTGCTCCGCGAGACGTGGTGTCACGAAGATCTCGCATGCTCTTCAATCGACTCCTGTACGGCGCCTCAGCGCGGGCCGATGTGATTACCGCAACGCAGTTGCGGTGGCGACCCCCGACGGGGATTGCACTCGCCCGATTCGTCGGTGTGGACGCGTCCACCGTGTCTCGCATTCAGAATGACCTGCGGTCGTGCGGCATGCTGCGAAAGGACGGCAGCTTCGCAGCACGGACTCCTGCGTATCCCGGGTTTCTCGTGAGCACGGCCACGCTCGATCACTTGCCGAGCTTGTTCGACGCCGCGCAGGTCGATGACGCCGGCCTTCGCCGCGCCATGCTGCCGGACTTCGACGCTCCTGAAGATCGGCTTGGCAACGCGCTCATCAAACAGATTCGCACACAAGCGACGTGAGACTGTCAGCGACCGCCAGTGACAACACCTGAAGCCTCGTTTCAGCTTCTGCAATCGCTTCTCGGCTGGCTGCGTAGTGGGTTGTTGGTCCGTGCGCGGGCTCAGGAGCATGGCATAGGTGCTACCGTTGGCGTTGACGGCGTCGAGGTCGTAGCGGCGGATGATGTCGGCGAGGACCCGCATCACCGCGGGCTTGGCGGCGGGCGCGAGCTGGACGGGGGCAGCAGTGCGCGTGAGGGCGCGTGGTATGGCCACATCGCAGAGCACGATTGACTTCATCCTGGACCAGTTGAGTGCGGTGCACGGGGTACGCACGCGCAAGATGTTCGGCGAGTATGCTCTCTACTGCGACGACAAGGTCGTGGCGCTCGTGTGCGATGACCAACTGTTCGTCAAGATCACTGCGCCTGGCAAGGCTTGGGTCGGGGCCGGCTACGAAGAAGGAGCGGCGTATCCTGGGGCGAAGCCGTCAATGCTCGTGAGTGCCGAAGAGATCGATGACCACGAGCGACTTGCCGAATTGATTCGCCTGACTGCTGCGGCGTTGCCCGCACCGAAGGCAAAGAAAGCCAAGGGCACGAAGAAGGGCAGGTAAGTCAGACGAGCTTTTTCACGAGAAAGTCGTCCCCGGGAACGGTGGACGCGGGGAAGAAAGGAGCAGAAGCAGGAACTCATCGCGCGTTTCGAGACCGCCTACGTCGAGGCGCTGCTACGAACGACCGACGGCAACATTGCCGCCGCGGCTCGGCGCGCCGATATCGATCGCATGTATCTCTACAAGCTGCTCGCGCGCACGCGCGACAAGTAGTTCCGTCAAGAAGCAGGGGCGCCGTTGTGCAAGCTTGCAGAATGGTATAGTCCTTGGGCGTTAGCGGGCCTTCCGAAACCACACTCCAGCAAATCGCTGCAACTCCATCCAAAGGTGAACCATGCCTAATGGGCGAAATATCTTGTCGGTTCAGGCACTGGCCCTGACGTTGTTTGCACTGAATGCCTGCGGCGGGGACGATAGTGGGGGCTCGCCGCCTCCCGCGGGGCCATCGATGACCGCCTTTTCTGCGACGAGCGATGTAGCGGGAGGCAGCTCCTCCATCACCCTAGCTACGACCGGTACCGTAGGCGACGTATGGGTACACATGGCTGCCTGGGAAGGCAGCAACCAAGCGTCCACGCACCTTGTCGAGACCATACCCGGCGTCTGGACCGCAACCGCCATGCTTCCCAACACACCCGGTCTCTATTTCCCCGTGATCGATCTGAACGACGGCGCCGAGACGACTCTGGCCCAATACATGGACCCGGGCACAGGAACTTGGTGGAGCAATACCACTGGCGATACTGGAATTGCGTCTGCTGTGTTCACTGTCACGGGGACAGTGACGTACCCAACCTTGAGCGGCATTTCCGCCACCCCCACCACGTTCAGTAGCTCCATTGATGGTGAAACAACCGTGACCTTCACACCGTCTGCCGAAGCCTACGTGATATTCGTTGGGCTGGAGGATATCGGATCTCCCGGAACCTACGTGACCGCGGGTGAAGACTACACGTCCCCCATCGTGCTCCCGGTACTTGCTGGACTCACCCCAAGTACCTACCAGCTGGTTCTCGTTGCCTCCGACATCGGCGGAAACTTCGCCAGGTACTACTACAACGTTATGAACGGCATGACCTTCGCCGTGGATGAGTACGAGGCCCTCACCGATACCACCAACACTACAATAGACAGCGGCATTGACCTGATTCCGATCACGGTGAACTAGGCCAGCCCAGGCTATCGCTCAAAGCACGCCCCACTGCTCCAGCGGCCGGCCGGCCACGCGCGTGACCTGCTGACCCATTGACGTCCGCGCCGATCACGCCCATCTTTCGTCCGGCAATAGCATGGCGGTCGTTGTGGCGGCCGTTGGAGTGAGCATGCGCGTAGGGGTCATCGCCGCGACCGTGACCGTCGGCGCCGTGCTGTATGCCGCACCCGCGTATGCCGAGCAGACGCCCTCGCGCTGGGGTGAGCACGGTGCGCTCACTTCGGGCCTCTATCCCCTGTGGGAAGACACGGGCCTGCTGATGGGCGCGCGGGAATTTTACCTCGGCACCGACGAGGTGGGTGGCGGTCTCGGCGACGCCTTGCAGCTTTCGATCAATCCGGACGAGTACATCCACCGTGCCCCCAATGTCGCGATCAAGCTACGCCTGGTCGAGGGCGAGGACGTCACCGTCGCCTGGCGCAGCACGGTGTTGCTGCTCTTTCAGAACGCGCACACACGCTTTCTGACGCACAACTTCACCTCGCGCTACGCCAATCCGCGCGGCGACACCATGCTTTTCCCCAACGCGCTGAGTCTGAGCTGGCATGCCGCGCCACTGCTACGTCTGCACGCGTCGACCACCTTGTTGCCGATGCTCACGATGCGCAAAAAGCATCGCAGCCTGCATGTTGCCGCGGGTGCTTCAGTGATGGGTGAGCTCGCCTTCGTCACGGGCGCCTCGCTCATCCTACACCTTGGCGAAGTGGGGCTTTGGCAGCACGATTTTTACTACTTCGCCGCCTCCGTGCGGCTGAACTACGCCTGGGCTGTGATGCACGTCGGCTACGGCTATCGTGTCTATCCGGACGGCGTGCAGAGCTCGCCGATGCTGAGTGTGGGAGTGGCCTTGTGAGGCGCTGCGCACTTTGCGCCATCGTCGTATTTGTCCTCATGCCCGCGACGGGCTGCGACTGGGGCTACTATGCGCTGCTCAACAGCATCCCCATCGATGACACCTACGGGGCGAAGCGCGTGCACGTGCTCCTCGGTGTCGACAGCTTGGCGTTGAGCCTCGTCGAGCAAGCGCGAGCGCAGGGCGCGTTCTCCGAAGACACCTGGCGCCTCGCTCCGGTCGCGACGGCGTTTCCGGGCACCTCGGATTCGAGCTGGACCCGCACGCTGCACACCGAGCCCATCGACGGCTATGAGTACCAGTACTACGACCCGACGCACGATGAGGTAGTGCGCGCGGGCTACTGGGGGCTGTTTACCCATGCCGTGCCGTGGCTGGAGAAGCCCTGCTACGAAGCGTTCGACTATGCGGGGGACGGGCTCACGGGGCTCTACTACATGTACCAGAACCCCTGGTACAGCCTGAGCAACGCGCTCGACAGCACCTTCGTGCTCATTGCCGGCCGTCAGGCGAGCGGTCTCGACGTCGTGACGAGCTACCTCAACGAGGTCGACGCCATGGGGCACATGCTGCCGGAAGCGGACTCGCTCGCCGCGGTGATGGAGATTGACCGACGCATTCGCGCTTTCAAGCGCGCACACCCGAAGCAGACGTATCTTTTCACCCTCATCTCCGACCACGGGCAAAATTTTACGCCCTGCGCGACGAACAATTGTCTCGTGCGCTTTCAAGAGGAGATGCCAAGCCTCGGCTTGACTCCTGTAACCTCCCTGCGTGAGCAGGCTGCGCCCGGCACCGTGGCAGCCATCCCCATCATCCATACGCGCGTGAGCTACCTCGCGCTCCATTGCCGTGACGAGGACACCGAGGAGGTGGCGCGGCGGGCCTCGGGAGCGAGTGCCATCGATCTCGCGGTCAGTCACATCGCTCCCATTGTCGAGGCGACGAGCGGCGTCCCAATGGTCTGGTACGGCGTGTGGAAAGCGGGCGTGCTCATCCTGCGCTTTGGCCACGCGGCCGCAACCGACACGTACGTCATCGATCGCGCGAGTGACTTCGCGGCGCTCGATATCGCCTGGACGGACGTGACGACGGGCTTTGCCAACTACGACGACGAGCAGCTCTTTGCGCTCACTTCGGCGACAGCCTACCCAGATTTTTTCTATCGCGTGCGCACGGGACTTTCGGCCGTGGGCGTGCGCTATCCAGCCCAGGTACTGCTCTCGTTCGCGTCGCCGAACGCCTCGATTGGCTTTGAGGTCCCGGGTGGCGCCAATGCCATCGCCGCGCAGAGCTTTCACGGCTCACTCGCGCGTGCCGATACGCTCGGCGTGCTGCTCACCGAGGAGCGCGATCTCCCCGCTCTCGTGCGAGGCGACACGGCGCTCGATCTCGTGCCCGTCTTTCGTCGCCACTTCGAGCAGCTCGGTACGTTCCACGGCGATGATGATCCCAACGAGGCGCTCGACTACGACGCGATCGCGCCGCTCTCAGCCCCCTAACCACGTTCAGCAAAAGGGCCGTAGGCTACCTGGGGGAGACGTGTTGTTTCGAGAGGTTTTGGGTGAGCGCAGCCGCATGACCGCACGACCTCCGCCAGGCACACCGGCCGACGCGTACGGGCGCGGTCTGTCGCTATTGCTCGTCGATGGCGATGAGGCCGACCTGCTCGCTCTGCGCGCAGCGCTCGAGCGCTGCGCGTTCTCGGTGGTCACTGCTTCGACGTGTGCCGAGGCGCTCACGCAGGTGCGCTTGCAGACCTTCGACTTCGCGCTCCTCGATCGCATTCTGCCCGACGGTCGCGGCCTCGATATCGCCCACCACTTGCAGACCAGCATCGGCCACACCGACGTGCTGTTGATGAGCGCTCATGCCGACGTCAGCTCAGCCGTAGCGTCGGCGCAGTGCGGCGTGGGCGACTACTTCGTGAAACCCATCGATCTGGACGACCTGCACGCGCGTATGCGGCGACTCGTGTTGCAGCGGAACTTGCGGCACGACAACTCACGCCTCCTTGCCGACTTGCGCGAGAAGAATGCCGAGCTCTCAGCACTCGTCGTCCACGACCCTTTGACACGGCTCTACACGCACGTGCATTTTCACGAGATGCTGCAACGCGAAATCACGCGTTGTCGGCGCCACCAACGCAGCTTCTGCGTACTGCTCGTCAACATCGACAACTTCAGTCAGCTCAACAACGCTCATGGACACGCCACGGGCGATGCGCTCGTCGAGGCGCTCGGCGCGCTCTTGCGTACCGATCGCGTCGTTGCGCAGACCGCGTTCAAGCTGCGCCAACACGACATCGCCGCGCGCTACGGCCCGGATACGTTCGCGGTGATCCTCGCCGATACAAGCAAGGCGGGTGGTACAGCGCTCGCCGAGCGTCTGCGCGCCCACGTGGAGAGCACGTTCGCGACGTGGGGTCCCGTCGGTGGCCTCACCGTGTCGATCGGTGCTGCGGCGTTCAACGAGGATGCCGAGGATCGTTACCAGCTGCTGCACGCCACCATCACCGCCCTCGCGGCGGCCAAGGCGCTCGGCAAGAATCGCGTCATCGCCTTCAGTCCGGAGCTGGCGACGACGAGCAACGAGCGTGAGCGCTTTGCGGCGCTCGACCGCGTGCTCGCCGAAGAGCGCGTCACCTTCCACCTGCAACCGCTCGTCAACGTGGTCACGGGCAAGATCTTCGCCTATGAGGCGCTCTGCCGACCACTCGACCCGGCGTTTGCCTCGCCGCTCGAGCTCGTCAAGGTCGCGGGCCGAGCGGGCAAGATCTGGGATCTTGGCCGCCTGCTGCGCCGACACGCAATTGCTGCGCTCGATCGCATCCCAGAAGACGTGCTGTTGTTCGTGAACCTGCACCCACAGGAGATCTACGACCCGCAGCTGCCGGCTGAAGCCGCGTTGTTAGGCGAGCGGGCGCGCCGCCTCGTGTTCGAGATGACCGAGGCCGCAGAGATCACCGATCAGGACAACACGCGCCTCGTGCTCGACCGCCTGCGCAGTTACGGCCTGCGCATGGCCATCGATGACCTTGGCGCTGGGTATTCTGGCTTGGGCACGTTGCTCTCGCTCACGCCCGACTTCGTCAAGCTCGACATGGGACTCATCCGCGGCATTGAAAGTATCAGTCGCCCGGCGCGCTTGATTCGCCACATCGTCGCCTTCACGCGCGACGAAGGCATGACGCTCGTTGCTGAGGGCGTCGAGACCGCGGCCGAGCTCAAGGTCGTCACGGAGCTCGGCATACCGCTTGTACAGGGGTTCTTCTTTGCGCGCCCTGCGCCGCTGGACGAGGTGCTGGCGCGCACCGGCACGCTGGCCTAGCGCCCACGGACGTTTGAGCTTTGGCGCGGCGCCTGTTAGATCGCCGCGATGACCCACCCGCGCCAAGAAGTGATTCTGGACTCGATCATGGACGCTGTCGGCCAAACGCCGATGGTGCGATTGTCGCGTATCGGACGTGACTTGCCCTGCGAGCTCGTCGCCAAGTGCGAGTTCGTCAACCCGGGCGGGTCCGTCAAAGATCGCATCGGCGTGCGTATGCTGCTCGACGCCGAGAACCAGGGCCGCATCAAGCCCGGCGACACCCTCATCGAGCCCACTTCTGGCAACACCGGGATCGGCCTCGCGCTCGCGGCGGCCGTGCGCGGCTATCGGCTGATCATCACCATGCCGGAGAAGATGAGTCGCGAGAAGCAGGTGGTGCTCGAGGCGCTGGGAGCGGAAATCATTCGCACACCCACCGAAGCCGCGTGGGATGCGCCCGAGAGCCACATCGGCGTCGCGAAACGTCTCAACGAGGTGGTGCCCAACTCGCACATTCTCGACCAGTACAAGAACCCGTCGAATCCCGACGTGCATGAGGAGGAGACAGGGCGCGAAATCCTCGAGCAAACCGGCGGCAAGCTCGATGCCGTCGTCATCAGCGCCGGCACGGGGGGCACCATCACCGGGGTCGCCCGTGCGCTCAAGAAGGCGCTGCCCAAAGTTCGTGTCGTTGGCGTCGATCCCGAGGGATCCATTCTCGCGGGCCCGGCCGAGATCCGCTCCTACAAGGTCGAAGGCATTGGCTACGACTTTATTCCCGACGTGCTCGACCGCGGTCTCGTAGACGAGTGGGTCAAGACCAACGACAGGGATTCCTTTCACGTCGCCCGCCAGCTCATCCGTCAAGAAGGGTTGCTCGTCGGCGGCTCAAGTGGCGCCGCGACGTGGGCCGCGATGCAAGTGTGCCGCAAGATGAAAAAGGGTCAGCGCGTGGTGGTCATTCTGCCGGATTCCATCCGCAACTACCTGACAAAATTCGTGGACGACGGTTGGATGCGCCAGCACGGCTTTTCGCAGCCGGACTGGGAGCTCGGCACCATCGCCGAGCTCGTGCGCGCCTTGCCGCGACGCGAGGTGGTGTGCGCGGTCGTCACCGACGCCTTGGGTGAGGTCGTCGACAAGCTCAAGGCGCTCGGTATCTCGCAGATGCCGGTGCTCGACCATGGAAAGCTCGCTGGCATCCTCACCGAAACCGACGTGCTACATCATCTCGTCTCCGGGCGCGCGAACCGTTCCACCTCGGTCGCGGAAGTGATGGAACGACGCGTGCGCACGGTGGCCATGCACGCGCCGTCGAGCGAGCTGACGCGCATTTTCGAAGCGGGTGAAGTCGCGCTGGTGGTCGAAGGCGATGAGGTGGTGTCCATCATCACCAAGATGGACCTCATCGAGGTGCTCGCCGCGCGACGTCAGGTGGCCTGAGTCTCCCCACGAGGATGGCCCTTGTCGGGCACGAGGGCCATGGCGCGCTCGGCGAGTGCGGCGATGGTGAGTGAGGGATTGACCCCGGGGTTGGCGGAAATCGCCGAGCCGTCGACGACGTAGAGACCCGGATAGCCCCAGACGCGATGTTGCGCGTCGATGACTCCTTGCTCGGGTCCGTCTCCCATGACGCAGCCGCCGAGAATGTGCGCCGTCGTCGGAATGCCCCACAGGGTCTCGGTGACGAGGCTCATGGGAAAGCCCTGCACCTTTTCGGCGACCCGACGACCGAGCTCGGTGGCCTCTGGGATCGCTGCGGTCGGTGGCGCTCCGGCGCCGACGCGACTGACAAGCCCGCGAGCAAAGCCACTGCGCCACGAGCGGCCGAGCCTGACCTGGAGGTGGCCATCCAGCGTGCGCATGTAGAGCAAGATCATCGTGCGCTTGGCCCAGTCCCACACGAACAAGCCGCGCATCGTCATCGACGGGTGATCGAGGACATAGCTCGCCGCCGCGCGTAGGCGACGCCACACGTTCGTGCCAGGCGCGTGCGGCATGGCGAGCAGACGAAAAAAGCCCGAGCCCTTGGGGTAGCGTACCGGCTCGATATGCGAATGGGCGTCGGTGTTGAGGATCGAGGTGATGGCGACGCCTTCGGACATGTCCAGATCGCGTCGCAAGGTGGTGACTCCCATCAGCACCTCGGAGTTGGTGCGCACAAAATCGCCGACGCGGGGTGAGAGGCGCGGCAAGCCCTGTGCGTGCGCGCGCAAGGTCAGCAGCAGCGGCACCGTGCCGAGTACGCCGCCCGCAAAGATGACGTGGGTCGCCAAGATGCGCTCGGTCTCGCGACGCCAGGGAAGAATCGACGCGCCGCGGCGGGCGACGACCTCGTAGCCGGTCTCACGGCCCTCGCGGTGGGGCCGCACCCAAGTGACTTCGGTGTCCGCTTGCAGGCGCAGTCCGCGACGTTCGGCAAGATAGAGGTAGTTCTTGTCGAGGGTGTTCTTGGCGTTGTGGCGACAACCGACCATGCAGCCGCCGCACTGCGTGCACCCTGAGCGCTCCGGTCCTTCGCCGCCAAAGTAAGGATCCGGAACGACCTTGTCTGGCTCGCCAAAGAAGACGGCGACGTCGGTCGGCGAAAAAAATTCCGCACGCCCGAGATCACGGGCCACCTCTTCGAGCACGCGGTCGGGTGCTGTGACATGAGGATTGCGTGTGGTCCCCAGCATGCGTCGCGCGGTAGCGTAGTGCGGCTCCAGCTCGGCGCGCCATGCGGCCAGATGCGCCCAGCTGGGCGCGTCAAAAAAGCTGGGCTTGGGCAGCGGCAGGGTGTTGGCGTAAACGAGCGAGCCCCCGCCGACGCCCACGCCCGAGAGGGCCGTGAGGTGGCGCAGGAACGTCATCTTGAACAGCCCGCGACACCCGAGCGCTGGTAGCCACAGCCAACGCTTGAGGTTCCAGTTCGAGCGGGCGAAGTCGCTGGCACCGAGCCGCCGACCCTTCTCGAGCAGCAGGACGCGGTAGCCCTTGTCGACGAGGCGCAAGGCGCAGACCGCGCCACCAAAGCCAGAGCCAATGATGATGTAGTCCCAGGTCACCGGACAACTCTAGCACGACCGTGGGTCACGACGCGCCCGGGATTTTTCCCTGCCGCACGGTCGTGTTAAGGTGCTCAGGTGCCTACGACCCTTGCCGACCTGGCCCGTGGATGGGGCGCTGTGAGTGAACAGCTCTCGGCGCCGCCGCGGGTGCTGCTCGTCGACGATGAAGCAGCGATTCGCGAGATGTTTCGCACGGTGCTCACGCGCGCCAACTTCGAGTGCACGGTGTGCGACAGTGGCGAGCAGGCGCTAGAGCAATTTGCCCGCGAGCGCTGCGATCTCCTGGTCATCGACAAGAACCTGCCGGGCATCGGCGGGCTCGAGGTCATCGCCAAGATCCGTGAGCAGGACCCCGAGGTCGAGTCAGTGCTCATCTCGGGCTATCCGAGTCTGAAGTCCGTGCTGCAAGCGATCGATCTGCAAAAAGTCGAGTTTCTCACCAAGCCGCTCGATTCGATCGAGGTGCTCACCGCGGTGCTGGGGCGCGCACGGTTGCGTCGCTCGCGGCGGCTGCTCGCCCGACGCATGCTCAGCGACTTGCGCACAGCGCTCAGCGAGCACGCCGATGACGCCGCCGTCAAGGACCTTCGCGAGGCACGCGCGCGTGTCGATCGCTATCGCGCTACGGTGGACACGAAAAAGCGCGTGTTGTGCTGGCAGAACGAGGAGTCGCCCGTGCTCGCGGCGCTCGACCAGATGAGCGATTCCGGTTTCGAGATCTGGCGCGTCGAGCGCGGCGTGGAGGTGCTAGAACGTTGCGAGCGTCATCAAGTCGCGGTACTCGTGGTCTCCGACACGTTCGGCGACATGACGGGCACCGAGCTTGTCGAGCAGCTCGCGGAAGCTCAAGGGCGACCCGAGCTCGTGTACATCACCGACCGCGGCGATTTTGACGCGGCGATCTCCGCGACCCACCGAGGCGCGGCCGGCTATATCGTCAAGCCCTTCGAAGATCCGCGACCCTTTGTGCACGCCGTGCGACGCGCCTGCGATCTGCAACACGAGCGCATGGTGCACTTCAAGATGGTCACCGAGCTGTCCCGGGTGCTCACGGCCCTCGAGCTGCGACGCGATTCCACCGAGGCGCGCAAGGCGCTGCACAGTGCGCTCTCGGAGTTTGATGTGCGCTCGGCGGAGCACGCGCTGCGCACGGGGCACGACGGCGACGAGCCGGCATGATTTCGCGTCGTCTCGAGCGGCCTGCCCGTGGGCACGGTCGCTCCGCTGCAAACGGCCGGTGCGGCACGCTGAGCACCACGGTCCTTGCCCGTTTGCGCGCGTGCCACTAGAGTCGCGCGATCATGACGAATCAGCGCCTGCTTTTCACCCGCTTTCCTGCGGCCTTTTGGGCCGCCAATACACTGGAAATATTTGAACGCATGGCCTGGTACGGCTTCTACGCCGTTTCGTCGTTGTACCTGACCGGCTCGCGTGCGAGCGGTGGCCTCGGTCTCACCTCCGAAGACCGCGGCGTCATTCAAGGCATCGTCACCTTCCTGCTCTACTTGTTTCCCGCTGTCTTCGGGGCGCTCGCCGATCGCTACGGCTACAAGCGCATGTTCATTGCGTCCTTCGCCGTCATGGTGCCCGGCTATTTGCTGCTCGGTCAGGCGACCGACTTCTGGAGCTTTCTCGGCATCTACACCTTCGTCGCCATCGGTCACGGCATGTTCAAGCCGGTGGTCATCGCCACCGTCGCCAAGACCACCAACGCCGAGACCGGCACGCTCGGCTTTGGCATCTTCTACATGATGGTCAACGTCGGCGGCTTTCTCGGGCCTGCCGTCGCCGGTGTCGTGCGCGGCTGGGGTTGGGACAAGGTCTTCTACTTCTCCGCGCTGTGGGCGCTCATCAACGTCGTCCTCGCGGCAGTGCTCTATCGCGAGCCCGGCCGCGGCGAGGGCACTCCGAGCACGCGGACGATGCGTGAGGTTCTCGGCGGCATGGTGAGTGTGGTCGGCAACTTTCGCTTCTTTACGCTCGTCGCCGGGCTGCTCGTGCTACTCGTGATGGGCTCGCGCTGGTTGCCCTTCGATCGCGTGGGGCTCTACGCGCTCGTGTGGGTTGCTGCCAATCTGCTCGTGGACGTCATCGTGCGTGCGCGCTGGGCGGGTTGGGAGCAGCTGCCGTTCTTGCGCCAGCCCGCCATGCGCATTGGCGACGGTCGCTACATGCTCTTCTTGCTGCTCATGGCTGGCTTCTGGACCTCGTTCAATCAGCTCTTTATTACCGTGCCCGAGTACATTCGCGATTACACCAACACCGACGGCATCGTCGCGTCACTCGCCGCGGTAGGTATCGATCTGCGCTCGGCGGGTGCCACGGTATTTGACCACGGTAAGATCAAGCCCGAGTACCTCATCAACCTCAACGCCGCCGGCATCATCGTCTTTCAGGTGCTGGTGAGTATTCTAGCGCGCAAGCTGAAGGCGTTTACGACCATCGTCTCCGGCATCGTCATCACCATCGTCAGCTTCCTCGTCTTTCTCGGTGGCGCCGAGGGCTGGATGGTGGTCGCGGCGATCCTCATCTTCTCGTTCGGCGAGATGATGGCCAGCCCCAAGTCCAAAGAGTACGCCGGTCGTATCGCGCCGCCCGACAAGGTCGGCATGTACATGGGCTATTTCTTCTGGTGCGTGGCGCTCGGGAATCTCTTTGGCGGGCTGCTCTCGGGTCGCGCCTACGGCTATTTTGGGCCGCAAGGGATCAATCGCCCGGAGATCATGTGGTGGATTTTTGCGGGCCTTGCGGGCCTCACTGCCGTGTCACTGCTCGCCTACGACCGCTGGGTGGGCGCACACAGCACGCGCTCGTGACCCCTGTCGGCGGGCTCGGCTCTGTGCTAGTAGAGGTGTGTGGGCACACGCATCGCCATCGTCCGCAAGCTCGAGTCCTTTGCTCAGAGTGACGAGGCCGATCGCGTCTACTACGCCTCATTGACGCCGGAGCAGCGCCTGGATCTACAACTGGAGCTGATCGCACGCCATCGGGAGTCGCTGGATGAAGCTGGCGAGAGACTCGCGCGAGTTTGTCGAATTATTGAGCTCGCACCACGTTGACTATGTCATCGTCGGCGGCCACGCCGTCGCGTACCACGGCTACCCACGCTTCACGGGCGACATCGACGTCTTGGTGCGCCCTTCGACCAGCAATGCTCACCGCGTTCTGGCAGCGCTCCAGCAGTTCGGTTTCGGCAACGTCGGCATCGAGATCGAGGATCTCACGACTCCGGGCAAGGTGATTCAGCTCGGTCAGCCGCCCAATCGCATCGATATCGTCACGCGCATCACGGGCGTCGACTTCGACGACGCGTGGAGCACCAAGGTCACGGCCGTGCTCGACGGCATCCCGGTCTTCATACTGGGGCGAGAAGTCCTGCTGAAGAACAAGCGTGCGACAGGGCGAGCCAAGGACCTTGCCGACGTGGAAGCGCTCGAGTCGGAATTGAAATAGGCCCACCGCCGTGTCGCTGCTCGCCTACGACCGCTGGGTGGGCGCACACAGCACGCGCTCGTGACCTTGCAGGTCGCGTACGAACGTGATCGCGCCGTAGCAACCGGAGCCCTCAGCGAGCGCGCGCACGGCAGCGGCCTGCGTGCTGCCGATCTCCACGGCGAGCAGTCCGGGCCGGGCGAGATAGGTGGGGGCGTCGGCAATGATCCGTCGCACGATGTCGAGGCCATCGGCGCCGGCAAAGAGCGCGTCGGCGGGCTCGAACTCGCGCACGTCGGCGGCGAGTGACCCGCGCGCCCCGTCCTCGACATAGGGCGGATTGCTGACGATGAGGTCGAACACCTCGCCAGCAACGGGTGCGAAGAGATCGCCCTCGTGCACCGTGCAGCGCTCGTCAAGACCGTGCCGTGCGAGGTTGCGCCGCATGACGTCGAGCGCCGCGGCAGAGCGGTCCACGGCCACGAGCGTCGCCTGCCTTAGCGCCAGGCCGAGCGCGATGATGATAGCGCCGCTGCCTGTGCCAAGATCGAGAATGCGCGGCGTACTGAGATCATGCTCGTGTGCCCAGGCGAGGGCCGCCTCGACGACATGCTCGGTCTCGGGACGTGGGATAAGCACATCGGGCGTGACTTCGAGCTCGGCGCCGAAGAACTCCCGGTGCCCGAGAATGTAGGCTACGGGCTCATGCGCGGCGCGGCGCTTGACCCGCTCGCGAAAGGCCGCGCGCTCGTCGGCATCGAGAGGCTGATCGTGATGGGTGTAGAGGTACACGCGGTCTTTGCCGAGCACGTCGGCAAGCAGTAGCTCCGCATCGAGCCGTGGTGAATCGATGCCGTGCTTGGCGAAGTAGTCTTGGGTCCAACGCACGAGCGCGGCGATGGTCCAGACGGTGGGTGTGGTTGACTCGCTCAAGGGCATCACCCGCGGCGCCGCCGCAGCCGCCCGCTGTTCCGGTCCTCGCCGCCTGGGTCCCCCCCGCTTCGCGGGTCCTCCCCAACGGCTCCGGTCCCCGCGCGGGCGACCGCTGGGTCAAGTGTTGTGGGGGCGGTAAGTGACGTCATGCACGACCGCGTGCCGATACGCGCTGGCTCACCTACTATCGCAGTCCCGCCTTGAGGGCTTCGGCTTGGAAATGCGAGCGCAGCGCGGCGATGATGTCTTCGAGGTCGCCTTGCAGAATTCGCGGCAGGTTGTGCACGGTGAGGCCGATGCGGTGGTCGGTGAAACGATCCTGGGGAAAGTTGTAGGTGCGGATCTTGTCCGAGCGATCGCCGCTCTTGACCATACTGCGGCGCTCGGCCGCGAGCTTCGCCTCTTGCTCGGCTTGCATGCGCTCGAGCAGGCGCGAGCGTAAGATCTTGAGCGCTTTGGCCTTGTTCTTGTGCTGACTCTTTTCGTCCTGACACGTGACGACGAGGCCCGAGGGGATGTGCGTCACGCGCACGGCGGAATCGGTGGTGTTGACCGACTGACCGCCGGGACCGCTCGAACGATACACATCGATGCGCAGGTCTTTTTCCTGGATGTCGATGTCGACTTCTTCGGCCTCGGGGAGAATGGCCACCGTGACCGCCGAGGTGTGGATGCGTCCCTGCGCTTCGGTCGCCGGCACCCGCTGCACGCGATGCACGCCGGATTCGTACTTGAACGCCGAGTAGGCGCCATCGCCCTCGACGAGCGCGATGACTTCCTTGTAACCGCCGTGCGCCCCCTCGGAGCTCGACATAACGTCGACTTTCCAGCGGTGCTGCTCGGCGTAGCGGGCGTACATGCGAAAGAGCTCACCGGCAAAGAGCGCCGCCTCGTCGCCACCTGTGCCCGAGCGGATTTCAACGATGACGTTGCGCTCATCGTTCGGGTCCTTGGGTAGGAGCAGCATCTTGATGCGCCCCTCGATCTCGCCGACGCGTGCGTTCAGAGCATTGAGCTCTTCGCGGGCCATGGCCACGAGCTCGGCATCGCCACCGGCCTCGATGAGCTGCGCGTTGCCCTCGAGCTCGGCGCGCACTTTCTTCAGCTCGCGAAAGGCTTCGACGATGCGCGATAGCTCGCTGTGCTCTTTGCCGAGCTGCCGTGCGCGTTTTTGGTCGGCGAGGATCGTCGCATCACCCAGCTGCTCAGTGAGCAGCTCATAGCGTGCTTCGATCTCGACGAGCTTATCAAACATGGGTGAAAAAGAGCGCTCCGCACGGAGCCGGAGGCAGCAACGGACCGCCGCGCGCTAGGCGCGCTTGTACTTGCGCTTGAAGCGCTCGACGCGACCCTCGGCATCGAGGAGCCGGGCCTGTCCGCTGCCCGTATAGAACGGGTGGCATGCCGAGCAGATGTCGATTTTGAAGGTGCCGGCCACCGAGCGTGTCTCGATGACATTGCCGCAGGCGCAGGCGATGGTCGCCGGTTTGAGAATCGGATGGATTTCTGGCTTCATCTGCAACCTCTCAGAAGGACGGCCTACTTAGGGGATCTGGGCGCTCAATGTCAAGTGTCCTGCAATCGACGACAAAAACGAGCACGCCCGCTCCGCAGCAGGTGGCCACGAAGCGGGCGGCAAGAGATACACGCAGGTGCGCGATAGCTCAGTCGAGAGCTAGACGGCCTTGTCTTCGACGCCGACGACGCTCCAGGCTTCCTTGGTCTTCTTCACCTCGACGGAGTCGGCCCCGAACAGATCGGTGGCGGCCTGGATGCAGGCCTTGCGCGCGCCGGCGAAGTTGGTGCGCGAGGTCATGTAGTGCATGAGCGCGCGGAAGAAGATCTTCGCCGCCTTGTCGACGCCAATGCCGTTGTCGATGCGGCGCTTGGAGATCGAGTTGACGTCCTTCTTGCCGTCGAGGTTTTCCTCGGCGAGCTGGTAGAAGGCGCAGTTGGCGATGCCCGAGGAGCCGTGCACTTCGGTCTGCTGCGGGTACTTGCTGTAGTGATCGACCGAGTAGCCGTCCTTGGTCGGGTTGTTCATGTAGC
>CAYHNK010000054.1:8013-19836 GCA_964357695.1 uncultured Bdellovibrionales bacterium | reverse complement strand
TGGGCGTGTAGCCTCGTCGCGGCAGAAACTGGTGAAAGAGATCGGCCACCGCAGGGTCGTCCTCGACCACCAAAATGTCTCGTTTGAGTGACAAATTTCCCTCGTGGTCCGCCGCAAGACGTATTGTCCATCATACGCCAGGCCGGCGGATTCGCAACGAGCGATACGACACACTTAGCGGACTTGTCGATGACCACGAGTTGCTCTACATGACGAGGGTCATGCAAGCGGGTACGACGAGAATCGGCCGGCGGGCGCTCGTAGGTTTGCGACGTGGCGCGACGGCTGGGGCACTGCTCTTTCTCGCAGATGTCGCGGGGCTGTCGGCCGCGCGATACCCCCTCCTCGATGTAAGCCTCGGCACGCTCGCGCTTTGTCTGGCGGCGGCGCTCGCCTCGATCACGGCGATGACCTTCGTCGGCATCTTGCTCGCGCTCACGTGGCCCAGGTGCTGGCACATCAGCGCGTGCCGACACCGGTGGGCGATGGCCTTGCTCGTCGCGACGACCGGCACCATCGCCTACGGCGCTCGACGCGATCGCGCCATCGAGCCGCTGGAGCCGCGCCCGACCCTGAGCGCCACACGTCCCGTACCCGTCTTGTGGGTGGTCATCGACACGCTGCGCGCTGACACCCTCTATGGCCCTGCGCTGACGTTACCGCTTGCCCCGCAGCTGCGACGATTTGCCGAGAGCGCATTGCTCTTTCGCGACGCCGAGTCCGCTGCCGGCTGGACCGTGCCCTCGGTCGCAACGCTGCTCACCGGGGTGCAGCCCTCGGCGCACCAGGCCCGCGGCTACTTACCCACGTGGGCACCGACTTTCGCCGAGCATGTGCACCGCGCCGGCTACGCGACCCATGCCGTCATCGACAACGGCCTGCTCGAGCCACGCACCGGTTACGTGCGCGGCTTTGAAACGTTCTTTCAGAAATCCTCGATGCGCTTTGCCCACGCGCTCCCGGGCTTTCGCCTGCTCGGCTCGTGGGTGCGCCGCAAGCTGCGCGAAAGGTGGCCGAGCTACTACGGCGCGGAGCGTCTCACGGACGCGGCCCTTGCCCAATTGACCGCAAGCACGGACGCGCCGCCGTTTCTCTACGTCCACTACATGGACCCGCACTATCCCTACTACGCGCATCCCGAGCTCGGCCCCGACCCGGCGGGACTCGTGCCCGTGTCACTGCCGCAGGCAACGTTGCGCCGCCAAGGCGGCGTGCTGCATCCCGAGCAGCTCGCTTTCTTGCGCCACCGCTACGAGCGCGAGCTTGCCTATCTCGACGGGCATCTCGGCCGCCTGCTCGATGAGTGGCAGCGACGCTTCGGCGATGAATCGATCGTGCTCGTGACCGCCGATCACGGCGAGGAATTTCTCGAGCACGGCTGGCTCGGGCACGTCCGCAATCTGCACACCGAGCTCGTGCGCATCCCGCTGCTCTTGCGACTGCCAGCAAGTATCGGTGTTCAACAGGCCGGCCGCGTCGTCGACGCTCCCGTCAACCAAGTCGACTTGGTGCCGACCATGCTCGAGGTCCTCGGCGTGGCTCCGTCACCGCAGACGCTCGCCCCCCACGGTCGCTCGTGGCTCGCGTGGCTGCGTGGCACCGAGCCGGCACCCACCCGCCCGCTGCTCGCATGGCAGGACTACATGGGCGTGCAGCTGACACGCTGGCGCGAGGGGCCCTGGGTACTCATCGAGCGGCTGGACAACACCACGGGCAAGGCGAGCGCAACGCTCTTTGACAAGCGTGAGGACGACGCCGAGCTCCATGATCTTGCGGGACGCGCCCCCGAGCGTCGTGCGTCCATGGCCGCGCGCGCGCATGCCGTGTTTGCCGAGCAGGCGGCGCTCTCACGCTTGCCCAATCATGCGCAAAGCGATGACGAGGCCCTACGAGCACTAGGTTATATCCGCTAGACACGCGGCACAGAGGCGCGCTAGCGCACCTTGTGCATCAACGAGAGGAAGCGATCGGCAGGAACAAAACCGCTGACGCGAGGATCCTCGAGCACGTTGCCTTGCGCGTCGATGAAGATCACGGCCGGCAGGCCGCGAATATCGTAGAGCGCAAAGAGGCGGTCGATTTCATCGTTGGTCTCAGTGGCGTCGATCTTGATGGCCACAAAACGCTTCGCCTCGGCGCGCACACGCGCATCCGTGTACGTATGACGATCGAGCTCTTTGCAGGCGAGACACCAGTCGGCGGTGAAATCCACGAGAATCGGCGCCTGGCGCGCGCGGGCCTTGGCGAGCCCCTGGTCGTGCGACACGACCCAATCGATGCCCGGCGCATCGGCGGCCGCTGGAGAGGCGGGTCCACCGAGCAACACCAGCACCGTGCCCAACGTCAGCAGCGCCACGCTCACCGGCTTGAGCAGGCGTCCCGCTCCGCGCGCGAGCAGCGCCAAATACCAGGCGATCAGCATCAATGCCGCGAACACAAGGACCACACCAAGCCACGTCGCGTAGGTGATCGCGCGCAACGCGGTGCCAAGGCCTGGCCAGCCAAGCTGCACGAAGTAGAACGCCACGACGAACATCGCCGTCGCCAGCACGAACTTGACGAGCTCCATCCACGGTCCGCCAGACGGCACGCGTTGCAGCGCGCTCGACGAGATGGCGAGCACCAAGAACGGCAGCCCCAAGCCGAACGAAAAGGCGAGCATGAGCACGAGACCCACGCTCACCGCACCACTTGCGGCGATGATGGTCAGGATCACCGCCAGGACCGGCCCGGTACACGGTGCGGCAATCAGACCACTGACCACACCCATGCCCAACGCCCCGAAGGCCGTGTGGCCACCGACCTGGCTCAAACGGGTATTGAGACCGCTCGGCAACTGCATCGAAAACAGCCCGAGCATCGACAAGCCCATGGCGACGCAAAAGGCCGCGATGCCAAAAAGCACCCAGGGGTTGCCGAGAAAGCCGCCGAAGACGAGCTTGAGCGAGGCCACGGCCGTGCCGAGAGCGGCGTACAACAGCGACATGCCCAAGACGTAGATGATGGCGAGGCGCACGACCGACGCGCGCCGCGCACCCTGCATGGCACCAAAGTAGCGCACCGTCACGGGGATGAGCGGGTAGACACACGGTGTGAAAGCGGTGAGCAGCCCCCCCACCGCTGCGGCCGCAACTGCGACCCACATATTGCCACTCGCCAACGACCCGCTCAGGGCGCCGGCGAGACGCTCGGTGAACAAGAGATCCATGTGCGTCGTCCCGGTCGCGCAGCGTGCTAGCGGCGCTTGCCCCGCTTGGCCTTGCCGCGCTGCTTCTTCTTGTCGCCCTTCTTGCCACCACCCTCATCGGCGGGCTCGCCCGCGGCCGACGCGTCGGTCGCCGAAGCCGCGGCGTCGTGACCACCACCGCGCGACACCATGTACTTGGCAATTTGCGCCGGCACGGGCTCACTCGTCGGCTCACCGACGAGCTTGCGCACACCTTCGAGGATCTGCGTCGAGATATCTTCGTTGTAGCCCACGCTCACGAGCACCACTTTGCCGTCGGGGCCTATGAGATAGAGGCACGGCAGGCGACTGATCATGTAGCGCTTGGCGACGATGTTGAAGCGATCGGACAATACCGGAAACGTCACGGCGCTCTGCTTGGCGAGGTTCCTGACGAAGTCGACCTTGTCCGCTTCCTTGTCGATCGACACCGACAGCACCATCAGACCCTTGTCCTTGTAGGTGGAATAGAGCGCCGCGAGAAACGGCATCTCGCGCTTGCACGGCTCGCAGTAGGTGGCAAAGAACGACAAGAGCAGCGCTTTTTTCGGCTCCGCGGCGGCTGCGCCGAAGTAGGCATCGACGCCGACGTAGGACGCGCCCGAGTCGTCGGTGTTGACGGCCTTGAGCGTGAACACGGGCACGTCGGCACCCACCTCAAAGTGGTCCTGCTCTGCACGGGCGAAGCTCGCTCCCCCAAGCACCACGGCCAAGCTCACCAACCCTCCAATTAGAACACGTCGCGACATCAAGAGGACTCCTTGCTCCCTAACACGTGACCCAACGCGAGATGGAGCGCTGGTGGGGTCAATCCCACATCGAGGTCAGAAGATACACTGAGATGCTTTAATTTCCCATGCCCTGAAGCGACTTCTTGCTCGCCGAGCACGAGCGCACATTTTGCTCCCAAACGGTCCGCACGGCGCATCTGCTGTTTGAGACGCTGGCCGCTGACATCAACCTCGACGCGCCACCCCCCCTCGCGCCTGAGCGCATCTGCAAGGCGCAGCGCCGGCCCGGCGAGCCCTGTCATGGGGATGAGGTACAGGTCGGGCGTTACCCGGGCGATCTTTTCGGCGAGCAACAAAGCGATGCGCTCCACGCCGGCCGCAAAGCCAATCGCAGGTGTCGGCGGGCCGCCCAGCTCTTGCACCAGGTTGTCATAGCGCCCACCCCCGAGCAGTGCGTCCTGCGCGCCGAGCTGCGTCGTCGTGAGCTCGAAGGTCGTGCCGGTGTAGTAATCGAGCCCGCGTACGAGCTGCCGATCGCGGCCGTAGGGCACCCCGAGCTCGCCGAGCAACTTACACACCTCGTCGAAATGCCCGCGCGACGCCGGGCTCAAGACCTCGAAAATGTCGGGCGCACCGGCGGTCACCTCGCGACAGCTCGGACGCTTGCAATCGAGAATACGCAAGGGGTTCGTCTCGATGCGCTCGCGACAGCTCTCGCACAGCGCCTCGGCGTGCGCGTGAAAGTAACCCCGCAGACGCTCACGGTAGGCGCGGCGGCTCTCGTCATCACCCAGCGTGTTGATCCTCATCGTCACATCACGCAGGCCGAGCTCGTCACATAGGCGCCACACGAGCTGAAGCATCTCGGCGTCGGCGCTCGGATCGGCCGCCCCAAAGAGCTCGGCGCCAATCTGAAAGAACTGACGATAGCGACCCTTCTGCGGTCGCTCCGCACGAAACATCGGACCCGCGTACCACCAGCGCTGCATGGGATCGGTGCGACCGAGGTTGTGCTCGACATAGGCGCGCACCGCGCCCGCGGTGCCCTCGGGCCGGAGCGTGAGCGAGCGCTCGCCGCGATCTGAGAAGGTGTACATCTCCTTGGAGACGATGTCGGTCGCTTCACCGATGCCCCGCGCAAACAACGGCGTCGCCTCGACCACCGGCAGGTAGACCTGGTCGTAGCCGTAGCCACCGAGCACGCGCGAGGCAACCTCGAACATGCGTTGCCACACGTCGCTGTCGAGAAAGCGCTCCTCGGCGCCGGGACGAACATCGTTCATCCCCTTGATAGCGCGCACGATGCTCGTCTCAGCCATGCTTGCCTCGTCTGTTGTTGCTCGCGCGTCGATGCGTCGTCGCAAAGCAGGCCTCGAGCACCTGATCATAGTGCTTGGCGTACACGAACGTCAGCCCGCGTCGCGCCACCTCGGGGATCTCCGCCACATCCGCGCGATTGCGCTCCGGCACAATAACCGTACGCACTCCCGCGCGATGCGCCGCGATGACCTTCTCGCGAATTCCGCCGACCGGCAACACTTCGCCACGCAGCGTCATCTCGCCCGTCATGGCGAGGCGGGTGCGCACTGAGCGCTCGGTGAGCAACGAGATGATCGCCGTCGTCACCGTCACCCCCGCCGACGGACCGTCCTTGCGCACAGCACCCGCAGGGAAATGCAGATGCAAATCCATCTGGCGAAACCTCTCCGAATCGATGCCGAGCTCGCTCGCATGACTGCGCACGTACGAAAGCGCCAGCGCCGCCGATTCGTTCATCACCTCGCCGAGCTGTCCTGTGACCTTGACACCGCCGGTACCGGGCATGCGGGCCGCTTCGATGAAGAGAATGTCACCGCCCACCGCAGTCCACGCGAGGCCCAACGCGATACCCGGCGGCGACTGCCGCGTCACCCGGTCATCGTGGATCTTGATGGGCCCGAGCCAGTCTCCGACGTTCTCGACGCCCACGCGCAACGGGCCCTTCTTGCCGCGCACGACCTGGGTTGCCCGCTTGCGGCAAATCTTGCCGATCTGCCGCTCGAGCTCGCGCACCCCCGCCTCCATCGTGTAGTGCATCACGATGTGACGCAACGCTGTACGACCCATCTGCAGCTGGCGCGGCACAAGCCCGTTGGCCTCCCGCTGCCGCGGCAAGAGATAGCGTGCCGCGATCTGCTCTTTCTCTTCGGGGATGTAGCCTGGCAGATCGATGACCTCCATGCGGTCGAGCAGCGGCCCTGGGATCTCGGATTTGACGTTGGCCGTGGCGATGAACATCACGCGGCTCAGATCGAAAGACAGATCGAGATAGTGATCGAGAAAGCCCTGGTTCTGCGCCGGATCGAGGACCTCGAGCATGGCGCTCGACGGGTCACCGCGCCAGTCGGATCCCATCTTGTCAATCTCGTCGAGCATGAATACCGGGTTGGAGACGCCGACCTGCCGCAGGCCCTGAAGGATGCGCCCCGGCATGGCGCCGATGTAGGTGCGCCGGTGGCCCTTGATCTCGGCCTCGTCGCGCATGCCACCGACCGAGAAGCGGTAGAACTTGCGTCCGAGCGCGCGCGCGATGCTCTGACCGAGCGACGTCTTGCCAACTCCGGGGGGACCCGCAAAGCACAGCATCGTTCCCTTGGCGCCCGGATTGAGCTCGCGCACGGCCAAGAACTCGAGCATACGCTCTTTTACTTCGTCGAGGCCGTAGTGGTCGGCGTCCAGCACAGCGCGCGCACTATCGAGATCGTGCACGTCCTCGGTGCTCTTGGACCACGGCAGCGTGGCGATCCACTCGACGTACGAGCGCACGACGTTGTGCTCCGGAGACTCGGTGGGCACCATGGACAGGCGTCTGAGCTCCTCGTCCGCGCGCTGTCGGGCATGCTCGGGCAGGCCTGCCGCCTCGATCTTGGCGGTGAGCTCCTTGACCGCGAGCTGGATTGGATCGCCCTCTTCGCCGAGCTCGACACGGATCGCCTTGAGCTGCTCGCGCAAGAGAAAGTCGCGCTGCGTCTTCTCGACCTTGTGGCGGATCTCTTGCGTGATGCGATTGCCCACAGTGAGCAGATCGAGCTCACGCACGGTGACCTCGAGCGCCCGTCGCACGCGCTTGGCGACGTCGAGCTCCGTGAGAAAACCAAGGCGCTCATCAAAATCGCGCGAGAGATGCTGCGCGACAAAATCGGCCAACGCACCGGGCGCCTCGATGCCAAAGACCGCCAGCTTGAGCTCTTCGACCGAGCCAGGGTGCGCTTCGAAGAAGGCCTGCAAGTTGAGGCGCAGCTGTCGGAACGTTGCCCCCGCGGTGTCATTCTCCGTGAAGGGCTCTTCGGGGTAGGTCACGCGCACGACGGGAAATGGATCGTGGCGCAAGATCTCGAGGGGCTGCGCGCGCCGCACCATTTGCACCAGCGCGGAGGTGCGCTGCTCGGGCATCTGAAACATGCGCAAGAGCTTGGCTACCACCCCGACCCGCGCCAGCGTCCGTACACTGTGTGGGTCGGTCGCCGCGCGCTCGTCCCCTGGCGCCGCAGGAGCATGGGCCACGACGCCCGCCGTGGCCGAGTTGACCAGCAAGAAGTACCCGTGACCGCTCTTGGCGTGCAGCACCGCGTCCCGTCGCACGGCGTCATCGAGGAGCACCGGCCCCACCGTGCCGGGGAACGGCACCTGGTCGTCGAGCACCACCGCGGCAAGCACACTCGGCGGCTGGTCGCGCAAGGCAACGAGCGCCTGCTCCTCGGTCTGTACGGTCTCAGTTTCGGATGTCATCACCGACGTCGCATGGCAGCTAGCTTCTTGTTTCGCTCCGATAGTCCAGCCATCACGCGTTTGCAACCGTCTCCCCAGTATCGTTGAGCTGCGGCGCCTGACCCGGCACCACGGCCACGCGGTTCTTGCCCTGGTGCTTGGCGACATAGAGGGCGTTGTCGCAGTGCGCCACGAGCGCTTCGATCGAGGCAATTTGCGCGTCGGGACAGGCCGCGAGGCCGATCGACGCGGTCACCCGCGGTCCTTGTGGAAACAGCTGGTCCGCCATCCTCGCAATACCGATGCGGATGCGCTCGGCCACCGTGGATGCCTCCGGCAGACTGGTGCGCGGCAGCAAGAAGGCAAACTCCTCGCCCCCGTGGCGCGCCGCAACATCCGGTCCGCGCATGTTCTCGCGCAACACGCGCGCCGCCGCCTGTAGCATCTTGTCGCCCGCTTGGTGTCCGTGCGTGTCGTTCAGAGCCTTGAAGTCGTCGAGATCCATCATGCCGACGACAAATTGCCCGCCGTAACGCTCGACGCGACGCCACTCCTCGAGCAGCCGGTGCTCAAAATACCGGCGCACAAAGAGCCCGGTCAGCCCGTCCTCGGTGGCCAGCTCGTAGAGACGCGCATTCTCGAGCGCGACGGCCGCCTGATCCGCCATGGTCGACAGCACGCGCACGTGCTCCTCGGAAAGTGCGCGGCGACGCTCGCTACGCACGACCAACGCCCCGATCACCGTGCCGTATGTACGCAACGGCACGCCGAGCCACGAGCGCATGGACGAAGGCCGCTCGCGACTCTGGGTGAGCGCGTCGCGGTCGCGGTGCCGCAGGTCCCCGAGCAACAACGACTCGCCGTGAGCGATGACCCAGTCGACGAGCCCTTCGCCCACAGAGGTGCGCCAGCGGCTGCGCGGCGTACCCTCGGCGTCAAAGCTCTCGTGCACCAGCTCGCTGCCGCCCTCATTGCGCAGGGCGATGGAGAACTCAGCAGCATCACCCACCAGGCGGTGTACCTCGGTGGCGATGTGTCGCAGCAGCGTCTGACGCTCGAGGCTGCCTGAGAGCAGGCGCGCCATGCGATTGAGCGTCGAGAGCTCCTCGACACGCTGGCGCAGGCGCTCCCCCGTAATGAGTGCGCGCCGAAAGATCGCATTGAACAGCAGTCCTGTACCACCGAGCAGCAGAAAGAGCCCGACGCCCTGGTGGTAAAAGCCGAGCACCATGGCCATGGCGAGGGGGACGAGCGCAATCTCCGCACCCACGACCTGCACAAATCGACCGTGGAAGAGCTCTGCGGGCGACGTGCCGTGCATCCAATGCAACGCCGCAGCGAGCGCGTAATGCAAGACAATGAACGACACGGCAAATGCCGGGACCTCCCAGGCGAGCGTCACATCGGACGCGACGCCGAGTCCGTCGATGCCAAAGACGCCACCCATGGCGAGCAGCACGAGCACCGGCAGCGCGCCGTGTTGAGCGACTTGTGCGAGCACGTGCAAGAGCGCATCCACCGTTTGTGACTCGCGCACCGCGCTCACGAGCGCGCGCGTGACGCCATCGATCGTGAGGATGACCACGATGAGCACTGACGCGGGCACAACCCCGGCGATGAACGCGGCCGCCACGTAGAAGGGCGAATCGAGCGCGATGCGCACATCAGCAAACGGACGTAGCGCGAGAAAGCGAGCGGCGCTGCCGAGCACAAGAAACGCCGCGAGCGTCGGTGTCAGCTGCCACGCGTGAAAGAACGGCCCCGGATGCCACGACAGGAACGCCAGCATCAGCCAGCCAACGAGCGCCACGATCACGGACAACGCGGTCCGCGCCGCGACGCTCCATCGCCACCCCATATCCAAACGACCTCCCAGCGCTACGCATCCTACACGAGCTCGTCACACGCACGATAGCAAAACCGCTTGCCAGCAAGTCACGCGCCTGTAACATAGCGCTGTGCCAAGCATCATTTCGATCGTTGCGTTGGGGCTCGTGGCGGCGTGGACCGACGTGGTCGAGGTCGTACCGCGACCACCCGACACTCTGGCGATTCTGGGTCCGGACGCGCCAAGCGACGTGTTGGCCATGCCGTCGCGTACCAAAGAAGTACTCAGCGTTGCCGGACCCGTGCGCCTGCGGCTGCAGCTCTTCGGCATCGTCAAGCGCGGCGGCCGTCGCCCCCAAAGGCCCGGCGAGGTCACCATGAGCGTCGACGACGGTCCGCTGCAGGTGCTCGAGCTGACGCCAACGACGGGTGTCGGCCGGACGGTCAATAAGCACCCGCTGTGGCTCGTCACGCCGATGCGCGAGGTCGAGCTGTCGCTCGACGAGGGCCCACACGTCATCACGCTCGCGCCCTCGAACGCCGTCACGCTCGGCTACGGCTTGCGCGTCGAGGTCGAAACGATTCAGCCGGCGACGCCCAACGCGCCCCCGGCGGACGCCGTCGCTGGCGGGGATGTCATGCCGCCTCCGGAGCCCCCCCCAGCGCCGCCTGAAGTCGTAGCGCCCGTGGGCCGCGGCTTTGCCATCCTTGGCGCGGCGCCGCCGCGTCTGCGCGTTCTCGGCGCGCAGGGGGCCGCAGAGCTTCTGCATGTCTCATCGGAGGACGCGCTGAGGTTGCGTGTCACGGGCCCCGGTGTGCTCGTCCTCGAAGTGCACGCCAACCGCGACCCACAGCGTCCGGAGACCCTGCAACCCATCGTCGTTGGCATCCTGCTCGACGATGTGCTCGTGCAGACCGTCGCGCTCGACCAGCCCGCGAGTGAGCTCGGACACGTCGAGGGCGCCACGTTCTCGCTCGCCAAGCGCGTCACCGTGCGGTTGCCAATCAAGGCAGGAAGCCACGAGCTCGACTTGTCACTGTCGGACAACGCCACCCACGGTATTACCGTACGACCCTTGTTCGAACACCTCGCACCCGGCGAGCCGGCGTTGCTCACCTCGGAGTCGGCGCGCGAAGGCGACTTGATGGCCCAGGGTCAGGGCGCCCATGGTAGCCTCGGCGTCGGCCTGCTTGCGGGCGCGTTCGTGCCCTGGAACGTAGGCAGCGTCGGCTTTGGCGCCACCCTTGAGGGGCGCATGCACGTACCGGCGCTCGGCAAGCATCTGCTGCTCGGCGTCAGTGGCGGTGTCTCCTTTGCCTCGCACGAGCGTGACGTCGCCGATCTCAGGGCTCGCGACGGGCGCGCACAGCTCGCGACGAGTCTGCTCAATCTGCCGATCATCGCCGACCTGCGCTGGCATGCACTCATCTCCCCGCCGTTTGCCCTCGAGCTCGGCGCCGGTGCCGGCCTTCTGCTCTCGCGGGTGACGTCCACCGCATTGGGCGCGAGCAGCGATAGTGGCCTGGCGGCGAGCGCCGTCGGCGAGCTGCTGATGGGTGCGTCCATGCCGCTCGGGCCCGGGCGCTTTCTCGTGCGCGGTGCCCTACTCGCTGGCAGCTTCGTCGCCGCGAGCGGTGTGCGACGCTTTGGTCCCGGAGGCCTGCTGCTTCTCGCGGGCTACGCGTTTGGCAGCTGACGGGTCTGCTCAGCGCGGGTGGCGCGCGTAGTAGCCCTCGATGATGTCGCGCACCTTCGACGCGTCCTTGTGGCTACCGGCATACTGGACAAACTTCTCGTAAGCCTCGATGGCGCTCTTTTCGCGGCCCAGCAACATGTACGAGACGCCGAGCGACCGGTAGGCAAGCCCATGCCGCGAGTCGATGGCGATCGTCTTCTTCAGCTCATCAATCGCCAACGCCACCTTCTTCTCTTTCAGGTACAGATTCCCTTGCGCGTAGTGCTGCTCCGCGGCCGATGAGCCCGCACCAGAGGCCGAGGATCCAGCCGTCGGGGGCGGGGGTGGCGGGGGCGGCGCCTGCACACGCGCGGACGACGTAGTCGCCACAGGCGCGCGCGCCGGCGTCGCCACACGAGTGGGCTTGGCTGCGCGGCTGCTACGAGACGGCCGCGCAGCGCGCGCACGGGATGACTCGCGCCGGCGTGACGTGCCTCGATCGCGGCCGGGCTCTTCTTTCGCCACGGCGGCGTCCGCGTCATCGCTCTCGTCGTTCGCTGCCACGGGCTCGACCGCGCGCGACGCCTCATCGGGCGCGGGCACGGCGTCGGCGGTC
>CAYHNK010000054.1:0-8003 GCA_964357695.1 uncultured Bdellovibrionales bacterium | reverse complement strand
ACCCTACGGTCGGAGTCGGGCTCTGCGTCAACGATCCACGCCAGCGCGGGAGGCCTGGGATCACGCCCGCGGCCCACAGCGCGCCACCCGTAGCGAGCAGCACAGCCACCGCGGCGACGCGCGGGAGCCCGCTGCGCCGACGGCGTCCCACAGCGTCGAGCTCACGATCGGAGAGCTCGTCCGTCGAGTCTTCATCGTGCCTCGTCTTATCGATGAGCACGGTCGCGGTCTGGCTCATCGCCGGATCCGTTGGCGTCTGCCAGCTCGACGCGTCCGCCTCCATGGCCTGCGGTTCCGGCGGCGCGTCCGCAAGTGGCGCCGGGGCCCACCGCGGCTCAACTTGCCACGACGCCGCAGGGGCGCCTGAGGCCACCGGCGCAGGCTGGGCGACGCCTCCTCCCCACGAGTTGCTGCCGCTCACGACGCCCTGGGCAGGGGCTGCGACACTCGCGTGAGTCAATAGCACGGGCGCTTCCACGAGCGTGGCTTCGACCAGCTCCGGCGTTGCCTCGACAGGCTCGGGAGCTAACGGCTCGGGCGGCACCGGCGTGGCCTCGACATACGCAGGAGCCAGCGGCGCAAAAACGGGCGCTGCCTCAACGAACACGGGAGCTACCGGCGTGAAAACAGGTGCCGCTTCGACATACGCGGGAGCCACCGGCGCTGGCTCGACGTACGCAGGTGCCACTGGTGCCACTGGTGCCGGCGTCATCGCAAACGGCGCCGCGACCGCGACGGGCGTGAGCTGAATCGGAAGGGGCAGAGGCAGAGGCGCCACCGCCGCGGCGCCCTTCGAGAATGATGGCGGCATGGGCGCGCCGAGCGACGACGGCGCCAATCCGAGAGGGGGTAGAGGGGCCGCCGGCGGTGGCAACGGCGCTGGCGAGGTCACAACCACAGGTGGCGCAACAGAGCCCTCAGGCGACAGCGCCGATGAGCTCACCAAGCGCACCGCTCCGGAGGGTGCTACGATCAGCGCCGTCTGACAGGCGTTACAGGGAACCTGTGCTTCTCCCCCCGCGACCGCCGCGGAGCTGACAAACACGGGTTTCTTACAATTTGCACAGGTTACCAGCATGCACTCGCCCGCCCCGGCACGCGGTCGTCGACACGCGATTGGGGGATGAATGAAAGCCTCGCGCGTCCTTGCCTCGGCGTCAAGTCCGCAGCTGGTGCCGAGGGCGGGAATCGAACCCGCACGACCTTGCGGTCAGGGGATTTTAAGCCCCATAACGGGGTCGATAAGGGGGTCACCCCATGTCGCTCGATGTGCCTCTGGACCATGCGCCGCAAGACTTTTCGCAATTCTCGCTGTGACAGTGAAAACCCCTGAGGCACCTCGTTTGACCCTGGTTTGGTCTCATTTTGGTCACAGTTGGGCACAGCCATTCAGGGCTGCTTTTCGCCCTTCCACGAGTCGCCGGGAACTTTCGACACCAAGAGATCGAGCACACGGTCAAGGGCCTTCATTGGATCGAAGGGGCCCGCCGAGGTTGCCAAGAGCGGCGCGATGTCGGCGGTGAAGTCAGGGTCCCCACGTTTCGCGTGCAGGTTTGCCTCAAGCTGTGCCCGAGACGCCGGTTTGCCCACGTGGCTCATGTACCGCTCGAAGCATCGCAGCACGCCCGCTGCATCGAGCTGCGGGTACCTTTCAAACCCAAGCACGAGGTCGAATACGTCCCGTCCTTTCTTGCGCTGGTAGAGGGCACGAAGCTTGGTTCCCAGCAGCTCTTCCAGCGCGTAGGTGATCACGGTCGCCTTCCCCGTGAACCACGGGTTGTCCACCGTGACCTCCTTCTGGACGAGCCCCAGGACCGTGAAGTGCTCGCGGGTGTTGATCTCGACCTTGAGTCGAAGCGGCGTCACCGGCAGCGACTCGGAATCGAAACGGTAGATGTAGGTGATGCGTCCGGCCCCTTGTTTGGTCCTGGGTTTGCCGAGCCATGGGTTCAAGGTGTTGTGCAACGCCGCCATCATGGCTCCGGCCGGACCTGCCGAAACCTGCACGAGGTCGATGTCCTCGGAGTAGCGGCCGGGGGGATCGAAGTAGAGCTTGTGTAGAGCTGTACCGCCGCGCATCGCGAGCGACTGACGGAGAAGCGGGTCGTTGAAGATGGCCACCATCGCCCGAGACAAGGCGAGATCCTGCTCTACCTGGGTGTCGAAACCGAAGGGTGCGCGCGATCGCCAGGCGGTGATGTTGGCTCGTGGGATCATGCTACGCCCTCGTCTGGCTCCACCTCGGCGTTCACCAGCACCTTCCACTTATCGTCTTTGGGGTGCCCACGCATCTTTCGCGTCGGCCGAAGCGGCACGTACACAGTTTGTTGCCCGGCCAACCACGAGGCCAACGCCGCGGCCTTGTCCGTGGCAAGGACGACATCGAGCAGGTACCCGAGCCGCTGAGCCACCGATCGCTCACCGTCGATCTGAGCGGCCACGACAAGCTCTGTTGGGTCGATCTTCTCTGACAGCTCCGCGAGGACGGTCGCAACATTGCCGAGCCCACCACACGCCTTCACGTAGCTTACAAGATCCAATGCAGTGACCTCGGGCGTGGACACGGCCATGGACCCCGTATCGGTCTTGAGTCTCAAGGTCGGGGTCGCCTCGATCTTGCGCTTCACCACAAACCGGAGCCGCGCTCGCCCGACGTGCATTGAGGGGAGCGGCAACGAGGTGACGACTTGAAACTCCTGGGGCTGTTGGTGTGCAGCGCCATGGAGAGCCGCAGCCGACAGCATCCCGACGTAGTAAGGCTGCCCGACGAATTGCATCAGGTCGTGGATGAACCAGCTCGGGGGTGGTGCGCCCGCGCTCTGGTACTCCAGCGGCACCGTGACGAAGAACCCTTCTCGTGGAGAACAGAGGCGTCGCGCCAACACTAGGCGTCGTGCTGCCTTTTGGAGCGTGTCCTTCTTGAGGCCAGTTGCTTGCCGCGCCTCCCGCGCGGTCAAGGTGTAGCGGCCAGCACCCTGGAGGCCGTCAACGTAGGCGGCAAGGCTCAAACCGGGCGATCTCATCTGCATCGTTCCCCTAAACGGACATTTTATGTCCGGATAGACAAACACTGCAATATAATTTATGGCAGCCCCCATCGAACAATCTGATTTCCGGCCAGTACCACATTCGTAAATCCTCACCCATCCCCGTCGTGTGCGAGCTGACAGCGTGAGCTATGTGGGCTGTTGCTGGGAAGTGTCGACTTCAGCAACAGAGATGGTGCCGAGGGCGGGAATCGAACCCGCACGACCTTACGGTCAGGGGATTTTAAGTCCCCAGCGTCTGCCAATTTCGCCACCCCGGCACGCGGCGCAAGCTAGCACGCGCCAGCGACGAGCGGTAGCGGGACCATGCGAGCGTGGACGAGAAAAGGACGCGCGAGCGCAGCTGCGCAGCTATTCGCGAGGCCCGGACCAGAACGGCGGCGCCTCCCAAGGGGCGACACCCGAGTCGGTGGTCTGCGGGCGGGAGTCGATGCGCGCAAGAGGCTTCTTCTTGGGCGCTGAGGGATCGCCCGCTACCGGCTTGCGCTCGACGACCGCAACCTTGCTGCCGAGCTCGGCGCCAAGCGGTCGACGTGGCACGGCGACCGGGCGAGCCACCATGCGCGCTTCGCTCGACGCGGGCAACGTCGTGACACCGGGCGAGGGTGCCGCTGGGCGCGCCGGCTTGGGCGCTCCGCCGGCCACCGTGGCGATGATCAGATCGGCCACCCAGTCGCTCATCTTGAGGCTGTGCTTGTTACAGTACTCCTTAGCCTGTTGATGTGCCTCGTTCGACAAATGGATCACCTTCGACATCCAGAAACCTCCGTCATGCCGCACCTTGAAATGGGCGCCCTGAGCCCTCTATTTTCGATCGCCGGTCCGACAGGTCCGACGTTCCTCGCCACCAGTCCACTTGCCGCCGCAGAATACCTTCCCACGGCCAGGTCAGATCTGCCAAGCACTCGCGCAAGCGCTTGCCATCCGGCGGCAAGCCCAGCTCGGGCGCAAGCTCCACAAGCGGGTGCAGCACGAACGGCCGCTGCGTCAAACACGCGTGCGGTACCTGTAGCTCGGCCGTCGACAGCACGACGTCATCGTAGAGCAACAGGTCCAAGTCCAACGGACGCGGCTGCCAGATGCCCCGCTCCGCTCGACCCGCCACGCGCTCGAGCTGTTTGAATGCATGCAGCAGCTGCGTCGGCGCGAGACGGGTCTGCATCTCACAAACCGCGTTCCAGTAGTCGGGCGCGACGCTCGCGTCAAGCACCTGCGCGCTCGTGCGAAAGGCACTCGACACACGCCGCACGCTGCCGACGCCAAGATGAAGCTCATCGAGAGCCCACGCGAAGGTCGCGAGCACGTCGCCCACGTTGCCGCCCATGCCCACAAAGACGCGCGCCATCTCAGACGCCCCCTCGCATCATCCCCACGATCACATCGCCCATGCGATAGAGACCGGGCTGCTGACCAGCGAGCCACGCCGCGGCGCGCAGAGCCCCCTGTGCGAAGATGCTCGCATCGGCCGCTCGGTGCGTGAGCTCGAGACGCTCGCCCGCACCCAAGAAGTAGACCGTATGCTCGCCGGCCGCATCCCCCCCACGAACCGATACCAGGCCGAGCTCCGCGGATTTTCTGCCCTCGACGCTCGCCGCACGCTCCGTGACGCGCAAGAGCGGGCCGCGCGCCCTCTCGACGGCCCCCGCGAGCACCAACGCCGTGCCACTGGGGGCATCGCGCTTGTGGCGGTGGTGCAGCTCTACGATCTCGGCGTCGAACTCGGGGCCGAGCAAGCGCGCCGTCTGCTCGACGATGCCCACGAGCACGTTGACGCCGATGCTCAGGTTCTCGGCCACGAGGACCGGCACCGCGCGCGCGGCCGCGTCGATGATCTGACGCGCCGACGCATCGAGGCCGGTCGATGCCACGAGATACGGTCGTCCATGAGCGACCGCCAGTGGTAACAGTGCGCTACAGGCGGGCGGCGCCGAGAAGTCAACGACGACATCGACCCGTGCCAACGCCGCCGCGCGATCGGGTGCCTCGGGAGATACCGCGCGCTCGATCGAGGCAGCGAGCATCGCCCGCGGATGCTCAGCGAGCAACGCGGCGACGCGTCGTCCCATGCGGCCTGATGCGCCCACCAGGCCGATGCGCAGCTTCGTCTCGGCCATGGTCTAGCGGCTCTTGCCGTAGGCTCGTTGGATGGCAGCTTCGAGCTGAGCCGCACAGCGACCGACGGCATCGGCGCCGATGTCGAGGCTCGGGCGCAAACGCACGCTGCGCTCACCGCCGGGCACGACAAGCAGCTGTTCTTCAAAGCACGCACCGACGACACGATCGCGCTCGGCGCCGCTTGGCAGGTCGAAGGCCGCGAGCGCACCGCGAAAGCGCACACCACTCATCTCGGGGTGCATGGTCGCCAAGTCGCGCAAGACCTTGCCGAGATAGTCGCCCATGCGCCGCGTGTGCACGAGCAGGTCCTCCTCCACGACGACATCGATGATCAGCTCGGCGCGCACCATGTCGACGAGATTGCCTTCCCACGTGCTCGAAATGCGCGACGGGACTTTGAACACCGAGTCGACTTCGTCGAGACGCGCGCCGGCAGCAAGGCCGCACACCTGACTCTTTTTGCCAAAGACGACCACGTCGGGCTTGACCGCGTGGTTCTGCCAATCCCACCACTGGCCGCTGGCGCCGAACCCCGTTTGCACCTCGTCGAAGATGAGCAGCGCCTGTCGCTCGTCACAAATGCGCCGCAGCGCGCGCAAGAACTCGGTACGAAAGTAGTTGTCGCCGCCCTCGCCTTGAATCGTCTCGATGATGACGGCCGCGATGTCGTGCGGGTGCGCGTCAAAGGCGGCGAGAATTTCGGCCTCGGCCACCGCTTCGAGCGCAGCGACATCCTTGGCCGCCGGGCCATCGAACGGAAAGCGCATCTTCGGATTCGTCACGCGCGGCCACGGGAAGGTGGGAAAGTACTGCGTCTTGCGGCTGTCGTGCGAGTCGGTGAGCGAGAGCGCATAGCCCGTGCGCCCATGGAAGGCCTGGCGAAAGTGGAGGATCTGCGAGCCACTCGCCACGCGCCCCTGCGCGAGATTGTGACGGTGCTTCCAATCGATGGCCGTCTTGACGGCGTTGTCGACCGCCGGTCCGCCACCGTCGATGAAGAAGAGATGCGGAAATTCGCCGCCGAACGCCACGCGGCCGAGCTTGTCGACAAACGACGCGTACGGCTCGCTGTAAAGATCACAGTTGGAAGGTCGCTGCCGCGCTACGCGCGCAAGCCGCGCCGTGACCTCGGGCTCGACGAGACGGGGATGGTTGAACGAGAGCGCGCGCGTCGAGAAGAAGCTGAAGAAATCGAGATAGTCGATGCCGCTCTTGCCATCGTGCAGGTAGGCGCCCTGACTCTTGTCGATGTCCCAGACGATGGGCATCCCGTGGGCAAGGATCCAACGTCCCAGGGTCTCGTGCACATCAGCAGCAGCGACAGCCATGCGCACCCAAATACCAAGGCGCCCGACCGCTGACAAGCGCAGCGTCAACCCGCTTCACGTGGGGCGCTATTCCGGACGCGGTCCGAGCACATCGCGCAGTGCCGCCAGCGCTACGACGTAATCGTTGCGGATGCGGCCGACCATCGCCTGGGCGAAGACCTCGTTGTACGTGTGCACGGTCAGGTTGCGATCCTGGATCATGGCGAGCCACACGTTTTCGTCGTCGATCCACCCTAGCCCGTAGGCCATCTCGAAGGCGTGTCGCGCCGAGGCCACCGGGTGCCCCTGGTCCTCGAGCGACTTCTTGAGTGCTTTCCAGCCGAGCTCGTACGAAAGCTCGAAGTCCTTGACGATGCCCGAGAGATCGCGCGCTTCGGTCACCGGTGACGCAAGCGACACCTCAAGCGCCGCAAGAGCGCGGCGGAAGTTGTCTAGCTTGTCAGCGGACATAGATTTCCACCCCTTCGGTGCGAATGCGCTCGCCCAGAGCGCCGTTAGCAGCCTCGTCGAGCCACACGATGTCGGTGGCGAGCAAGGTGGGCTTGGTCTCCTGCCAACGGGCGGCAAACGCTGCCCGCTCGAGGGCGGAGAGCTGCGGCGCGGTCACGGCGAAGTCGTAGTCGGAGCGTGCGTGCGCGTCGCCTCGAGCGCGCGAGCCAAAGAGCACGACGCGCGCGATGCCAAGACACGCTCGCGCCTGCGCCACGAAGGCGGCGAGCACGGGGTTGGTGGAGTCGGGCTCGTGCGGCGCGCGGGTCATCGCGAATTGCTTCACAGATATTCCCCGCGCTGTCCAGGGTCGAGAAACGACGAATTGCTCCTTCCAATCTCCGCATACCTCGACTACAACGCAAAACCATGGCAAGGGGGGATTCTCTGGTTCGTCAGCTCAAGCTGATGGAGCGTCTCCTCGGCCGCGGCGAGCTGGACGTGGACGGCACCGCGCGCGACCTTGGGGCCAGCCGGCGCACGGTCTACCGCGACCTGCAAGTGCTCTCCCGCTTCGGCGTTCCGATTTACCAGGAGGCCGACGGTCGCCGGAGCCGATGGCGCGTGCTCTCGACCTACAAGAGTCGGCTTCGCCTGACGTTGACCTTCGGTGAGGCGCTGGCGCTCTTGGCCGCGCGCGGCGCTTTCGCTAGCGCACGGGACGGGATGTTGGGTCCGAGCTTCGCCGCCGCCCTCGACAAGGTCCAGGCCACCCTGCCCCCGCCGCTTGTGGACCGGCTGGATCGCGCGCGACGCTGGCTCTCGGCCACGACGGGCCCCGAGCGCGCCGGCCAAAACGACGCCACGGTGCTGATGACGCTGGCGCACGCCATCGAGGCGCAGGAAACAATCCGTCTTGCCTACCGCAAACCGGGCGAGCGCCGTCACGCCGAGCGCCTGGTGGATCCGTATCACCTGCACGTCCAATCCGGCGCGCTCTACCTCGTCGGCTTCTGTCACAAGCGCAGCGGCTTGTAGGCGAAACTAGCGCCCTCGTCGAGCACTTCTTCACGCGGACGAGCGG
>CAYHNK010000053.1:6793-19986 GCA_964357695.1 uncultured Bdellovibrionales bacterium | reverse complement strand
GTCGGGGCAGGGGGTGCCAAGCGTCAAAATTGTGGAAGCGGTCGCTGCCATGGGAACCACCCGTCGCATATCATAGACGTCGCCGCGCAAGCTGTCAGCTCTACCGCACGCCTCACGGCTGCGGCACGTCGGGATGGGCACGAAAAATCGTCGTCAAGAGTCGCTGCCCTGTTACGGGATCGCGTAGGCGTCGCTTGACGACGTAGTCGAAGACCAGCGGATTGACGTCGTAGATCTCGCGCAGCGCGTCCGCGTCGCTGGCGTCGATGACGCCCGCATCGACGAGGTCGTCGACACGGATGACGACATTGACAGCGGGCAGGGGATAGTCGCTGCCGTTGACCAGGCGATCGTGTAGCTCGGGGTGGGCGAGCAGATAGCGCGCGGGCCCGGGGAGGCGATTGAACTGGGTCACGGCGGAAATCTCGCCATACACGAGCCCCCGGTAGCGCGGCTCGCGCAGCAGGCGCAAGAATAGCTCGAAGTTGGGCACGAGCGGTTGCGTCGGTGCATCGAGGTCTTCACCCTCACCGAGAGAGGCACAGTGAGCGACGATGACCTTGACGCCCGCATCGAGGGCGGCGCGCAAGCGCAAGGGGTTGCCGAGCTCCTGATCGTCTTCGGCCTCGACCGCTTTCTCTGTGCCGGCGTGAGTGAGGAGCACGAGATCGAGCGCGCGCATCTTGTCGTAAAACGGCACGACGAGCGGATCAGCCGGATCGATCCCCATGGCATTGGGTAGCCATTTGACGTAGCGCACGCCTACCGCGGCCAAGCGCTCGAGCTCGGCCAGCGCGTCTTTGCGGTACGGGTGCACCGACATTGCCGGCACGAAGACGTCGGGGTAGGCGCGCGCGAGCGACACGACGTAGTCGTTGGGGGTGTAGAATTCGGTCTCCTCGAGATCGACGCTGCCGTCGCGTCGGTAGTGCTGGTCGAAGGCGAGGATGAGATGACGCGAAGGCTTGGGCGCACCGCGCGTGAGGTGCACGAGGCGTTCGATGTATTGCGCATCGGCCATATCGGCGTCCGCAATGCCGCCAGCGCTCATGTAGATGGAAAATCGGGTGTAGCGCACAGGATGTCGCAGGGGCGCGCGCATGGCCTCATTCACAAAGCAGCCGGTCCCGCCGACACCGAGGCCGACGATGTGCGTGTGATAGTCGACCATCGCGAACGGCGCGACGTCGGCATAGGCCTCGTCAACGAGTGCGGTGGCCTGCGGGCTGAGGCTCGTCGCGAGGGCTTCAGGTTGCTCCGAGAAGGCGCCGCCGAGCGCGGAGATGCACGCCGGCTGCGCGGCAAAGCAGCCGAAGACCCATGCGCGAAGCGTTGCGCGGCGGTGCCAGTGCATCGGTGGCCTAGCGACAGGGGTCGCAGTCGAGATTGTGGTCCTTGCCGCTGCCGCAAGCGGCGGCACACTCGGGAAAGCCCGCGCACTTCGGGTCGCACACGTTGGTCCTACCTTTCACAACGGAGTGACGAAGCGATAGTGTCGCTGCTGCGCACGACTTGCGCAAGTCGACGCTCGCCGATGACCCTTGCACGCCACTGCGCCTGCGCGGGGCATTGCGTGCGTGCACGGGAACACCGGGTGGCGTGTCGGCGGCTCCTTCCCTGGCACCGCGCGCTCGAGGAGAGGTGTGCAGGCGTCGCGGGCATCGAAACACGCCCTGATTTCGAGCGCACCTTGCGTGGGTTGTGAAGTCAGCATCCAGTCGTTCCTTGCGGCTTTTTGGGCTCGTGTGCTACAAACGACAGGTACTGGGTACGACCGAATACAATTACGAAAGGACGCAGGACCATGAGCAAGTCAGTCGATGTTCAAGTTTCCAAGATCCAAGGCGGACTTGCGTGCGAGCCTGCACCGAGGTCGGCACGATTGAACAGGCTGCGTGACGAATACGTTCAGGCGGCCGCGGCGGCCGGCGTCAAGAATCCCATCATCGGCTTTGATGACCCGCGGCTCGAGGCCGGTAGCAAGCTGCCAGCGTCGGTGCGGCATAAGCGCATCGCAGTCAAGCTGGCGGGCGAAGGCTGGAAGGTCACCCTCAAGCCCGGCGACGCGTGGCCACTCCAAGCCGAGTACCCGCGGGTCGATGGCAACGCATACCATTTCTACTCCGAGAGCAGCGACGGGAGAAAGGTCCTCACGATGCGCAAGCCGTGGGTGCCCGACAGCAATCCGTCGGCGATGTACCAGCCGTCGCACTCGATCACGCAGCACGTGGACGGCAAGATTGTAGAGAGCTTCGAGAGCTACCGCTAGTCGACGCGGCCGGCAGTTCGTCTGATCCCAATCTTCGGGCGAGGGGCATGACCAGGTTGTGGCGCCTATCCGCGCTGTTGGCGCTCTTCCACCAAGCGCGCGACTGCGGGAAACGACGTCTGGCGGGTCAAGGTCTGCGACGTGCACGGCCGCAGCTCCAGGTATGCCGTTGACGCGAGCGCCTTCGCTCTGATTCAAAGAGGAGGCGACACGGCCGGCCGTTCTCACGCGGCCCGTATTGGCTGGAGGCCTTCATGCAAGCAACGGTCATTCTGATGCCCCGGATCCTCAACGAGTCCCAGCGGGGCAAGGCGCTCACGGCCAAGCTGCGCGCCGCGGCGGACAAGTGGCAGCAAGAGGCCAACGCGTGCCAGAAGCGCTTGCAAGAGACCGCTGAGCGTCAGGCGAAGCTCGGGGATACCGCCGCGCCCGAGGTGGCCTTCAAGCTGCGACGCGACCGCAGCGTGTTGGAGATGGAGCTGCGCAGTCTGCAAGAGCGCATGCGCTTTGACGTGGATGTGCACCGCGAGTTCTACAGCGCGCAAGTCGTCGAGGCACTGCGACCCGTGTTGGCGGAGCTGGCCAAGGAGCGACAGCTCGGACTCATCCTGCCCATCGACGGTCACAACGACGCCAGCTACGTGCACTCGGACCACGATCTGACCGCCGAGGTGATCCGGCGATTCGACGCCGTGCGCTAGAGTCGCGCCGTGACGCCACTCGCGCTCGTCTGCTTTGACCTTGGTGGCGTCGTCGTGCGCATCCAGCGCTCGTGGGCCGATGCGGTGCGTGCGGCCGGACTCGCGCTGCGTGACGGGTTTCGTGCTGATTCGCCGGTGGTCGCCGAGCTCGTGCGACGCTATCAGTCGGGTCTTGTCGATACGCGCGGCTTTGCGCGCGAGCTCAGTGTGCTGAGCTGCGAGCAGTATTCTCCCGACGAGATCGTCCGCGTCCACGACGCGTGGCTCATCGGCGAATATGACGGCATGGCAGCGCTCATGATGGAGCTGCGGGACGATGGACTGCAACTGGCGGTGTTGTCGAACACCAATGAAGCGCACTGGCCGCGCATGCTCACCTGGCCGGCGCTCGCCCCGGTGCAGCACTTGCTCGCCTCGCACCTCATCGGAGCCGTCAAGCCCGAGGAGCGTGCCTATCGCGCCGTGGAAGCGGCGAGCGGCGTTGGTGGCGAGGCGATCCTGTTCTTTGACGACACCGAGGAGAATGTCGCAGGTGCGCGCGCTGCGGGTTGGCGCGCCGAGCTCATCGATCCCGCCGGCATCCCGGTAGAGCAGGTGCGTGGCGTCATCGCGAGTATCGCCCGTCGGCCATACGGCTAGGGGAACGCTGGACCCACTCGCGCCCGAGTGCTAGCCATGACCGCAATCACCCACCGCTCGGGAGGCCAAGCCATGCTTCGCTACGCAGCTCTCATTTCACTACTTGCCGCCGCGTGCGCCAGTACGCCACCGCCCAAGAAGGAGACGCCGATGGCTCATGTCGACAATCCCGCCGAGCACTGGAACCTCGGGGACTTGTATGCGAATGACGCCGCGTGGGAGGCCGCCTTCGTGGCGCAGCAACAGCGCCTCGCAGTGCTCGGGACCTTTCGCACGAATCTCACGACCAGCGCGAAGACGCTCGCCGACGGTCTCGATCTCCTCTACGCCATCGACAAGGAGGTCAATCGCCTCGGCTCGTACGCCGGCAAGCGCGCCGATGAAAATCTCAAGGACGCCACCGCCCTGGGGCTACGTCAGCGCATTGAGCTGCTTGGCACCGAGCTGTCGCAGGCGGCAAGCTTCGTGGAGCCGGCGGTGCTTGCCGCCGGACGCAAGACAATTGAAGGCTACCTCGCGCGTGAGCCGCGGCTGCAAGTCTATGGCCACAAGCTCGATGATGTTCTGCGCCGTGCGCCGCACACGCTCGATGCCAAAGGGGAGCAGCTGCTGGCGACGAGCGGGCTCATGGCGGATGCACCATCCACGCTGTACAGCATTCTTACGAACGCCGAGCTGCCCTGGCCGAGCGTCACGCTGAGTGATGGCACGACCGTGCGACTCGATCAGTCGGCTTACACCAAGTACCGCTCGTCCCCGAACCGCGCCGACCGCGAGCTCGTCTTTCGTACCTTCTGGGGCAAGTGGGCCGAGTATCAACAGACGCTCGGCGTCGCCCTCTATGCCAACTTGAAAAAAGACCGCTTCTACCAGCAGGCTCGCACCTACCCATCATGTCTCGCGCAGGCGCTCGATGCGGACAACGTCCCCGAGGCGGTCTACCGCACGCTCGTTGCGACCACCAACACGAATCTGCCGACGCTACATCGCTACTTCCAGCTGCGCGGACGCATGCTGGGGCTGACCGATCTGCGCTACCATGACCTCTACCCGCCGCTCGTGACGAGTGACCGGGCCTATCCCATCGAGGACGGCAAAAAGCTCGTGCTCGAGGCCGTGGCGCCGCTCGGAGACGACTATGTCACGACGGTGCGCCAGGGCTTTGCCGAGCGTTGGATGGACACTTACCCACGGCAAGGCAAGCGCTCGGGCGCGTACTCGTCGGGCTCGGCGTACGACGTGCACCCCTACGTGCTGATGAACTACAACGACGACTACGAGTCGGTGTCGACCCTGGCGCATGAGTGGGGCCACACGATGCACTCGTACCTTGCCAACGCGAGCCAGCCCTACCCGCGCGCCGACTACGCCATCTTTGTCGCCGAGGTGGCCTCGACCTTCAACGAGGGCTTGCTGCTCGACTACGTGCTCAAGCACGCCAAGAGTGACGAGGAGAAGCTCTTCTATCTCGGCAGCGCGCTCGAGGGCCTACGCACGACGTTCTTTCGCCAGACGATGTTTGCCGAGTACGAGCTCGGCATCCACGAGCGGGCCGAGAAGGGCGAGGCGCTCACCGGTGCGCGCTTGACCGAGCTCTACGGGGAGCTACTCAAGCGCTACCACGGCCACGCCCAGGGAGTCGTCACCATCGACGATGCCTACACCGTCGAGTGGGCCTTCATTCCGCACTTCTACTACAACTTCTACGTCTACAAGTACGCGACCTCCATTGCCGCGGCGTCGCTCTTGGTCGACGAGGTGCTCGCCAACAAGATCGGCGCGCGCGAGCGCTATCTCGGCGTGCTCAAAGCCGGCGGGTCGCAGTATCCGTACGAGATCTTGAAGGCCGCCGGCGTCGATCTCGCTACCCCGGCACCGTACGAGGCGCTCGTGCGCCGCATGAATGGCATCATGAATCAGATCGAGGCGATCCTCGATCGGCGGCCGAGCTAGGTTCCTGCGGCGAGCGCGCGCGCACAGGGGTTGACGCTCCGCTTCCCACGTCACATCTGTTATATATAGTGAGGCTGGTCGCCTCAGGAGGAGAGCCACATTCATACAGTCACGGGGAACACCGCCGGTCTCAAGCCGAGTCAAAAGAAAGCCCTCGAGCGCACCTTCCATCGCCGTATTGCCAGTCACCGCATGCTCTCGCCCGAGCTGGCGCGCCACCTCGCGTGGGTGTCGCGGGACATCGGCCGGCAGGTGGGCGTGCTCATCAATCGCCGCGGACAGATTGAGCAGGTGTTCGTGGGCGACGCCAAGCGCATCTACCTGCCCGACGTCGGACGACAACGGGCAGGTCTGCACCATCTACGCGGCTTGCGGCACATTCACACGGTGCTCGCTGTAGGCGGGCTGCACAGTGAGGACCTCGCCGATCTGACCAAGCTCCGTCTCGACCTCGTGTGCGCGCTCGAGACCTCACCGGAGGGCGAGCCGGGCCGCGTCGATTTTGCCTACCTGCTGCCGACGGCCCACGCGGGCCGGGAGACACACACCGAATCGGCACGCACCATCCACGACGTGCACCTCGATTTTGCCGACCTCATGCGCGCGCTCGAGGAGGAACGAGGGCGCGCGCGGGCAGGGCGAGCAGCAGACAAGCGCCAGCGGGCCATCATCGTGGGCGTCTATCCCGACAGGAGCACCGCCGAGTGGCGCCTCGGGGAGATCCAGGAGCTGGCGGCGACCGCTGGTGTGGTGGTCGCGGACACGCTCGTGCAACTGCGACAACAGGTCGACAGTCATTTTATCGTCGGGCGGGGCAAGCTCGAAGAAGCCGTCTTGCGCTGCGTCGATGCCGAGGCAGAGCTCATCATCATCGACCACGACTTGTCGCCGGCGCAGGCGCGCGCAGTCGCGGCCTTCTCGGATCTGAAGGTCGTCGATCGCACGCAGCTCATCCTCGACATCTTCGCGCAGCATGCCCAGAGCCGTGATGGCAAACTGCAAGTCGAGCTCGCCCAGCTCAAATACAACTTGCCGCGGCTGACCGATCTCGATGCTGGGTTGTCGCGCTTGACGGGCGGCATCGGCGGTCGAGGACCCGGAGAGACCAAGCTCGAGATCAATCGGCGACGCGCCCGTGATCGCATCTCTCGGCTCGAGCGCGAGATCGAGCAGCTCTCGCGGCGTCGTGGCGTCAGACGTGAGCAGCGCCATCGGGGCGCCATCCCCATCGTCTCGATTGTCGGCTATACGAATGCGGGTAAGTCGACGCTGCTCAATATTCTGACCGCGAGCAAGGTGGAGGTCGCCGATCAGCTCTTTGCGACGCTCGATCCGACGAGTCGACGGTTGCGTTTTCCTGAGGAGCATGAGGCCATCATCACCGACACGGTGGGGTTCATTCGGGATCTTCCGCCCGATCTCATCAAGGCTTTTCGTGCCACCCTCGAGGAGCTCGAGAGCGCCGACTTGCTCTTGCATGTCATCGATGTGAGCGATGCGATGCGCGAGGAGAAGACGACGGCCGTGCTCGATGTGCTCAGTGAGCTCGGTCTCACCGGTATCCCAATGATCGCCGTCTATAATAAATGCGACCGCGTGCCCGGGTTTGAGGCGCGGGCGCTCGCCCAACGGGCGGGCGGCGTGGCCATCTCGGCCCAAGACGGCACAGGGGTCGACCGGCTCGTGCGTCTCGTCGCCCATCGCCTATGGCAAAGTGAGGCCCTCGCCGCGGACGATCCGTGGGCTGCCGAAGCGCGGCTCGACGGCGTGGTTGCGTCACGCCCGCTCGCGGTTGGCCTGTAGTTGCGACGGCTGCCGTTGACTTTGACGGTGGCGATGCATACTCGTTCAAAGGTCGTTTCAAGAGATCGAACAACGGAGTTGACCATGGCCTTCGAGCTTCCCAAGCTGCCCTACTCACAAGACGCACTCGAGCCGCACATCTCGTCGAAGACGATGAGCTTTCATTACGGCAAGCACCATCAGGCGTACGTCACCAAGATCAACGAGCTGACCAAAGACACGCCGATGGCCAAGCACAGTCTCGAGCAGATCATGCGCGACACCGCCAACGACGCTGCGAAAGCGGCGCTATTCAACAACGCCGCGCAGGTGTGGAACCACACCTTCTTCTGGAATTGCCTAACCCCCAACGGCGGTACGGGACCGAGTGGGGAGCTCGCCGAGCGCGTCAAAGAAGCCTTTGGCGGCGTCGACAAGCTCAAAGAAGAGCTCAAGAACGCGGCGGTAGGGCAGTTCGGCAGTGGTTGGGCGTGGCTGGTCGTCGATGGCGGTAAGCTCAAGGTCGTAAAGACCGCGAACGCGATGTCGCCCGTCGTGCAGAATCAGACGGCGCTCTTGACCATCGACGTGTGGGAGCACGCCTACTACCTTGACTACCAGAACCGGCGGCCAGATTTCGTCCAGACCGTGCTCGACAAGCTCGTCAACTGGGACTTTGTCGCCGAGAACCTCAAGAGCCGCTAGGACTCTCGGGGCTCGTGCCCTCATCGAGGAGCGCGCGGATCTGTCGCCGCAGCGCCCCTTCTGAGGTCATGCCGATGTAGACCTGTCGCACCTGTCCGCGGCGATCGACGATGACCGCCGTGGGCAAGGTGGTGACTTGCAGCCGTGCCTGCAACGCGCCGCTGTCGACGTAAATGGGAAAGTCGAGGGCGTGCTCGCGCGAGAAGCGCTGCACGGCACCGACGTTGTCCGGCTCGACGTTCACCGAGACGAGCTCGAAGCCTTCGCTTGCAAGCTCACGTCGCAACTGCTGCAAGTGCGGCATCGAGGCGACGCATGGCGGGCACCACGTGGCCCAAAAATCGACGAGAGCGACGCGACCGCGCAGGGTCGCAAGCGGTAAGGCGGCGCCACCGAGGCCATGCAGCGTCATGGGAGGCAGCGCGTCGCCGGCCATAACGGGACGTACCTGCTCCCAGTTGCGCGCGGTGGCCTGTGCACTCATAGCGCCAGCCAGGGTGATGAGCACGAGGGCGCCGCTGCCGATGATCGCGAGCTGAGCCCTCGTCGGTAGCCTCTCAAGGGCACCCGCCGACGTTCGCATCGCCCGCACCGCCACGGCGCCGAGCGCTACCGACGGCCCGAAGCTCACGACCAAGCGCAAGACCTGCATGGTCGGCGTGAGGGACGTCGCGTCGCCGGATGGCAGGAAGGGTACGTTCGTGCCCAGGCGCGCAAGCAGCACACCGGTGGCGACAAGGAGCACATGGGGCACCCAGGCGTACGCGAGCATCGAGGCGACGCTCCACAAGTCGACGCTGCGGCGGTGACGCAGGCGCAGCTCATAGTAGAGCAGCACGGCGAGCACCAACATGCCGACAAGCGGCGGCAGCGCGTAGTGCAGCAGCTGCGACCAGAGGGTGCCCACGGCCGCAAGGGGGTTGGCCGGCAGACGGATGATTGCCGTGGCCACGCTCACGGGCGAGGTGATCGCCAGCTCGATGCCCAACAGCAAAAAAAGTGTGCCGAGGCCCTTCCCTTCGGCCAGGGCTTCGCGAAAGGTGGCGCTCGGGGCAAGGAGCACGCGCAGTGTACGTGGAGTCTTCATGCGATCTTTCCTCGGGCCGTGCCCATCGTGGCACGCATGCCCGTGGTCAAGAGTATGAGCACCGAGCTCGGCGGTTACAAGGCGACATCCATCGAGTCGCGACTGCTATCCTGTGATATGCGACGCAGGCGGGGCGGCGGAACGGAAGGTGGCATGCCAGAGCTGAGTGAAGCCTACGTGATCGGACTCGTGAGCGATCTGTCTCGCGAGCTGCCCGAGCTCGAGCGTCAGATGACGCAGGCGAAGGTGCGCGCTCTGGCGGTCGATGCCGAGCTACGCCAGCTCCTGCAACGCCTGGAGGACGGTAAGCGTGCGCTCGAGCAGGCGCAAGCCGACGTCGCGCGTCTGACGACCCAGCTCTCCGAGCGCAATCTACGGATCGCCACGCTGCACCAAGAAATGGCGGGGTTGCGCAAGCGCAGCGATGATCTGAAGGCGGAGATGGAGCGCGTGGGCCCGGGCGCCATTTCGCGGCGACTGCGGCGTGATCGCGCGAAGATGCTGGTGCAGATCGAAGACCGCGAGGGTGAGGTGACCTCGCTGCGCGAGGCCGCGGAGAGCGACCGACAGGCGTTGCATGCCAACGAGCTCTCCCTCACGGCGGAGAAAGATCGCTCACGCACGATCGTACGTGAGCTCGACCGCTTGCAGGCCCAGCTACCCGATCCGGCGCTGTTCATTCGCCTCTTTGAGACGCAGGTCGGCCTGGGTCACGGAGCCTACTTTGTCGAGCGCGATGCACGCGCGTGGCGGACCACCGTCGGTCAGGCGATTGACCGCATCGCTGAGCTGCATGCGGAGCTGCGCGCCGGCAAGTATCGTCTCGATCGCAACAGCGACATCGTCGGGGGTCGCGCCCAGGCGACCGGCGAAGCGATGTGCGCTGCGGTGGTCCTCGGCGACCGACATCGGGCGACGACCCTGTTTCAGCTGGCGACGGATCCGTCACTGTATTTTCATCAGATCTTCAACGTCTTTAGAGTGTGGGCGTTTGGCTTGTATCTCGAAGGCCGCACGCAGGAGCTGCGTGAGCTCTTGCGTGCGCACCAGTATGAGCCGGGTCTGCGGGGCGCGTACGTGGAAGCGTTCGTGGCCCTGCTAGGGGCAGATGTCGTTGGCCTCGGTCGTGCCCTGCGCAACGTGGCGCGACTCGAGTGGGACAGCTGGCAGGACCCGCAGCGTGTACGCGGTGCCGGCGTCGTCAGCTTGGGGGGCCTGGCCCTGGCCACCTTGGCGAGCGAGCGGCGTATGACGCTCACCCTCGAGGTGCCGACCATCCCTCGGGCGCTCGTTGTGGCGTAATCTTGCCGAACGGCGCCCGCGCGACTACCATCCTGATCCATGTCGGAGCGCCCGCCGCGAAAGCCCACGCAGCTCAAGGACGACGAAACGACCACCGTCGAGCCGCAGCCGCAGGCACGGACGCGCGCGGGGCGCAGGATCCTCGGAAGATTGGGCACCGAAGATTCGGTGAGTCTCGTGTCGCCGATGCCGACGCGCAAGGGCCGACGTATGGTGCCGCAGGGGACCGCGGGGCTACGTGCTCCTCCCACCGCGTCCGCTGAGTCGCCCAAGGCGAGTGAGCATCGCGACTCGACGCGTGAGCGCGTGCGTCACGAGCGCGAGGAGCGGCGGCAGCGGGTCTGGGACAAGCTCGATGCCGCCAAGCGCCACGCTGATGACCGCGCGCCACGATTGCAGTCTTTTGAGCCCCAGCGCGGCGAGGGTGACCCGAGCGACGACGACGCGTAGCCGCTTGGTGTGCTGGACAACGGCGCCGGCAATGCCTACTTGTGAGCACTCGGGCTAGATCGCCTGGTCCGCAGCACACGGGAGAAATATGTCGCGCGCCGCCGGGATGACGCTCTTTTTCAGCTTCGCGCTGAGTATCGTGGGCAGCATTCACTACTATCTGTGGGCGCGCTTGGTGCGCGACCCTGCCTGGCCGCTGCCGTGGCGGTACGTTGGCGCCGCCGTCATTGTCATGCTGGCCTTGAGCATTCCATCGCTCTTCATCTTCGCCCGCGGCCTCGGCGTCGAGCTACCGCGCGGCGTCTTGTGGGCCGTGTTCAGTTGGATGGGGGTGATGTTCTTCCTGCTCGTGCTCCTCGCCGTAAGCGACGTGACCCGCCTCATCGCCGGAGGAGTGCTCAAGATCGCGCACGCCGGTACAGGTCTGACGAGCCCCGAGCGACGCTCGGCGCTGGCGCGGCTCGTGGGCGGCGGCGTCATGCTGCTCGCCTTGGGTACGAGCGTCGTCGCGACGCGCTCGGCGCTCGCCGGTCCGGCGCTGCGGTTTGTGCGCGTGCCACTGCGACGCATCTCCCAAGCGCTCGCCGGTCTACGTATCGTCCAGCTCTCTGATCTGCATCTTGGCCCCACCATCGACGGCGAGTTTCTCGCGGACATCGTGCGTCGCACGAACGAGCTGCAACCGGATATCATCGCGATCACCGGTGATTTGGTCGATGACTCGGTGCCCGCTCTGCGTGATGCGGTCGCGTCGCTCGCACAGCTGCGCGCCCGCTACGGCGTCTATTTTGTCACCGGCAATCACGAGTACTACGTGGGGGTCGAGGGTTGGCTCGTCGAGCTGCGGCGCTTGGGCATTCGCGTGCTACGCAACGAGCGGGTGCGTGTGGGCGAGGGTGCGGCAAGCTTTGATGTGGCCGGCGTTGACGATTGGTCGGCGCACCAATTTGGCAACGGGCATGGCGCGGATCTCGCCAAGGCGCTCGCCGGGCGCGACGCCAATGTGCCGGTGGTGCTGCTCGCGCACCAACCGCGCGCCATCCACGAGGCCGCGGCACGCGGCGTCGATCTACAGCTCTCGGGGCACACCCACGGCGGCCAGATCTGGCCCTTTGGCTACCTCGTCAAGCTGACGCAACCGTACCTCGACGGTCTGCATCAACACGGGGAGAGTGCCATCTACGTCAGTCGTGGGACGGGTTACTGGGGACCGCCGATGCGTCTCGGGGGACGCTCGGAGATCTCGGTGCTTGAGCTTGCCGCAGGCGACGCGACACCCGCGCAGGCGTAAGGCGGGCTACGCGCGGGCGAGGCGCGCGGCGATGTCGCGTGCGAGCGTTTTCCCCGCCTGGGCATCGAGAGACGTTGCCGGCCACGTGATCTCGAGACCCGCGCCGTCGTCGTACTTCGGAATGATGTGAAAGTGCACGTGCCGCACCGCTTGGTGAGCGAGCTCGCCGTTGTTTTGCAGCACGTTGTAGGCGCTCGCCCCCGTCGCCGCGAGCACGGCGCGGCACAGCCGCGGCAAGAGGCGTCCGATGGCGGCGGCGGACGCGTCGGAGAGCGCGTCGAGCGTTTCGGCGGCTTCCTTGGGAACGACGAGTGTGTGGCCGCGACTCAGTGGCCCGATGTCGAGAAAGGCGAGCACCTCGTGGTCTTCGTACACGCGGTGACAGGGGATTTCGCCAGCGATGATCTTCTTGAAGAGGGTGTCAGCCATGGCTTTCCTAGCTCCGCACGCGCTCGAGCGAGAGCGCAAAGCCCGGTCGCGTGCGTAGCTCCTGCCACTGTTCTTGGATGTGCCCCGCGGCGGCGCCGCGCTGCTCCTGCGTGAGCGTCGCGAAACGTCCCTGAAGCGCGAAGTATTCTTCGAGACCCAAGAACGTCGGGGCGTGGCTCGCGAGCCAGTCGTGACCGCGCGTGACTTCGAGCAGCGGAAAGACGCCACTCTCGACGCCCAGACGCGCGATGCGGATGGTGTCTTTTGATTCCGAGCGCCAACCAGTCGGGCACGGACTCTGGATGAGCAAGAAACGAAAGCCGTGTGTGTCACGCGCGCGGCGCACCTTGGCACGAAAGTCCTCCGGGTATGCCGGCGACAGGGTGGCGATGTACGGCACGCGATGGGCCGCCATGATGGCCACGATGTCTTTTTTGGGATGCTCCGCGGTCTTGCCTCGCGGCGTCGTCGTCGTGCCCCCCCCCCGGGGGGGGGCGGGGGGGCGCGGGGCCCCCCCGGGGGGTGGCGCCCCCCCGTAGGTTCAGACCTAGATGGGGGCAGAGTTTAGCACGCCGGCCCCCCCCC
>CAYHNK010000053.1:0-6783 GCA_964357695.1 uncultured Bdellovibrionales bacterium | reverse complement strand
CGGCGTCGGCGTCGGCCACGCCCCGGTGGGCGTGGAGCTCGAGCGCGGCACACCGGTGTTCATGTACGCCTCGTTGTCGTAGCAGACGTAGATGGCGTCCTCGTTGCGCTCGGCTGCGCCCGAGAGGGCCTGCAAGCCGATGTCGTAGGTGCCGCCATCCCCGGCCCAGCCGACGACCTGCACGCCTTTCTCACCGCGCACCTCGAGGGCAGCACGAATGCCGGCAATCGAGGCACCCGTCGTCTCAAAAGCATGCAGCAAGATGGGGACACTCACCGCAGCGATGGGGAAGCTGCCCACCGACACCGCGGCGCAGCACGCGGGAATCGAGAGGATCGTCTTGTCGCCGAGCTCCTCGAGCGCCAGCTTCATGGCGATGCCCATGGCGCAGCCGCCACAATTGACGCTGCCGGGGCCAAAGCGTTGCAGCGAGAGACTGTCGACTACTGGCAGCGAGCTCATGGCCGCGCCTCCGTTTCGCGCAAGACACCAATCCAATGCGGCTCGGCTGCGGGCGTGCGCCGCGAGTGCGTGTCGGCAAGCAGCTCGCCGATGACCTCGGGCGTCAGATCTTGCCCACCGAGGCCGCCGACGTAGGTGTGGATCTCGGGCTGCACGTCGCTGCCGTAAAGCGCCGCCTTGAGCTCGGTGGCAAAGATCCCTTCACCGCCGAGCGAGATGTTGCGATCGAGCACCGCCACCTTTTTGACGCCGCGCAAGGCCGCACGCAATTCATCGCGAGGGAAAGGTCGAAAGCGCCGCACGCGCAGGACACCGGCCTTGATGCCCGAGCGCCGCGCCGCTTCCACCGCCACCTTCGCCGTGCGGGCTGCGGTCGCACTCGCCACCAGCACGAGCTCGGCATCCTCGGTGCGATACGGGACGAGCGCCTGGTAGCTGCGTCCGAAGGTGTGGGCAAAATCTGCTTCAGCCTGGCGCTCGACGGCGGGCACTTGCGCGAGTGTGCGATCGATCTTGCGCCGAAAGCTGCTGTAGAGCTCGGGTGCGGTGAGCCCGCCAAAAATCGCCGGCCGCGCAACATCAAGACGCGCCTCGGGGCGAAACGGCGGCAAGAACTGGCGCACGACCGCGTCCGTCGGCACGAAGACTTCCTCGGCCGTATGACTGAGCACAAATGCATCGAGCACCACCATCACTGGCAGCTTGAGCTGCTCGCCGATGCGGTAGCCGATGAGGATCGAGTCCAGCACTTCTTGGTTGTCGGCACAGTAGTATTGCAGCCAACCGGTGTCGCGCATCGACAGGGAGTCCTGCTGGTCGGTCCAGATGGTCCAGCCCGGCGCGATCGCGCGATTGACGTTGGCGAGCACCACGGGCGCGCGCGACCCGGCCGCCCACCAGATGAGCTCGCCCATCAGCAAGAGCCCCTGCGAGCTCGTCGCCGTAAAGCCCCGCGCCCCCGCCATCGACGCCGCGAGGGTGACGGCCATGGCCGAGTGCTCACTCTCGACCGGGATGTAGCGTGAGTTTTTGAGCGTGCCGTCGGCGACCAGATCGGAGAGTCGCTTGATGATGTCGGTTTGCGGCGTGATGGGATAGGCAGCAATCACCATGCCGTCATTGGCATTGCCCGCCAGCATGGCGCCGTACGATGCCGCGTGATTGCCGGTGAGCAACATGCGCTCGCCACTCGTGGCGACGTCGTTCTTCTTCGTGCGACTCATACCCGCTCCTCCACCATGTCGATGACGCCGCGCGGACACTCTTCAAAGCAAATGCCGCAGCCTTTGCAGTAGTCGAGGTGGATCTCGTAGACACCGTTTTGACGGGTCACCGCTGGCTCGGGGCAGAACGTGTAGCAGTTGTCGCACCCGGTGCAGCTGCCACACGTCAGGCAACGCTTGGCCTCGTCGTGCGGCGCGTGCAGACCCGCGACGACCTCATCGTAACCCGCGAGTCGAGCCTCGACGGGCAGGTGCGGCTGTATGGGACGTACACCCGGGACCGCGTGGTTCACGTTGATGCGCTCGAAACGCACCACCTCATTGCGCACCGGCGCCCAGCGCGTCGGCGTCACGACGTCTTCACCCCCGAGACGTCGGTGCACCACCTCGGCGGCCCGCCGACCCGAGCCGATGGCCGCCGTGACCGTGCCTTCCTCAGTCGCAGCATCGCCACAGACGAAGAGATTGTCGCGATCGGTCGACAGCTTGTCCTTGCCGATGCGCAGGCCTTCGCCAAAGGCAAGGTTGGCGCGTTGCCCGGTGGCAAAGAGCACGTGATCGCAGGCGATCTCGTGGCGCGAGTCGGGGATGGCGACCGGGCGTCGCCGACCGGAGGTGTCGAGCTCACCTAGGCGCATGCGCTCGCAGATGAGGCCGGTCACCTTGCCGTGCGCGTCGCGCACGACCTCCACCGGCGCCGTCAGCTCGAGGAGCTTCGCGCCTTCGGCGCACGCTTGATCAACCTCGTCAGGGATGGCGGGCATCTCGGCGCGCGAGCGGCGGTAGACAATCGTCACATCGCGACTCTGGGTGCCACGCAGACAGACGCCGGCGACGTCGATCGCGGTGTTGCCACCGCCGATGACCACCACCTTGTCGCCGATGGCGACGCGCTCACCGAGGTTGTGCCGGCGCAACAGCTCGAGCCCGTGCTCGACGCCCTCGCCCTCGCCGTTGCGCAACCCCAGCTCGATGCTCTCTTGTTGGCCTACCGCCACGAGCACCGCGTTGTACTCTTTTTGCAGACCGCCGAGCGTCACGTCGCGACCGACCGCGGTGCCGACGCGAATATCGACGCCCAAGCGCTCGATGCGCAGAATCTCACGCCGTAAGACCTCGCGCGGCAGGCGGTACTCGGGGATGCCGACGCGCAGCATGCCGCCGGGCTCGGGCGCGCTCTCGAAGACGACGACCTTGTGTCCATGGCGGGCGAGCTGCCAGGCCGCCGACAATCCCGCAGGACCCGAGCCGACAATGGCGATGCGCTTACCGGTCGCGGGCGCAGGCGTCGTCACGACGTCGCCACCATGATCGGCGGCATAGCGCTCAAGCGCCATCACCGAGACGGCGCCGCCGAGCTCGGCACGATTGCACTCGTCTTCGCACGGGTGCGGGCACACGCGACCGCAGATGCCGGGCAAGGGGCTCGTGCGCAACAACACCTCGAGCGCGGCGGCGGGCCGGTTGGCCGCGAGCTCGGCGAGAAAGCCGCGAACGTCATTGCCCGCAGGGCAGCGGGCGTTGCACGGTGCGGTTTTGAACGCGTACTGCGGCCGCTGCGAGCGCCACGATCCGGTGCGATTGCCAAGCGCATCGCCGAGCGAGTACGCGAGATCAGGCAGCGCTTCGAGCGTCGGAAACAGCGGCGCCGCGCTGGAACGAGCGCGCGGGACACCGGACAGCTCGACCGGTAAACGTAGACCCACGTAGGCGGCGTGCGCGGCGGCGATGTTCTTGCCTGGGCGCTTGACCTCCGCAACGATGGCGTTGTCGAGCTCATCCTCGGCGACGTCCATCATGCGCGCGAAAGCGCCAAAGAGAATGGTGTTGACGATGGGGGCGAGCGCTGTACCCAGGCCGTGCGCGAGCGCGAGACCCGCGCCATCGAGGGTCGCGACGCGATAGCCAACGAGTTGTTCGCGCAGCTCCTCGGGCGGCCGCGGCGAATTGACGAGGATGAGGCTTGCGGGCGCGAGGCCGGCGGTGACGTCGACCTTCTCAAGGATCGACTCGGCCATGACGACGATGGCGTGCGGGTGGTAAATCTGACAGGCGATGTCGATGGGCGCGTCATCGACACGCACGTACCCCTCGACTGGCGCGCCGCGGCGCTCGACGCCGAACTTGGGGAACTCTTTGACGTGCTGACCGAGCTGAAAGTAGAGGCGCGCAACGAGCTTGCCTAGAACCACCACACCCTGGCCGCCGCGGCCATGGAAGCGAAACTCCAACATCGGCGCCTCCTCGCGCAACCTCTGCGGGGGCAGAGGTCTAGCGCTGGCGTACCGCTCCGGGCGAAAGAGGTCAAGGCGGCGCGCGCGGGCGTTGCTAGGCGGGCGCGCTCACGTGTCCCGCGGTTGGCAGGGTGTCGAGAACGAGCGGCGCGGGCTCGAGCACGCTCGCGAGCACAGCCGTGAGATCTTCGACGAGCACCACCTCGAGCGCCTGACGTACGGCCTCTGGCAACTCATCGAGATCACGCTCGTTGCGCTTGGGCAAGATGACGCGCGTGATGCCGGCGCGATGGGCAGCGAGGAGCTTCGCCTTGACGCCACCCACCGGGAGCACGCGTCCGCGCAGGGTGATTTCCCCAGTCATGGCAGTATCCGAGCGCACGCGACGACCCGAGAGCAACGAGGCAAGCGCGCTCAAGAGCGCGACGCCCGCCGAAGGGCCGTCCTTGGGCACCGCGCCAGCGGGAATGTGCAAGTGCAGGTCGTAGGCCTCGAAGAAGTTGGGTGCGAGCCCAAGCTCGACCGCGTGACTGCGCACAAAGCTCAAGGCCGCGCGCGCCGACTCCTTCATCACCTCGCCGAGCTGACCGGTGATTTCGAGCTTGCCTTTGCCCGGCATGCGCGTCGCCTCGATAAAGAGAATGTCGCCGCCCGCGGGAGTCCAGGCGAGGCCGGTTGCCACTCCCGGAATCGCAGTGCGCTCAGCCACGTCGTTGAAAAAGCGCACCTTGCCGAGGTAGCGCTTCAGATCGGTGACCGTCGGGCGCACGGCCTCTACTTTCGCTTCGCTGCGGCGCGCCACGTCCAGCGTGACGGCGCGACAGATCTTGCGGAGCTCACGTCCGAGCTGACGCACACCCGCCTCGCGCGTGTAGTCGACGACAACGCTGGCGATGACGTCGGACGCAATGCTCAGCGTCGTCTCGTCGAGGCCGTGCTCTGTGAGTAGCGAAGGCAGCAAGTGCTTCTCGGCGATGGCGAGCTTCTCGTCGAGCGTGTAGCCCTCGATTTCAATCACCTCGAGGCGGTCTCTGAGCGCCGCAGAGAGTGGCTCCAGCGTGTTCGCGGTGGCGATGAACAAAACCTCGGACAGGTCGAAGGGCAGATCGAGATAGTGATCGGTAAACGAGTTGTTCTGCTCGGGGTCGAGCACTTCGAGCAGCGCCGCCTCCGGTGAGCCGAGCCAGCCCTGACCGAGCTTGTCCACCTCGTCCAGCATGACCACGGGGTTTTTCACTTTGGCCGTGCGCATGGCGCTCAAGATGCGTCCGGGCAAGGCGGCGACATAGGTGCGCCGATGCCCACGGATGTCCGCTTCGTCGCGTGCACCGCCCAGCGAAACGCGCACAAAGGGCCGCCCGGTCGCGTCAGCGATGGAGCGTCCGAGCGAGGTCTTGCCAACGCCGGGGGGGCCGACGAGACACAGAATCGCACCGCGCGTATTGCCGGTGAGCTTGCGCACGGCGAGATGCTCGAGGATACGCTTTTTCACCTCGACAAGACCGAAGTGATCGGCCTCGAGCTTTTGCGCGACCGCGTCGAGGTCTTCTTTTACCTCGGCGCGCTTGCTCCACGGCAGCTCGGCGATGAGCTCGAGATACTTGCGGATGACGCTGTGCTCGGGCTGCTCCGGATTCAAGGTCTCGAGGCGCGTCATCTCGCGTTCCACGGCCTCGTCGGCGTGCGTCGGTAGGCCGGCGTCTTCGAGCTTTTTGCGCAGGTCTCCGAGCCGGTCGCCGCCCTCCTCTTCACCGAGCTCCTTCTTGATGGCGCGCAACTGCTGGCGCAAAAGCATTTGTCGCTGACTCTTGGACAGCTCCTGATGGACCTCTTGATGAATGCGGCCGCGGATCTCCGCCACCGCTTTGATTTCGGCGATGAGGCGATGCACGAGCCGCAAGCGCGTCGGTACGTCGAGCTCGTTGAGGACGGCGAGCTCACGGTCGGTGGTCAGCGAGAGCCCTGCGGCGACAACGTCCGCGGCAAGTCCCGGATTTTCTTGCGTGCGCGCCTGTTGGATGAGCGCCGTGCGCGCTTCGTCGCTGAGCACCGAGAGACTCTCGAGCGCGGTGACGAGCTCTTCGGCGAGCGCGGTGGCCTCGAGCGCGTCACCCGTGTTCTCGTGTACGGGGCGCACCTGGGCGCGACAGTACGGCTCGTTGGCCGTGAGCGCCGCCACCTCGATGCGGCGAAGGCCGTCGAGGGCGAGGCGATAGTGGCCATCCCCGAGGCGCACCACTTTGCGCAGACGAGCTAGCGTGCCAATGGGATGCAGATCCTCGGTGGTCGGTGCCTCCGTTTGCCTGTCACGCTGCACGCCCACAGCAATGATGTCACCGATGGCGACGGCGTCAATCAGCGCCAAGGAGCGCTTGCGGCCTACGGGAACGGTGATGCTGGCACCAGGAAAAAGCACACCGGTGCGCAGCGGTAACAGCGGATGCGGGTCTTCACTCATTGGCCCAAGGTGGAGCCGGGTCGGCGGGGTGTCAAGCGACGGGCGGGGCGGCGCATGGCTGCGCCACCCCGCGAGCACAGACCGTTACGCGGCTGCTTTGGCAGCCGGTGCTTGATACACGGCGCTGCCGAGCGCGAGAATGGGGAAGAAGATAAAGCCGAGGAGCAAGAGACCGATGGCAAAACCACCGCCCTTGCCGAAGGCCTTGGCGATATCGAAGTTCAGAATGATGAGGATGACGAAGTTGACGAGCGGGATGAGCATCAACACGATCCACCAAATCGGTCGGCCCACGATCTGCAACAGCACGATCATGTTGTAGATCGGCACGAGTACCGCCCAGCCGGGCTTGCCCGCTTTGACAAAGAGCTTCCAGCCACAGTAGGCGAAGAAGACCATCACGACG
>CAYHNK010000052.1:17601-20020 GCA_964357695.1 uncultured Bdellovibrionales bacterium | reverse complement strand
GGCGATCTTGCACGATCCCGTGTGCACGCAGAACGGCCAGGTGCTTCGAGACGGTCGTACGGTCAGAGCCCACCAACTCCGTTAGCTCGCCCACCGCACATTCGCCTCTCGACAGCCTATCAACGATCTGCAGTCGCGATTCGTTGGCGAGGGCCTTGAGAACCCTCGCCTGTCGCTTGAATGCCTCGCGCGCGTCTTGCGCCATGCTCACCTCGGTTGCGGGGAGCTATGTGGCAATATGGGTCACATTGTCAAGTATGAGCTCCAGGCCATCTTCGCCGCGATGGCGAGCAAGACCACGCCGATGAGCGTCTTCACCTGCGGGCTCTTGAGCTTCTCGGTCATCAGCCACGCGCCGAGCAGCGCACCGCCCGCGGAGGCCGTCGTCGTCACTCCGAGCAGCGCGTAGTCGATGCCCGCCAGCGTCGCGTGGCCGAAAAAGCCGCTCAGCGACGAAAAGATGACGACGAACGAGGTGCTCGCCGAGGCCTTCTTCGGATCGAAACCGAGGGCGACGAGCGCCGGCACGATGATGTTACCGCCACCGACACCGAGGAGACCACCCACGAAACCGGCGAGCGCGCCCACGCCTACGCCTACGCCGAGCAGGAGCGCAAAGCCGCTCGTGCTCTCACGCACGCGTGGCCGGTAGAACAACATCATTAGCGCCGCAAAGACGAGAAAGGCCACGAAGACGCGCAAGAGCACCTCGCGATCGAGCCCCAGGCTCACCCACGCGCCGACAGGAGCGAGCGCCGAGGCGACGAGCACCATGGGCAACGCGATGCTCCAGACGACGAGGCGCTTGCGCACGAATTTGACGGAAGCGACGGCCATGGCGACAGCGTTGAGCAAGAGCGCTGTCGCCATCGCGACGTGCACCTCGACGCCGAGCGCCAAGAACACCGGGATGAGCACGAACGCGGCGCCGACCCCGGCGATGGTCAGAAGCGCCGTAAAGCCGAACGTCGTCGCCCCGGCGGCGAGGAGCACCATCATGACTCTTACTCCGTCGCGCCCGTGAGCCGGGCCTGGCACGGGATGCAGACCTTCTTGTCGCCGACGATGCGCGCGTAGCCCTCGACCACCATCTCGCCGCAGCCGTCGCAGACGAGGCTCGAAAACGAGTGGGGCCGCGGCTCGATGACGTGCTTGAAGAGCGCCCCGACCGTAAGGAGCTTCTCCTCGGGCGCCGACATCACCCGCGTAACGAGCGGCTCGACCACCTCGGGTGGGACCTTCGAGGCCGGCACACCCTTTTCGCGGTAGGTCTTGAAGAACTCCGTCTGCTTGTTGGCGAGCATGGCCTCAGCCTTCGGGGTCACGCGCACCGCGCGCCCCGTCGCGGTCTCGACGAGCGTCACGCCCCACTTACCGTAGTGCAGCTTCTTGATGTTGCCCTTGCCGAAGGTGCAGCCTGTGATCGTCTGCACGCCGTCGGCGAAACAGGTGGCGCAGTGGTCCTCGCCCAGCTCGATGAGCGCGAGGAGCTGGCCATCTTTGGCCCGCTCAACCCCGAGGGCATTCATCGCCGCGGCTCCGACGCGCAAGCCCATCGGCATGGCGGGACACTTGTGGCCGTGCAACGCGAGACCGTGCTCGTAATGGTCCTGTGGATTGATCATGATGCGATGTCTCCTCTTGTTGTGCTGGTGAAAGACTAGAATGTCGCCCCGTAGAGCTTCGGAAAGGCCTGCATGAAGACGCCGAAGGAGGTCTTGGTCTCTTTTGCATTGCCGGCGTCGACAGTACGCACCCACTGCTCATAGGCGTCGCTCAGGGGCTTGGCGAGCTCACCGAGAGCTGCTGTCGAGGGCTGCCCGAGCCGCTTGCTCACCGCCTCGCGCAACGCGCCGATCCGCAGCACCTCGGCTCGTGCCCCAGCGACGTTGCCGGCGTTCACCATGTCTTGGGTATGCTTGACCTCCATGCGCAGGCTGAAGAGCAAGTCGGTCAGCGCCACGAGACCGTTCGTCCGGTGCATCCTGCCAAAGGTCATGCAGATCTGACCGCAGGAGCGCTGCGCCAACCGGTACGCCTTGGCACGCACACGCTCGCGCACGATGCCGACGATGTCGGCGAGATCCTCGAAGTAGCTCTTCCACAACGGGTCGGCGGCGTACGCGGGCGGCGGCGCTTCGCGATAGCGCGACGACAACGCGCCGAGCTCCCCGGGTGTCGCCGCCGGATAGAGCCGCTGCACCCGGCGGTATTCGGAGAGTCCACCGAACGCCTTGAGCGTAGGCCAGTGCCCCGCAGCCGCCGCGTCGCGCTGGGCAGCAGCCAGGTCGACGTCGCTCCTCGCGGCCTTCAGGTCCGGATTGTTTTGTAGCGCGAGCACGACAAGAAGGAGCGCTCCTTCTGACTTTCTTCTCCTGGGGCGTGTTCGTCGGCATGGCGGCCGCCACGCGCCGCCTGG
>CAYHNK010000052.1:4206-17591 GCA_964357695.1 uncultured Bdellovibrionales bacterium | reverse complement strand
GCACGGGCCCACGAAGCCCCCGGCGCCCTCGAACTTGCCGAGCTCGGCCGCGATTTGCGCCACACTCACCTCACCCTGCAGCAGCCCCAGAACCACGCCCTTGCCATCAACGAAGTAGATCGCGGGTAGCGCCATCATCGGCCGCTGCTGCCGGTAGAACATGACCTTCTCTCCCTGCGTGTCGATCTGAAGCCGCTCGACCGGCACCTTCGCCGGTGTGCCGAGCACCTTCTGTAGTGCTGCCCAACCAGCGTCGACGCTCTTTCGTGTACAGTCGCAGGCGTGCTCCTTGCCGACGAAGATGATTTTGGTCACCTTCGTGATGGCCGCGCTCGCGGAGGTCCCCTGGAAGACGTCGGCGGCGCTGGACGAGTTGCATGCAACCGCCGCCAGCGACAGAACGATACCAAACACAAGACTCATGGAACGTGTCGTCATTGCAGGCCCCTGTAAGCGAAATAACCCCCGACCAGCACGATCGCCGCACCCGCGCCTTGGCGTAGGAACGCCAGCAACCGAGTGGCGTGTTTGTTTTCGATGAGCTGTCGCGCAGCGCCCATCGACGTCCCGGCGACAACGATCAGGACGCTGTGCCCGAGCGCGTAGACGAGCAGCAGCGTGCCGCCCCAGGCCACCGACGAGCCCGAGCCCGCAAGGTAGGTCAAGAGAACCACCAGGATGGGCGCGGCACACGGGGCCGAGACGACGCCAAAGAGAAGTCCGAGCAGAAACGAGCCCAGCAAGCCGCGGGTCTTGGGCTGCAAGGCCCCACCCAAAGACGGGATGGGGACGGCGAGCAGGCCCATCAGGTGCAGACCCATCACCACGCACACCGCGGCGACGACCCAGCTCCACACTCCCGAGACGTCCCCATACATCTTGCCCGCAAGCGCGGCGATCATCCCAAGCACCGTGAAGGTCACGGCGAGCCCGAGGATGAACACCAGTGAGAACGAGAAGGCACGCAGGACCCCTGGTTTCTCCTCCTTACGGCCGGCGACGAAGCTCATCATCAGCGGGATCATGGCCAGCACGCAGGGGTTCGAGGCCGTGAGGATGCCGCCCACAAACACCGCCACCAGCGCCAGCCACGGGTTGGTGTGAATGTATTGGTTCGCGTCCGCCACAAAAGTGTCGAGCATGCGCGTCCTCGCAAGAAGGTCAGGTCGACGACTTGGCCGCCGCCGTGGTGATCCAGGTGACGATTTCGTCGGCCCGCGGGATACGACCACTCGCCTTGATGTCCTCGTCGATGACCAAGGCCGGCGTCCTCATGATGGGGTACTTCATGATGTCCTCCATCTTCTCGACCTTCTCGAGGTCAGCAGACACGCCAGAAGCGGCCAACGCCTTCTCTGCCTCGGCGTAGAGTCGCTTGCAGTTGGAGCAACCGGGACCCAGGATCTTGATCTTCATGTCTTGTCTCCTACTCCTTAGAAAAGTGCGCCATACGCCATCCCGGCGACAGTCGAGAGGACGATCACCAGGCCGACGAACACCAACGTCTTCTTGGTCCCCATCACGCTGCGAATAACCAGCATGCTGGGCAGCGACAATGCCGGGCCGGCAAGTAGCAGCGCCAGCGCCGGACCCTTGCCCATCCCTGACTTGATGAGTCCTTCGAGGATCGGCACCTCGGTCAGCGTGGCGAAGTACATAAACGCGCCCACGAACGACGCGACGAAGTTAGCCAAGAGAGAGTTGCCGCCCACCGCATCCACGACCCACGAATTGGGAATGATGCCGCGCTCGGAACCGCCCGGACCGCCGAGCAGAAAACCCGCCACCAGCACGCCGCCAAGAAGGAGCGGCAGGATCTGTTTGGCGAAGGTCCAGCTCGCATCGACCCATGAGGTCAGCTCGTCCTGCTTGAACCAGGCGGCGAGGCTCGCCACGAGGCCGACGCCGAGCACGCCCGTCACGATCCACTTCGCCGAATACATGGCGGCCCAAACGCCGCCTTCTCCGTCCACCGGCTTGCCCCAGTTCGCGAAGACCAGGATCCCGATCATGGCGGCGAAGTAGAGGCCGTCTTGCCACAGGGCGCGCCCTTTCTCCTCCTCCGGAATCACCACCGGCGCCTCGGCCTGCCGCAGGGCCTCCTCCTTGCGAAAGATGACGTGCATGAGCAAGCCGATGATCACCGCGAACGAGATGGCCCCCACGGCTCGCGCAATGCCCAGCTCGGCGCCGAGGACGCGAGCGGTGAGAATGATCGCGAGGACGTTGATCGCGGGGCCCGAGTAGAGAAACGCCGTGGCCGGCCCGAGCCCCGCCCCGCGCCTGTGGATGCTTGCAAACAGCGGCAGCACCGTGCAGGAACAGACGGCCAAGATCGTTCCAGATGCCGCGGCCACGCCGTAGGCGAGCGCCTTGTTGGCCTTGGGCCCGAGGTACTTCATCACCGCGCCCTGGCTCACAAACACACTGATCGCGCCGGCGATAAAGAACGCAGGCACGAGGCAGAGCAAGACATGCTCCTGCGCGTACCAGCTCACCAGCAGCAGGCTCTCGCGCACCGCGCCCCAGAATCGGTCGCTGCCCACGGGCAAGAACCAACAGGCCGCGAACACGGCCAGGATCAGGGTGAGCTTCCAGCGTTCTTTCATGTCAGCGCTCCGCACCGACCCAAGGTCCCGACCGTCATCGGTGACCCGCCTCTGGCTTGCGACCCACGAATGGGCTGACCTCCTGGGTCGGGTAATATTTGCGTCTAAGCCACAGCGATACGTTGACGAGCCCGATCAGCACCGGCACCTCGACCAGGGGTCCGATGACCGTAGCGAAGGCCTCCTGGGAGCCGATGCCGAACACGGCGATGGCGACAGCGATGGCGAGCTCGAAGTCGTTGGAGGCGGCGGTCAAAGACACCGTGGCGGTCGGCGCGTACGGCGCGCCGAGCATCTTCGCGAGCCAGAAGGTCGTAAGGAACATGATCAAGAAGTAGAGAGCGAGAGGGATCGCCACACGCACGACGTCCAGGGGAATGGTGACGATGGCGTCGCCCTTGAGCGAGAACATGACGACGATGGTGAAGAGCAACGCGATGAGAGTCAGCGGCGAAATCTTGGGAACAAAGCGCGCGTGGTACCACTCCTTGCCCTTCAACGAGACCAACACGACGCGCGTCAGCACGCCGGCGGCAAAGGGAATGCCGAGATAAATGAGCACGGTCTTCGCAATCTCCCAGACGCCGATGTCGACGGCGAAGCCCTCCAGTCCGAACCAGGTGGGCAAGATGGTGATGAACACGTACGCGTAGACCGAGTAGAGCAGCACCTGAAAGATGGCATTGAAGGCCACAAGCCCGGCGGCGTACTCGCTGTCACCGTCGGCGAGATCGTTCCAGACGAGCACCATGGCGATGCAGCGCGCGAGGCCCACGAGGATGATACCGACCATGTAGCCAGGCATGTCGGCGAGCAGTGCCAGCGCCAAGACGAACATGACGATGGGACCTACGATCCAGTTCTGTACCAGCGACAAGACCAGCACCCGCCAGTGGCGAAAGACCTTGGGCAGCTCCTCGTAGCGCACCTTCGCGAGCGGCGGGTACATCATGAGGATGAGCCCGATGGCGATGGGGATGGACGTGGTGCCGACGCTCAACCGGTTCAGCAGCGGTACGATGCCGGTGGCAAAATGGCCAGCCGCGACGCCGACGCCCATGGCGACGAAGATCCACAGCGTGAGGTAGCGATCGAGAAAGGACAGTCGGTGCGCCACACCGGGCACGTGGGGGCTTGCGACATTGCCTGCGCTGGACTTGCTGGTCATCGCTTGTCTCCTGCCATGCGGGCGCGGACACGCCCGGGCTTGACGGTGGTGGTACAGCAGGCTGCGTCCGCGACACACGCCGCGGCGCGGTTCTTGCGCTCAAGCCATTGATGAAGCGCCTGGAGCGATCGGGTGGCACCGGCGTGCTTTGCGAGCTGGTTGCGCAGGAGCTCCAGTTGGGCACGCTCCAGGTCACTCTCTGTCATGCGCATGGAGTAGTAGGACCAAGTTCCGTCCTTGCGATCGCTCACCAGCCCTGCGTGACGCAAGGTCGCCAGATGCCGTGACGCCTTGGACTGGGTGATGCCGAGCGCCTCCATGAGATCGCAGACGCACAGCTCGCTATGATTGAGGAGCAACCACAAGAGTTGTAGTCGCGCCTCGTCGGCAAGTACTTTGAAAAATTGGGCGACGTCTTTCACGGGTGCCTCCGACAGCTGTATTCGTCTATCCGGTTGTACGCATGCTGTCAAGCGCGGTCATCGCCGTGGGGACCATGGCAGCGCGCATCTGTCCTCTGGTCGATGCGCCTCGGGTTGTGTATACATCGCGCGCCCATCGCCCGAGGGAACGCCATGTCAGAGACAGAACGCACGAGCTTTATCCGCGACATCATCGACGCCGATCTGGCTTCGGGGAAACACACGAAGGTGGTCACGCGCTTTCCGCCAGAGCCCAACGGCTACCTGCACATCGGCCACGCGAAATCGATCGTGCTCAACTTCGGCCTAGCCCAAGACTACGGCGGCGTCTGTCACTTGCGCTTTGACGACACCAATCCGCTCACCGAAGACACCGAGTACGTCGAGTCGATCCAGAACGACGTGCGCTGGCTCGGCTACGACTGGGGCGACAAGCTGTTCTACGCCTCGGACTACTTCGAGCAGCTGCACACCTGGGCGGTCGATCTCATCAAAGACGGCAAGGCCTATGTCGACAGTCTCTCCGAGGAAGACATCCGCAAGCATCGCGGCACGGTGAACGAGCCCGGCACGCCCAGCCCCTACGCGAGTCGCTCGGTCGACGAGAATCTCGAGCTCTTTGCGCGCATGCGTCGAGGCGATTTTGCCGACGGCACGCACGTCTTGCGCGCGCGCATCGACCTCACCGCCGCCAACATGAAGATGCGCGATCCGCTACTCTATCGCATCCGCCACGCGCATCACCATCGCACCGGCGACGCGTGGTGCATCTATCCGCTGTACGATTTTACTCACAGCCTCTCGGACGCCATCGAGGGCATCACCCACTCCATCTGCACGCTGGAATTCGAGAACAACCGCGAGCTGTACGACTGGTTCATTGACAACGTACGCGTGCCGAGCCACCCGCAGCAGATCGAGTTCGCGCGCCTCAATCTCACCTCCACCGTGATGAGCAAGCGCAAGCTGCTCGAGCTCGTCAAAGCAGGTCTCGTCTCGGGTTGGGACGATCCGCGCATGCCGACTCTCGCCGGATTGCGCCGTCGCGGCGTACGTCCGGAGGCGCTGCGCGATTTTTGCGATCGCATCGGCGTCGCCAAGGCGAACAGCACCGTCGATCTCGGCCAGCTCGAGTTCAGCATCCGCGATGACTTGAACCACGAGGCGCCGCGCGTCCTGTGCGTCCTCGATCCGCTCAAGGTGGTGATCGACAATTACCCCGAGGGCCAACAAGAGAGCCTCGAAGCATCCTATTGGCCCGACGATGTCCCTCGCCACGGCACTCGCGAGTTGCCGTTCTCGCGTGAAATCTTCATCGAGCGCGATGACTTCGCCGAGCAGCCGCCCAAGGGCTGGCATCGCCTCGCACCGGGCACCGAGGTGCGCCTGCGTTACGGCTACATCATCAAGGGCACCGACGTGAAGAAAGATGCGCGGGGCCGCATCACCGAGCTGCACGCGAGCTACGATCCTGACACCCAGAGTGGCCAGGGCACCGCGGGCCGCAAGGTCAAGGGCACGATCCACTGGGTGTCAGCCAAGCATGCCGTGCCCATCGAGGTGCGCCTCTACGATCGGCTCTTTGGCACCGACCGGCCCGATCTCGCTCCCGAGGGCGTGGACTTCAAGTCGCTGCTGAGCCCCGAATCGCTCGTCGTCAACGAGACGGCGCGCATCGAGTCGAGCATGGCGAGCGCCGCACCCGGCAGTCGCTGGCAGTTTGAGCGCCACGGCTATTTCGTCATGGACGCTCACGACAGCGACAAGCAGCACCTCGTCGCCAATCGCATCGTGACGCTGCGCGATTCGTGGACCAAGAAGAGCCCGGTCGAGCAGACCGCGAGCGCCGACGTCGCCAGCGTGAAGGCCGCGGCGCAGCAAAAGAAGAAGGCGACAACCAAGCAGCCGCGCCTACTCGGCGAGCGGGCGCAGCGCTACCGCGACGAGCTCGGACTCTCTGAGGATGATGCCGCCATGCTCGGGCACGATGCGGATCTCGGTGACTTCTTCGATGCCGCCCGCGCGGTGCACCCGAACCCCGTCGCCATCGCGAACTGGATCGCCAATGATCTCGCCCGCGAGCTCAAGCGCCGCTCCCTTCTCGACCTGCCGTTTGGTGCGGCGGATCTGGCTGCGCTCGTCGCCCTCGTCGACGACGGCAGCATCTCGACGAAGATTGCCAAGGAGCTTTTTGTGGAGATGCTCGACAAGGGTGGCGATCCACGTACCCTCGTCACCGCGCGCGGTCTGTCGCAGGTGAGCAACGCCGAGACTCTGCTGCCCATCATCGATGCGGTGCTGGGCGAGTTTCCGAGCGAGGTGGGTCGCTACCTCGAGGGCAAGCACAACCTGCTCGGGTTCTTCGTCGGCCAGGTGATGCAGCGCTCCTTTGGCAAGGCCAACCCCAAGCTTGCCACCGACCTCGTGCGTCAACGACTTGCCGGGTAGGCTCCGCCATGCGACGTCAAATACGATCGGGAGCAACAAAAAAAGTGCTCCGACGATGCAATTTAGTGCACAAAGTCGTTGTGTTTTTCGAAAACCAAACTATATGTAGTGTAGTGTTGTGTTGGCGGTGGTGCCAACCCGGCAAGTGCGAACTATAACTGCGACCGTCCATGGTGACGGCAAAGGAGCAGCGTCGTGCAACTCGAAGTCCTACAGAGCGAAGAAACGGAACCTCCTGGTCCAGGCTCATCCAACCTGATCTCGGCTGAGAGCAGCCACAATGTGATTTTGCCCCAACAAGCTTTCGTTCCGAATCGACTTCAACTCACCATCGCTCCGGCGTTGGCGCGTCCGCGACGTCCGCAGACTTCCGCCCGCACACTGGAGTTTCGTCATCGCTTCTACGCGGATGTGCCAACCCGCGAGTGGAATGACTGGCGTTGGCAGACGCGCAACCGTATCCGCACGCTCGAGCAGCTCACGCGCATCGTGCGCCTATCGCCCGACGAGGATGCGGCGATCCGCGCGCACCAAGGTCCATTGCCCGTTGGCATCACGCCCTACTACGCAAGCCTTCTCGACGAGCACGACGCGATGCAACCGTTGCGCCGCACCGTCATCCCCGTCGGCGGTGAGTACCTGCGCAGCCCCGGCGAGGCCGACGATCCGCTCGGCGAGGACGCTCACAGCCCGGTTCCCGGTCTCGTGCACCGCTACCCGGATCGCGTGCTGTTTCTCGTCACGAGCTTTTGCACCACGTACTGTCGCTACTGCACGCGCTCACGCATGGTGGGCGGCGGCGGCGAGTCGAGCTTTCGTCGCAGCAACCTCGAGCGGGCCATCGACTACATCGCGGCGACGCCGTCGATCCGTGACGTGCTCATCTCGGGCGGTGATCCACTGACCCTCGACGACGCGCGGCTCGAATGGATCCTCGCGCGTCTACGTGCGATCCCGCACGTCGAGTTTCTACGCATCGGCACCAAGGTACCGACGGTGCTGCCGCAGCGAGTCACGCCGGGCCTCGTCAAGATGCTCAAGCGCTACCACCCGCTGTGGATGAGCATTCACTTTACGCACCCGGACGAGCTCACGCCCGAGGTGGCGCAGGCGTGTACGCGTCTGGCGGACGCCGGCATTCCGCTCGGCAGCCAGACGGTGTTGCTCAAGGGCGTCAACGACAATGTCGAGGCCATGACCAAGCTCGTGCACGGCCTCCTCAAGATCCGCGTGCGTCCCTACTATCTCTATCAGTGCGACCCGATCTCCGGCTCGGCGCACTTTCGTACCTCGGTCGACAAGGGCCTCGAGATCATTCGCGGCCTGCGCGGCCACACCACCGGCTACGCGGTGCCGACGTTTGTCATCGACGCGCCCGGCGGCGGCGGCAAGATCCCCCTCTTGCCCAACTACATCAGCGGACGTGATGGCGAGGACTTGCTGCTCAACAACTACGAGGGCAACACCTACCGCTATCCCGATCCGGACGGCACCTTGTGCCAGAGTCACTCGGAGTCGGCATGCGCGTAGGCTTCACCTACGACCTGCGCGACGAGTATCTGGCTCAGGGTTACGGCGAAGAAGAGACCGCGGAGCTCGATCGCCCGGAGACCATCCGGGCGATCACCGCTGCCATCGAACGACTCGGACACACGGTGGACCCCATCGGCCATGCGCACGCGCTGGCAGGACGCCTCGCAGAGGGCGAGCGTTGGGATCTCGTCTTCAACATCGCCGAGGGGCTGTATGGCCTCGGTCGCGAAGCCCTCGTGCCCGCGCTGCTCGATAGCTACCGCGTGCCCTACGTCTTTTCCGATCCGCTGGTGCTCGCCCTCACCTTGCACAAAGGGATGACCAAGCACGTGGTGCGTGCCGCGGGCGTGTCGACACCGGATTTCGCCGTCGTCGAGTCGCCGGCCGACCTCGACGAGGTCACGCTCGCCTACCCGCTGTTCGCGAAACCCGTAGCAGAAGGGACCGGCAAGGGCATCAGCGCCGCCTCCAAGGCCATGGACCCAGGTGCGCTGCGTGCGGTGTGCCTCGATCTCCTCCTACGCTTTGCGCAGCCGGTGCTCGTCGAGCGCTATCTTCCGGGTCGTGAGTTTACGGTCGGCATCCTCGGCACGGGGCGTCAGGCCGAGGCCCTCGGCGCCATGGAAGTCGTGCTCGGCGACAAGGCGGAGGCGGGGGCCTACACCTTTCTCAACAAAGAGCACTACGAAGACCGCGTCACCTACGCGCTCGTGGACGGCCCGATCGGGCACGCAGTCACCGACGTGGCGCTCGCCGCGTGGCGTGCGCTCGGTTGCCGCGACGGTGGTCGCATCGACATTCGCCTCGATGAGCACGGTGATGCGAATTTCATCGAGGTCAATCCCCTCGCCGGGCTCAATCCGGTGCGCTCGGATCTGGCGATCATGGCCCGCCTCGTGGGCATGGGCTTTGACAATCTCATCGCCAGCATCATGCGCTCGGCCGCCTCGCGCCTGCGCCCCAGCGTGCACGCGTAGCAGCGATGAAACCGCGCGTCGTCATCCTGCATGGCGCGGTCGCCGCTGATGCCCCACCGGACGAACAGGATGTGCTCGTCGAGGTGGCGGCGGTTGGCGCGGCGCTGCGTGAGCTTGGCTACGACGTTACGCCATTGCCTCTGACGTTGAACCTCGAGACGGCCGCCCATGCGCTGCGCGAGGCGTCCCCCAAGGTCGTCTTCAATCTCGTCGAGTCGGTCGATGGACGCGGGCAGCTCGCGCACCTCGCCCCCGCACTCTTGCAGTCGTTGGGCCTGCGTTACACGGGTGCGCCTCTGACGCCGCTGTTCGCGTCTTCGGATAAGCTCCTGACCAAGCAATTGCTCGTGCAAGCGGGTCTGGCAACCCCCGCACTGCACCGCGATGGTGATGGCCACAGCACGTGGGCGGGCGCGTGGATCGTCAAGTCTGTCTGGGAGCACGCGTCCATTGGCCTCGATGATGCCTCGGTGGCTCCCGACGCTGCCGTGGCACAGCAGCGCATCCAAGAACGGCAACGTACGCTCGGTGGCGAATGGTACGCGGAGGCCTACATCGACGGCCGCGAGATCAACGCCGCGCTGCTCGAGGGACGCGACGGACCGGAGGTGCTGCCCCTGCCCGAGATCCGCTTCGTCGACTTCCCCCCGGGAAAGCCGCGCATCGTCGGTTACGATGCCAAGTGGCGCGATGACAGCTTCGAGTGTCGTCACACGGTGCGCTCGTTTGTCGACGAGAGCGCCGAGCCCGTGCTCACGGCCTCGATCACTGCGTTGGCGCGCCAATGCTGGTCGCTCTTCGGTTTGCGTGGCTACGCCCGCGTCGACTTTCGCATCGATGAGCACGGCCTCCCATGGGTGCTCGAAGTCAACACCAACCCGTGCCTCAGCCCCGATGCTGGGTTTGCCGCAGCGGCGGCCCGTGCAGGCACCGACTATACCGCTGTCATCGAGCGTATTGTCTCAGCGGCCACGAGGACCCCATGACCCCCAAGTCCACCGCGACATCAAAACCAACGTCCCCAATTCACTGGCGCACGGCGGTGCGCGTAGCTGACAGCGCAGCAGTCGGTCGCGTCGCCACGGCCACGGAGTTCTTTTCCTCCGAAGAAGTCGCCGTCGCCGTGGAGCTAGTCGACACCCGCCTGGCCCAAGGTGCCGCGAGCGGCTATGATTTCGTCCTCGCGGATATCGACGGCGAGCTTGCCGGCTACACCTGCTTCGGGCCGATCCCAGCCACGGCGGCAAGCTACGATTTGTACTGGATCATCGTCGACCCACGGCATCAGGGACGAGGCCTCGGTCGCATGTTGCTCGAACGCAGCGAGGAAGCGATCCGCGCGGCCGGCGGTCGCCGCGTCTACATCGAGACGTCGTCACGGCCGCAGTACGAGCCGACGCGGGGCTTTTACCTGCGCACGGGCTACACGCAGGCCGCCCTGCTCGATGATTTTTACGCGCCGGGCGACGGTAAGCTCATCTACGTGCGAGCGATCGGGGAGCGCACACTCAACGCCTTTTGAGCTCCACGACAAGGCTGTTGCCCTGACGGCGCGTGGCGACGTCGGCGGCCACACCCGGAGTCGTCTCGATGACGAAGCGGACCTTGTGATCATACTTGCCAACCCGCAAACGGGTCGCGAGCGGATGATCGACGCGGTAGCTCACGTGCTCGAAAGCGCTCTGGCGCCCGAGGACATCGACCACCAAGCGATGGGGATTTTCGAGCCAGAAGGCGACGTGCTCGTCCACAGGGCCGTCGGTCGGTAGCGCCAGCTCGAGCTGATTGGCGCCGCCAAGCGGCCGCAATGTGTCGCCGTCGCTTGCGACCTCATCAGCGACCTCACGCCGCGGCAACAGCTTGGACGCCGGAGCAGGCGCGGGGGTCAGTGGCACTATCGGTGCGGGTGCCGCAACGACGGCGGGCGGCGCTGCCACCACGGCCGGCGCCGCGCTCTCATCGACCACGGCGGGAGCTGGCGTCGCATGGGCGACAACCGGTGCGCTTGCCGACGTCACGACGCGCGGGACGGCCGCGATGACGACGCCCAACACCACGCCCGCAAGCGCCCCGAGGACTCCCGTGACCAGCGCGCCACGATGTTGACGCGACGGCACCACGTGGGATTCTACCGGCATGATGGGGAGCGACCACTCGGCCGCGCGACCCTCGGCCCGCTCGCGCACAGCGCTGTCAATCGCCTCGATTTCGTCGTCCGCGAGACTGACAAAGCGCAGGCCGTAGACCGGCGCCTGCTCTGCGGCCGCGCGCCGCCACAGCACCTCACACAAGAGCGTCAGCGGCTCGGCACCGAGATGTGCCCGAAAGCGCGCCCACAGACGCTCGCCCGCCGTCATCTCGCGCCAGGCGGCGCATGCCATGCCACGGGTCGACAAGTTGAGCACCACGCCTTCGACCTCGCCGCGCTCGCCTTCGACACGCAGCCAAGTGGGCGCGAGAAATCGCACGCGCTCGGTGCCTTTGGGGGCGACGCCGCTCGTCCACACGACTTCGCCGTCGGTCGCAAGCTCGCGCACGACCTCACTCGGCTCGACCAGCGCCGGCCAAGTCTCAGCCTCGTCGTCCTCAAACGCCGCACCCCACAGGGCACGCTCATCGCGATCTTCGCGCTCGTCGAGTGTCTGACCGTTCAAGAGCTCATTACCACTGTCGGCCATCGCAGTCCTCCGAGAGCAGCCCTTGGCTGTGTGGCGCCCCTTCTGCTAAGGTCGCGCCCGACAAGCGTACGACGACCGGCGCGATCGACCAAATTTCTCGCCGTAAAGCAGGCGGCGATGAGCGGAACTGTCGGTGCCGTGCGCTACACAGGGACGGCAATCGAGCCAAGGAGAGGGCGAATCATGGCCGGAAGTGTCAACAAGGTCATTCTCATCGGACATCTCGGTGCGGACCCCGAGATCCGCTACACCCCCAGTGGACAACCCGTCGCCAACTTCCGTCTCGCAACGAGCGAAAGCTGGAACGACAAGAGCGGTCAGCGCCAAGAGCGTACCGAGTGGCACCGCATCGTCGTCTGGGGAAAGCTCGCGGAGCTGTGTGGCGAGTACCTCGCCAAAGGACGCCAAGTCTACGTCGAAGGTCGAATTCAGACGCGCCAGTGGGACGACCGCGACGGCAACAAGCGCTACACGACCGAGGTGCAAGCCCGCGAGGTGACCTTCCTCGGAGGACGCGGAGACGCCCCGGCACGCCGCCCAGAGGGCAACCGCCCGGCCGCCGCCGCCGCCGCCAGTGGCGCCGCGCCCGAAGACGCCGGATTCGACTATGGTCCGCCGCCGATGGACGACGACGACGTGCCGTTCTAGGTCGAGCGAAGATCTTCCCGCGCGTTGGTTACCAGGCGCGGGTCCAGCTGAGCGCGATCACTTGTGCGCGACCCCAGTAGCGGCCATCGCTCGATGGTAACGCCAGCCCGGAGCTGCCCGTCGCGCGCGCCGTGTAGAGCGAGCTGTGGATGTTCATATCAACGAGGTACAGATACGTGTAGCTCAGGCCGATACGCTCGCTCGCTCCCAGCTTCACCGCAACCCCCGCTCCCGCCGCGAGACGCGTATAGTCGAGATTGGCGGGCGTCAGCGACTCGTCGGGGACGTACCGCGGGTCATACTCGAGACGCAGCGCCACCTCGAGTAGGTCGTACACGGACCTGATGGCGCGCAAGCCGATGGCCCAGTCGTCATGCGTGCCCTTGGCCGAGATCTGCTGGCCGTGCAAGAAGTTGGAGCTGCTCTCGACGATGGTGACGCGCACGATCCGCTGCAGACTCTTGCGCGCAAACTTGAAGCAGGTGGCAAGACGCCACTCGCCAACGCTCGCCTCGACCTCGGAGTTGAGCTCCCACGGCATCGGATAGCGGATGTGCACCCGTCCCTTGGGGGCGAGCGAAAAGCCAGGGAGCGCCTCTTGCAGTCCGCGCGGCGCCTCCACATCGAGCGTGCCCTTGAGGATCGGTGTGCTCGCCAGCACGCCCCCCACGCCAAGGCGCAACCACGGCGCAGCACGCCAGGTGACACCGAGCAAACCCACGGCAGACCAGCCTTGTGCGCTCACCTCGGTGTGCCCCTCGAGCATCTCACTCTCGTAGGGCAGCAACTGCGCGTGCGCGGCACCATTGAGCGTTACGGCAAAGTCGTTGCTGTTGGCCAGATGCAGATAGGTGTAGGCCGCACCGCCGAGCAACGCGATGTCGATATCGGGAGTGACGCGC
>CAYHNK010000052.1:835-4196 GCA_964357695.1 uncultured Bdellovibrionales bacterium | reverse complement strand
GACGCGCCGCCCAACGCCCGCCACGAGATTGTAGGTGGCGATGAGGGCATCCGTACTGACGTAGCGCTGTGGGCCGTACTTCGGCCACGACGCGCCCGTCGCCCCCGGACTGTAGCCGCCGGCGATAAAGCGCCACGCGGGCCACGGCATCTCGCTGCTCACTGAGAACAATGGATCGGGCGATAGGGTCGAGAATTGCACCGGCGAGGTCGTAGTGCTCGACGATCGGGTGAGTGCCCGCGCGTAGCCAAGGTGCACAAATCCGAGGCCGAGATCGGTCGCGACCTCGGCGCGTCCAGTGGCATCCACCAACGCTGCCGGGTTCCAGTGGACCGACGAGCCCGACTTTGAAACGGGGCCAGCAAAAACGCTCGCCACCGCGTAGGCGTTCGACAGCGGCCAACACACGGTCGCGAGCACCAGCAGGCAACAAGCGCCGTTCCTGAATGGGCGCGAAATACGACAGCGCAACATCCTGTGATTATCGGCGCGCGGCGGCCGAAGTTTCGACACCGCGCGCGAATTTGGGTGCTCAGCTCGTCTGCCACTATAATCGGACCGTGGCCCGCAACGGACGAGAAACAAGTACGGCCAACCGCGTGGGGCGCCTGCGCCAAGGCGTCCGTGAGCTCGCGCAGAAGGCACGTGTGCTGCTCGAGCACGAGCCGATGACCGAGATGAGTCGCATGCAGCGCCTTGTGGCGCGCAACCTGCGGGTCATCTTTCTCGTCTTTCGTTGGGACGTCTACGTGCGCCTCAACCTCCACGCCAAGGCACTCACCTACGACACGCTGCTCGCGCTCGTGCCCCTGTTGGCCGTGCTGTTCTCGGTCTTTCGTGGTTTTGGCGGTCTCGACAAGCTCGCGCCACAGCTACAGCAGATCATCGTGCGCAATCTCGCCGGTGCCCCCGAGGTGCAGCAGGTGATTGGCGAGTACGTCAATCGCTTCGTGGCGAACGTCAATACCGGCGCCGTTGGAGCGGTGTCGATCGTCATTCTCGTATGGTCGGTGCTGTCGCTGCTCGGCTACATCGAGGACTCGTTCAACGCCATCTTTGGCACCAAGGTGCAGCGACCACTTGCCCTGCGCCTGCTCACCTACTGGGCGGTGCTCACACTCGGCCCCGTCTTGCTGGGCGCGTCGCTTGCGCTCACCGCCGCTCTACAGACCACGGGCATCGCTGAGGTGGTGTCTCGCGTCGGACCGGTACGCGGCGCCCTCATCGCCGTCACGCCGTTGCTCGTCACGTGGCTGGGCTTTACGACCTTGTACCTCGTCGTGCCGAACACGCGCGTGCGCATCGGCGCCGCCCTCCTCGCCGCGCTCGTTGCCGGCTCGATGTGGAATGCGGCCAAGTATGGCTATGCCATCTACGCCAAAAACGCCCTGACGCTACAGAACATCTACGGCTCGCTCTCCGCCATTCCGCTGTTTATCCTTTGGGTCTACGTCTCGTGGCTGCTCGTATTGTTTGGCACTCAGCTCACCTTTGCCTTTCAGAATGCCGCCAGCTATCGGCGCGAAGACGCGACGCTCGATGTCGGCCAGGCCTACCGTGAGCGCGCAGCCTGCCGCCTGCTGCTTGCCGTGGCGCGCAACTACTACGCGGGCGGCGGTCCCACGGATCGCGCTCTGGCGGGTGATGCCCTCGGCATTCCGCGCAGGCTCGTTGATAGCCTCGTCATCGAGCTCGTCGGGGGTGCGTTCGTCCTCGAAACCGAGCCGCAGGGGGGCCTCGTGCCGGCGACCGATCTCGCCAACATCACACCGGCGCGAGTCCTCGAGCACATGCGACGCAGCGCGGTAGCACTGCCAACAGACACCGACGATCCGGCCGTCACCCGACTCGAGACGCTCCTTACGCAGGTCGACGATGAGCGCAGCCAGCTCGCTGGTGCGGTGAGCTTTCGCGAGCTCGCCGCGGACGCGACCGTGCGGGTGGGCGCCCCGAAGTCAGAGTGAGCGTTGACATCGCCCCGATGAGACGAAAGAATCGGCCATCGCGAGGGAGCATCCCGACGCGGATATAGACCCGGGCCCGTTCGTGGGAAGGCGCGCATGTTCACGGTAACGATTACAGAGAAGAACGGCAAAAAGACAGTTCGCGAGTTCGACCAGCCCGAGGTGACCATTGGTCGCGTCATGGGCAATGACGTCGTGCTCCCGAAGGCGAACATTTCGAAGCGCCACGCACGCATCCTGTGCGGCGACCAGGGCTTTGTCGTCGTCGATGCCAAGAGCACCAACGGCACCTTCATCAATGGGCGGCGCATCGCCGAGCCGCACGACTTGGATAGCGGCGACAAGATCTTCATCGGCGAGTTCGCCTTGGAGGTCGTCGCCGCGGGCGAGCGCTCGGGCACAGCACCCCCGCCGCCCCCCGCACGCGGCGCCGCGGAGCATCGCGCCACGGACGAGGACGAGGAGTCGGCCGGGACCGGGAAGGCCGTCCTGGATGATGACGCCTGGGGCGGCAACGACGGTCTCGCCGCGGACTGGTCCGAGGATTGGGACGACGCAAGCCAGAACCGCTCACCGTCGCCAGCTGCCGACCCGGCGCCTGCGCGCGGAGGCACCCCCGTACCGACCGCCATACTCGCCCCCAACCCCGCGAGCGTACGGCCCGAAATTACCACCGCGCCTCGTGGGTTGGCACCGAAGCCGGCCGCTGCCGTCGAGCCGACCGCCGCACAGGTACCCGCTCGAGCGCTCGTTCCCATGCCGCTTGTGGCTGCGGACCCGATGACCCTGGCCGCGCACGTCTTGCACCACCGCCTCTGGCCGCTGCTCATCCCGGAGCTGGCCGCGGTCGCCTCGCTACACGACGAGGGTCTGCGCCGACGCACCTCCGAGCTCACCGAGAAGGTCGCGCGCGAGCTACGCAAGGAGGGACAGATCGATTCTCAGGTCGACCTCAACGTACTCGTGTCGATGGTGCGCGCCGAAGCCGTGGGCTTAGGACCCCTCGAGTCGCTGTGGGCAGACGTCGAGGTCACCGAAGTGCTCGTCACCCACCCGCGACAAGTTCTCGTCGAGCGCCGCGGTCAGCTCGAATCGAGTGACAAGCGCTTCTCCTGCGACGCCGCCGTCACCCACCTCGTGCATCGCCTGCTGCACGCCGCGGGTAAGCCGCTCGCGCCGGATCAGGCGGTCGTCGAAACGAGGCTGCCCGACGGTCTGAGTGTGGCCGCCGTGCTGCCTCCCCTCGCCGTACGCGGACCTACGCTCACCTTGCGCCGCGTCGCTCCCGAGCCGTTGCAGGTCGATGATCTCGTCGCTGCGGGAACGCTGACGGCGCCCATGGCCGAGCTTCTCGAAACTGCGGTGCAGTCCGGCATGAACATCGTCGTCTCGGGCAG
>CAYHNK010000052.1:0-825 GCA_964357695.1 uncultured Bdellovibrionales bacterium | reverse complement strand
GGCGCCGGCAAGACGACGACCTTGAACGTGCTCGCCGGCTACATCCCCATCGACGCGCGCATCGTCACCGTCGAGGAGCGTGCCGAGCTCAGCCTCGAGCACGACCAAGTCGTCTCGTTGGAAGCGCGCTCGCGCGCCGCGGACACGAGCGGCGTCAACAGCGTGCGCGATCTCTTGGCGGTCGCGCAGCGCCTGCACCCCTCACGCCTCATCTTGGGCGAGTGTCGGGGGCCCGAAGCCGCCGAGCTGCTCAAGGCCATGGCCGGGGGCACCGACGGCGTCATGACGAGCGTTCAGGCAGCGGACGCCACCGACGCTCTGGCCCGCCTCGAAACGATGCTCTTGTGGGATGGCGCCGACTTACCACCACGCATCACGCGCCAGGTGGTCTCACAGGCGGTCAATCTGGTGGTCGAGCAGGCGCGACTCGTCGACGGTACGCGGCGCATCACTCGCATCACGGAGGTAACCGGCGTTGGGCGGTCCGGCATCAACCTGCAAGACATCTTCGTTTTTGAGCAGTCGGGCATCGATGACGATGGGAAAGTCACCGGGCGCCACAAGGCGACAGGAACCGTGCCGAGCTTCTACGAGCGCCTGCGGCAACATGGCGCGAGCGTGGACACTTCTATTTTCGAGAGCGCGTAAAAACCCAGGGTGCACGCTGACGCATGATCGAGCTCGTTATCCCCAACGCACGCGGCGGCGAGCAGCGACACGCGCTGCAGCAACGCGAGTACGTGCTCGGACGCGACCCCGACGTGCATATTCCGCTGCAAGACCGCAAGGTGTCCCGACGCCACGCGCGCATCTTTCGTCAAGGCA
>CAYHNK010000051.1:0-20108 GCA_964357695.1 uncultured Bdellovibrionales bacterium | reverse complement strand
CTCGGCGTCGTGCGCACAACGGTACTCATCAGCGCCGCGTCCGTGTTGATTTCCATCGCCATCGTCTTGCCCACCAAGCTCTACGTGAGCGGCGAGCTCGAGCTGAGCAGCATCGTGCTCACCGTGCTGGTGCCTGCCATCACCGCACCGCTGTTCGGCGGCGTCACGGTGATGCTCGCGTATCGCCTCGATGCCGCACAGGTCGACATGCAGCGCATGGCCATCACCGACGAGCTCACGCAGGTGGCCAACCGGCGCTATTTCTTCGAAGAGCTACGCCGCGAGTCGGCCCGCACGCAACGCTACGGCGGTGATTTTTCGCTCGTCCTCCTCGACGTCGACGACTTCAAGAAGATCAATGACGTCCACGGGCATCTCGTCGGCGACGAGGTCCTGTGCGCCCTCACGCGCATGTGCAAGCAGCAGTGTCGCGACAGCGATACCTTCGCGCGCTTTGGCGGTGAGGAGTTCGTGTTCATCCTGCCGCATACGGCGATCGAGGGAGCCGTGCTCGTTGCCGAACGCGTGCGACAGTGCGTCGCGTCGACCTCGGTCATGGCCGGCGGATCCATCATTCGCGTCACGGCCAGCGTCGGTGTCGCGGCGTTTGATCCCGGCGCCACGGACGTCCAGGAGGTCGTGGCGCGAGCCGATGCGGCGCTTTACCGGGCCAAGCATGCGGGCAAAGACCGCGTGGTCGCGGGGGCCGCATCGACTTCGTGAGCACCTTCGAGTATGTGTGCGCCGCATGGTGAAGCCCTAGCGGCAAGGAGCTCTTCGTGATGTCAACGTATACCACTCGGCTTTACGTCATCCTCCATCCCAACAGCGCACTCGTCGCCTCCCAGCTGGCACCCGAGCAGTTTGCGGCGCACTACCGCGTGGGATCGACACGCTATTTCGCCGGTCGCCTCATCTTTGCCGAGGTCGACAGCTCCTTTCGCCACCCCTACTTCGGCATCGAAGAGGCCCTGGCCCACGTCAAGCCGCACCCGGACGGCCGCCCCAAGGCGACGCGTTTTGTCTGCTCGTATCGCGTGCTCGAGCACATCGACTTCAAAGCGATCGGTCAGCTGCACATCGCCGACCCCGCAGGTCACGTCCTGACGCTGAGCCCCGGCGACTATGACAAGAGCCACCAGCCGGGCCTGTTGCGCACATTCGTCGAGATCGATCCCTTGTCGATGACCGTGCTGTCATCTTTCGACCTACCGGGCTTTGCCAAGTACGTCACCGATCGGCACAACCCTCGCGGCGCGCCGAAGGTCTTCTTCACGCAAGTCGAGCTCGACGTCGATGCGTTCCTCGCGGACTATGAGAAAAATCCCTTCATGCCGGCCCCGGTGCCGACCCTGCATCCGGCCAAGCTGCGCGACGCGGCGCTCGTGCTGCGAGCCAAGAAGGACAAAGGTACCAAGGGCTTGAGTCTCGACAATGACTTTGAGCGCGTGCCGCTGCGCCACATCCGTCACGGCTTTGTCTTTGCCGCGGCCCATGATCTGCTCTTTTTTCCCATGCCATCCGAGGACGAGATCGAAGCGAAGAATCTCGCCTTCTACAAGTCGATGTAGCGCCAGCGCTACTCGATGGCTTCGAGACTCGGCTCAGGGTTGGGCTCAGAGCTGGGGCTTGCGCCACCACCGAGATCGAGCACCTGTACGAGCGTAATTTGTAGCGAGCGCCGCGAGAGACCGCTGTAAGAATCGTCCAGCGGGTTCTTCTCCGCCAGATCCGGGAACATCAGGCCCGCTTTGGCAAACAGGGTGGGCGTGATGCGATACCCGGCGCCCACACCGAGAAGTATCGCCTTGTTGGAGCTCGTGCCTACGTCCGATCCGAGGTCGTTGTGCGTGTAGCTGAACCCAAGGTCGCCGACAGCCACGACGCCCTGAGCGATGTCGACGAGCGCCGTACCGGCAAGCGAGAAGATGTAGGACAGGGTCGTTTCAGCGTTTGCCGACACGTCAAAGGCCTGCCCCAGGCGGTAGAGCGTCGTGACCCCACCGAAGAGCTCGGCGCGCGGAACGCGCCAGCGCACCGGAACAACCACTTCGAGTGCCGTGCCGTTGGCAATGACGGTCGGTACATGCAGCGCCACTTCGAGGGCCAGCAGATCGGGCAAGAGGAGATAGCGCCCGTACAGGCGCACCGACGCCATCAGCTGATTGCCGGCAAACGGTCGCAAGAGCAGACCCGTCTCGAGACCGGCCTCAAGACGCGGCGTCACACCGTAGCCCGCGCCCGCTGGCGCTAGCCACACATCACCGGCCGTATCGCTGCCGAGATCGATCGACAGGCCGCCGCCAGCCTGCCCCGTGGCGCCGTGAAGGGTCAAGGGACGAGCAGGCACCGTCTCCGTCTGTGACACGATGCGCGGCGCCTGCGCGTAGTGCGCGGACTCATAGAACTGCGCCCAAGCTGGCGCGGCCGAAAGCAGCAGCCCCAATAGCGTCCCCCCGGCAAGGTGAATGCGTCGCATCGCGCCTCTCCCTTCGTGACCCCGCCGGCTCGCGGGGCTGGCGACGGTATTCTTGAGACGCTAACAGACATCGGCGCGGCGCTCTAGGCACGCACGAACGTCCAGACGCCGACGAGCACGAAGGCGACGCCTGCGAGTCGATTCAATAGCTGCGGCGGCACGATGGCCGACATGGCAGCTCCCGCCGCGACGCCGATCGCCGAGGCGAGGACCAGCGCCAGAGCGGCGCCCAAAAAGACGGTGAGCTTGGGATGGGCGCCACTCGACGCGTACAGCATGGTGGCGAGCTGCGTCTTGTCGCCCATCTCGGCCAGGAGCACGGTACCGAACACAGTCAGAAAGAGTCGCAAGTCCATAGGCGACGACATACCGTCGCGCGGATGCGATTGCCAGTCGTCTGGCCGTACGAAATCAGCTCGCCGCGTGGGAGCCCGTATCACCCGTCTTCACGCGACACGTACTGACGCCGAAGATCGTGTACACCGGACAGCTGCCCACAAGACCGGTGACGAGTGGCACGAGGCCGACAAGTCCCCAGAGACTCTGCGGGCCAACAAACACCAGCGCCAGCAGCGCAAGCCCCACGACGACGCGAATGACTCTCTCGATGGTGTTCTCGTTGTGCGGAAAGATCTTGGCGAGCATTGCCGTTCTCCAAACGATGAAAGGTGAGCGACCGTCATGCGGCGGCGCAGGTACATTCGTCACTGGGGTGCCAAGATGCAAGTGCCACCCACCGATGGGCGCCCGCGGTGGTCTTGCGCAGTGGCACATCGAACCTTAGCTTGCGATCTTCAACTCACACAGGGAGCAGTCGATGGCCACCGTTGAAGCCACCAAGGACAATTTTGAGCAACTCATCGCCACCCATGACACCGTGTTCGTAGACTTCTGGGCCGAGTGGTGCGGTCCTTGCCGCATGTTCGCGCCGGTGTTCGAGGCCGCCTCGGAAAAGCACGGCCATGCCGTGTTTGCCAAGGTCAACACCGAGGAGCAGCAAGAGCTCGCCGCGGCGTTTCAAATCTCGTCGATTCCAACGCTGATGGTCTTTCGCGAGAAGGTGCTCATCTTCTCGCAGCCTGGCGCACTGCCCGGCAGCGCCTTCGAAGACCTCGTCGGCAAGGTGAAGGCGCTCGACATGGCGGCCGTGCACAAGGACGTAGCGGCGCAAGAGGCCGAGCAGCCCAACTAGGAAGTGTCAACGCCCGCGACGTCCACGGCGCGCTTGCCCGGTTCGTGCTACCATCGCTGAGTGCACAAGCGATCACATGGCATTGCTGTTCCGCTCGCCGCGGGGTCCCACCGCGCTCGCCGTCACAAGCTTCTCGCCATCACACTCTTGCTCGGCAATTTCCAGCTGGCCGCTGGGGGCTGTAGCCGGCCGGCGTATCTCCTCATCACCGTGGAGGACCCCGACGTCGTAGCGACCGGCTTCGAACGCATCGCCCTTGGCGAGGAGCGCGCGGGCATGGAGTCGACTCGACCCGACAGTCACACATTTCCGCTCACCGTGACGGCGGTACGCAACACGCCGGGCGAAGTCACTCTCTGGGTGGAGGCACGCGCCGCCGACGACACCGTGGTGGGCAGAGGCAAGGCCGAAGGCCGCTTTTCGCGACAGGAGACATCGACCGCGGTGGCGGTGCTCGCGCGCGCATGTGAGGGGGACGGAGCGTGCGACGATGCCGTCTTCTGTAACGGCGTCGAGACCTGTGTCGAGGGCGGCTGCACCCGCGGCGTCGAGCCATGCCTCCCGTCGCCCATCACCTGCGTCGACGTCGCGTGCGTCGAAGCGGCCAGCGCTTGTACCGTGACACCTATGCACGATCGTTGCGAGCCACTCGCGGGACCCAACGGTCCGGAGGCGACCTATTGCGACGCACGCATCGGCTGCGTCCCGGGCGATCCGTGCGACGTCGAGGGCGAGAGCTGTCCGCGAGTGCAGCCATGCGACGCTGTGCGCACCTGCCTATCGGGCCGCTGCATTCCCCAGACGCAGGTCGCGGTCGACGACGACAATCCGTGCACCATCGACTACTGCGACAACGAGCTCGGCGTGGTGCACGTGGCCGATCCGCGGGTCAACGGCAATTACTGTGAGCTCTCGGCCGCTGAGATGGGTATCTGCGTCGAAGGGGTCTGCGTCGTCTCGATCTGTGGAGACAGTTACATCGATCGCGATCGCAGTGAAGCGTGCGACGACGGCCTCGCCAACAGCGACGACAACGCGAATGCGTGCCGCACCGACTGCATCCTGTTTCGCTGCGGCGACGGGGTGCAGGACTACAACGAGGAGTGCGATGACGCCAACAACGAAGAGCAAGACAGCTGCCGCAATGGCTGCATCGCCAACACGTGCAGCGATGGAGTCGTCAACGTCGGTGTCGAGGCGTGTGACGACGGCAACGTCAGTAACGTGGATGCCTGCGTCAGCGGCTGCGTCGCGGCGCGCTGCGGGGATGGTCACATTCGCACGGGCGTCGAGGCGTGTGACGACGGTAACGACAGCGACACCGACGCGTGCCTGACGACCTGCGGCGCCAACACGTGCGGGGACGGTCACCTCAACCCAGAAACCGAAGAATGTGATGACGGCAACAGCAGCAATACCGACGCCTGTGTCGCCGGGTGCCTGCGTGCCACGTGCGGGGACGGCCACGTGCGCGCCGGCACCGAGGAGTGCGACGACGCCAACAGCGTGCCGACGGACGGGTGTCTACCGGGCTGCATCTCCAACTCGTGTGGCGATGGCGTGGTGAACGCGGGCGTCGAAGCCTGCGACGACGGCAACACCGCAAGCTTTGATGGCTGTTCGGCGCAGTGCAGCTACGTCATCTTCCAGCGCTCGCTCGGCGCGCCGGTCAGTCGCGCGGCGCCCGTAAGCACCCCCGATGGCGCGGGGACGCCGCTCATCTTCGTGCCCACGACGGACGGGATCTTGCACGCGGTCCACGCCGTCACGGGCGCTGTGGCCTGGACGTATGACGCCGGGGCAACGCTGCGTGCTACGCCGCTCGCCTGGGAGACCGGAGTCTTCGTGCTCTCCGACGAAGCCCGGGTGCACTACATCCCCACGGCCGGACCACCGGCCAGCTGGACGTACGCGCTCGACACCACGAGCTCGGCCATCGGCCTGTCGGTCGACGAGAACGATGGGGCGATCACGGTGGACGATGTGGGCACGCTCTATCACTTCACCACTGCGGGAGCTCGCAGGGCCATGGGTCTCGCCTCCGGTACGTATCCCTACCCCTACTCGACACAGGCCATGGGTACCTGCAACGGCTGCGCCACGACGACGCTCAACCACAACAACCCGCCATGGGCCCTGCTCGTGCCACTCGACAATAGGATTTGGCTGCTCGACTTCGAGTGGCCTTGCCCGCCACAATCCCTCGACCTCGTGGCGGGTGAGCGTGTTGTCGGCCACGCGGTCTTCCTGGGCAACAACAACGTGGGCGGGGACGAGCCCGACAAGGTCTACGCCACGACCTCACTCAACCGTGTCGTTCAGGCGAGCGCACCTGGCTACACCAACAGCCCCGACTGCGCCAGCACGACGGTGACCCTCGACTGGTCGTATGCCTCAGGCACGACCCTCGCGGCATCGCCCGTCGTCTGGGCCGGGTATGTCTACGTCGGTGGCGCCAACGGCTTGTTGGTCAGCTTGGCCGCCTCGCCGGCACCCACCGCGCCCGCGTGGACGTACAATGCTGGTGCCGCCATCCGCGCGTCGCCTGCCATTGACGGCGCAGGGAACATCTATGTCAGTAGTGACAATGGCGTCGTACACGCATTGCGAGCCGGCGGCCAGCCCCTCTGGCAGCTCGCCCTCGATGGGCCTGCGGCGGGTAGTCCTTTGATTCGCGACTACGCCGTGTACGTGGCCACCGAGGCAGGCACGCTCTACGCGCTCGAGCGAGGCGGCCCTTCGCCTCCGACCCACAACAGCTGGACGCGACAGGGCGCGAACAATCAGGGGGTATCGCGCTCGAGCTCGTGCACGACGCTCGACTCCTCACCTGACGCCCTGCTGTTGATGGCGGGCATGGGCGCGTGGCTCATGCGACGCGCACTCACAAGAGCGCCACGACCGCCCCAACGTCAGGCCGAGCAGTCCACCTAGGCCATCTCGACGCGGATGGGCGGCCCGCCGCTGCCGCCATAGAGTGTTCGATGTGGGAAGGGGATCTCGATGCTTGCGTCATCAAAGGAGCGCTTGACCCCCTCGTACATACTGTTGCGCAGCTCGAGAAAATTCGCCTGCGTCGCCCAGACGCTAAATTGTAGCTCGATCGAGGAGTCACCAAAGCCGCGCACAATCATGAGCGGCCGCGGCTCCTCCAAACAGAGCGGGTTGCCATCGGCGACCCCGAGGAGCACCTCGCGCACGTTACGCAGATCTTCCTTGTAGGCGACACCGATCTTCATATCCAAGCGCCGGACCGGAAAGTGCGTCAGGTTGGTGACGTTGGAGCGCAGCACCGATTCGTTGGGAATGCGTACGAGCAAGTTGTCAAACGTGCGCAGCCGCACCGAAAGCAAGTCGACCGATACCACTTCGCCGACCGTCTCGCCGAGCTGAATGACATCACCGACGCGGAAGGGCTGCTCGCCCATGAGAAACAGGCCGCTGATGAGATTGGAGGCTGAGGTCTGCGCGGCAAAACCAGCCGCAACAGTCAACACACCGGCAGCGCCCAAAAGCACGCCGAGACGTACGCCCAGCTCTTGCAGCGCCCAGGCGACACTGACGCCGAGGACCGCGTAGGCGATGAGTCGACGAAAGAGCAGACGGTGCTGTGGATGTAGGCGACCGACGGGTAGACGGCGCCGCACGAGGCGCGACGCGAGCAGTCCCACGGCGAGGATGACGACCGCTCGCACGCCGGCCCACAGCCGTGCGTCGAAGGCGACCTCGCGAAGCTGATCCAACAAGAGCTGCATGGCCCACTCCCACGTCCGAGGGTGACTAGCCAAAGAGCGTGCTGAAGGCACGTACCACCGCACTGCTCGGCGCACCCGCGGCCCGCGGTGGTGCCAACGCTATGCCACCACCGGCCTCGAGCGGCGCACCCGGTTGCATGGCAAAGTTGGCGAGATCAGTGCCCGACACCCACTCGAGCGTCACCGCTTCCGTCCACAGGCGCCCGTGGGCCACGTACAGCCCCAGGCTCGTCACCGGCAGCTTGAGGCGCTCGATAGCCAGAGGCGAGCTACTGCGATTGCGGATCGTCACGACGCTGACCGCGCGATGGGGCCAGACGGGCACATCATCGAGATGCAAGCGGCAGAAGGTACGGCTCGCATAGCACAGCTCGCCCTCGTGCGTTGGCGGTCCGAGCCAGGTGTCCGACGGGCGCTGAATGGGCACATCGCGCAGCAGCGTCGCGCTCGCGCCGGCAAAGGCACGCAGCCACAGCGGCGTACCCACGTACAGCGTCACCTCTTCGTGCCCGGGCACGACAAAAGGGCGATCGGGTCGGCTGACGACCGCCCGGTCGGCCAGTGCTGGCATCAGTGACAGGCGATCGTCCTCCCCGCGTGCGCCGTAGCGCACGACAGCGTCGGCTGTTTCGAGCTCGTCGAGCGTCGCGGGCACGCCCCGCTCACTCACGTCACCGACGTTGCCCGCGTCGATGCGATGACCGATGCGCCACTCTCCGGTGCGCCGCGCAATCCACAGAACGAGCGGCCCGATGCGCCAGCGCCTCGCCCCTTGGGCGTCAAACACGTAGTCGCCCCACCAGCCGAGATCAGTGTTGCGCGTCGTCATGCGTACGCCCCGCAATGAGGTCATCACTGCTCTCGCGCGAGACTCGATCTCCGAGCCATCCCTTGCGGCGAAAGTACCCGAGCATGCCGCCAGCGATGCTCGCCATCAGGGCCAGCGCAAACGCGTAACCGAAGGGCCAGCGCAGCTCCGGCATGTTCCACGGCGAGGCCGCAGGATCGAAGTTCATGCCATAGAGTCCGGCGACAAAGGCGAGCGGCATGAAGATGGTGGCGATGAGCGTCAGCACCTTCATGACCTCGTTCATGCGCTGACTCAGCCCCGAGAGATACAGATCCATCAGACTCGCGGCGAGCTCGCGGCAGGCCTCGACCATGTCGATGAGCTGCACGGCGTGATCGTGACAGTCGCGCAGAAAGAGCTGCGTCTCGTGGCTGATGGCGGTGGCCTCGGTGCGCCCCAGCTCGGCCAGCGCGTCGCGCGTCGGCCACAGGGCACGTCGCAGCGCATAGAGCTCGTGGCGAATGGCATGGACCTCCGACACACTGGCGGGCTCGGGCCGCGCGAGAATGCGCTCTTCGAGCGTATCGAGCCGCTCACCATATTGTTCGAGGATGGGAAAGTAGTGATCGACGATGGCGTCGATGAGCGCATAGGCGAGGTAGTCGGCTCCGTGTTGCCGCACGCGGCCCTTGTCGTGGCGGATGCGCTCACGCACAGGTCCAAACAAGTCGCCCGCGTGCTGCTGTAGGGTGATGACAAAATCCGTGCCGAGAAAAAAGCTCACCTGCTCGAGGTCGAGGCTGCCGACGAGCGACGGCATACGCAAAACGACATAGACGCTGTCCCCGTAGTCCTCGGCCTTGGGGCGCTGATGCACGTTGACCGCATCCTCGAGTGCCAGTGAGTGCAACGCGAACAGCGACCCCAGCTCGAGCACCAGCTCGGCGTCGCCGAGGCCAACGACGTCGAGCCACAGCACGCGACCGGGCCGACGCCAGGCCGCGATTTCGCTCGGCGCACCGACGTGACCCTCGTCGTACCCATCCAGACCAAAGCTGATGGCGTTCATGACGGGAGGCGGCGCCGTCGGATCGACGATGACGGTCCCAGGCACCGCGCCGGGCGCATGTCGCCGCCGAAAGGTCACGAGCGAGCGCTTACGACGCCGCCGCGGCTTGGGCTTGCTCTTGCTCTTGCGCGCCACGACATTCATCTAGCCGTCGCGTCCCGGCGACGCAACCGCGCGTAGGCGTGGCACTACCAGCTCAAGTTGCTGTGGTTCTTGCCGTGGCAGCTGAGCGTGCAGCGCCCCGCGCCGTTCCAGCCGACGACGTTGACGTCGACCGTGCCGTCAATGTGGTGCACCTTGTCGCTAATCGCGGTCGAGCCCGTGACGTTGGCGTGACACTCGCTACACAGGTAGCCCTTGTCCGCGACGTGCTTCGGATGCTCACCGGTGTTGTTCGCCATGCGATGACAGCTCGTGCAAGTGAGGGCCGTCGTCGACGTCCAGGTCGCCGTGCCATTGTTCGAGACGCCGGTGCCGTGACAGTACATGTTGCCACACGAGCCGGTACCCTCGTTGTAGGTCGCGCTGGCACTGAAGCCATCGAAGTCGACTTCTGCACGACCGTCATCGAGGTGACCCGGCGAGAGCACGGAGGTCGGTACCACGTGGCAGGCGGTACAAGCCCAGGCCACGTGGGTGGCCGAAACGCTGAGATGCTTGCTGTGTGCGCCCACGGCCAGATTCGTACGCGCCGTCTCGCCGCGATTCCCAGCCGGGGGCGCACCGGTGGCGTTGTCGGTGCCTCCGTGGCAGTACACGCAACTCGTCTTCCAGCCCGCGTGACATTGCTCGCAGGAGACGCCGGAGCCCCCGCCTGTTAAGTCGCTGCCGTGGCATGTGGTGCACACCGCGGGACTCCCACCGTTGAAATCCCAGCCGTGCTGGTCGCCCGCGTCCCATCCTGGTGGGTGCGGCGAGCCGCCCTGGAGGATGCCATCGACGTGGGTGGCGCGATTAGCGATGGTCTGCCCTGGCCCCGCAGTGGGCGCATGACATTGTTCGCAGTTGGCATTCGTCGGATGCGAGCCGCCCGGGGGCATGCCGTGACACGTGCCGCAAGCCGCTTGCGTGCCGTTGACCGTCGTCCACACCGGCGTCGTCAGCGTGCCGTCCGACAGGGTCGCGCCGTGGCAGTATGACCCACCGCATGTAGCGCCCGCGTGCTGCCATACGGGCGTGCTCGGTCCGCCTGAGCCGGCGGTCGTTGCGAGAGTGCCAAACGCCACTTCGGCCGGCAGCGCCGTATCGTTGTGGCCGGCGTCGTCGACATGCGCGGGCACGATGTGGCACTCGCTGCACGCCACCGGGCGCGAAAATTGACCGCCGGCAAGGTGGCTCTGGTGCGCCCCCACCGAGGTGAGCGACGTCGCCGAGCCCGCCGTGGTGTCCACCGGCGGCGCCATGCTCAACGGTCCGCCGTGACAGGAGCTACACGACGCGGCGGCCTGCACCGTGCCGTCGATGTGCGTCGTCGGATCGGCGATGGTGTGGCTGGGTCCGGCGGTTGGCTGGTGACACAGCTCGCAGGCGTCGTTCTGCGGATGCGTACCTCCTGGCGGTAAGCCGTGGCAGCTGTCGCAGGTGATCTGCGACCCATCGACATCATTCCACGTCGGCGTCGTGTGCACCCCGCCAGCAATCGTTGCGCCGTGACAGTAGACGCCGCTGCAGGTGAGCGCGAGCGCATTGTAGGCGGGTCCCGCACCGTCCGCGGTCGCCAGCGCACCCCACGACATTTCGGCGGGCAGGGGGGTATCGAGGTGCCCGGGGTCGGCGACATCCACCGGGACCACGTGACATTCGGAGCAAGCCACAGGACGCGACAGTCCGCGCGACGCGGTCACGTGGCTCTGGTGCGCACCGACACTTGCCAACGACACGTCTGAGCCTCCCGCGGTGTCGCTCGGGGGCGCTGGGTTCGCCGTGCTGCCATGGCAGCTCGAGCAGTCACCGACCGCCGCTTGCAGCACGCCGTCGATGTGCGTCGCACGATTGGCGATGGTCAGCCCCGGACCCGCGGTCGGCTTGTGACAGGAGACGCAGCTGTCGCTCTGGACGTGGGGCAAAGGTGGCGGCGTGCCGTGACAGCCGCCGCAGGGCGCCTGCGTGCCGTCCACCACCGTCCACTGCGGCGTCTTGTGGATGCCACCCCCCAAGGTTTGGCCGTGACAGTACGCGGTGCAGGTGCCGGCACCACGATCCCACTGTGGGCTGGCGTTGTCAGCCAGCGCTTGGCCGGAGAAGACTACCTCCGCCGGCAAATCACTATCTATGTGACCGGGAGCATCGATAGTTTGCGGCACCACGTGGCAGGCGTCGCACGGCACCGCGTGCGACAGGCGACCGCCGGAGATGTGCGCCTGGTGCGCGCCCACGCCGACGAGCGTGGTATCGGCGCCAGCGCTCGTGTCGCTCGGCGGCGCGGCGCTATCGGCGCCGCCATGGCAGCTGTTGCAGGCCTCGGCGGCCACCTGGACGATGCCGTCGACGTGCGTCGCGCGATTGGCGATGCTGATACCCGGCCCGGCCATCGGTAGGTGACAGAGCGCGCACGTCGTGCTCTGCGGATGCGCCCCTGCTGGGGGTAAGCCGTGACAACTGCCGCAGGCGGCCTGCGAGCCGTCGACCACGGTCCAGTGCGGCGTCGCGTTGACGCTCGATGGCGCGCCCATGAGGGTGGCACCGTGACAGTAGACGTTGGCGCAGCTGGCGTTGGCGCGATCCCAGGCCGGCGCGGCCCCATCCGCCGCCGCGAGCGTCCCCCACGTCACCTCGGCCGGTGAAGCGGTATCGAGATGGCCGGCATCGCCCACCTGCGCGGGCACGATGTGACACTCGTAACAGCCGACGGGGCGCGAGCTCACGCCACCTAGGAGGTGCGTCTGGTGCGCGCCGACGCCCGCACTGTCGGTCGCGGCACTGGCGCCAAGCGCTGTCGGTGGAGCGGCATTGCGCAGACTGCCGTGACACTCACGACAGCCGATGGCGTTCTGCTCGGGCGACACGTTGCCGGCTACGGCGGCGTCGTAGTAGCACGAGCCGCCCTGGCAGACGCAGGCATCGGGGCTGCGAGCACACGACGAGTGCACGGCGCAGTCGTCGGCTTGACCGCACGTCGACCCGGCAATGTGGACGAGTCGCTTCGTAGAGCAGCCAGCGAGCGTCCCCGCGCCGAGGGCGATGACCACTGAGATATGCCAAGCAGAGCGGCACACGACGCGCGCGCAAATGGATGCCATGCGGTAGCTCCCTCCAGCGAACGAACGCCATAGGCTAGCATACGCGATCGATTGCCGCACCCTATACACGATCGATGGCCATTGTGCTGCCTGCCACAAAATGGCACTGATTCGCATTCCTGCCATGCAGCACCTTCGATCTCTCGTCTTCGCGCTCTTCAGGAGCGAGTCCGGTCTGGTCCTCGCGGCCGCCGGCGTGCTGCTGGCCCTCGCCGGGCTCGTCTGGCTCATCGTGCAACGCCGCCGCGACCAGCGCGAGCAGCGGCGCATGGAGGAGGCACGGCGCGTCGGTCTACACATTCCCGCGTCGCTGCATCCGGTCATCGATCCCCAGATCTGCATCGGCAGCGCCGCCTGCGTCGCCGCCTGCCCGGAAGGCGACGTGCTCGGTCTCGTTGGCGGGGCCGGCCGCCTCATCCACGGAGCCGCCTGCATTGGTCACGGCCGCTGCGCCGCCGAGTGTCCGGTCGACGCCATCAAGCTGGTCTTTGGCACCGAAGAGCGCGGCACCGACATACCCTCGTTGACCGCGGATTTTGAGACCAACCGCCAGGGCCTGTACATCGCCGGCGAGCTCGGCGGCATGGGACTCATCCGCAACGCCATGCGCCAGGGCATCGGCGCCGCGCGCCACGCCACCGCCAACCTCGATCGCAAGCTGCATCGGAGCGCCGTCGACGTCGCCATCGTCGGGGCAGGTCCGGCCGGGCTCGGAGCAGCGCTCGCCTGCCTGGAAGCTGGCGCGTCCTACCGCCTCATCGAGCAGGATACGTTTGGCGGCACCGTGGCGCACTACCCACGACAAAAGCTCGTCATGACGGCGCCCATCGACGTGCCCCTCTTTGGCCGCGTGCACCGCTCGGAGATGACCAAAGAGGAGCTGCTCGCACTGTGGCACGAGGTCGTGGCCGAGACCCAGCTCGAAGTGCAAGAAGGCGTGCGCATGCTCGGCGTCGATGGCGACGACAACCACTTCGAGGTCACCACCTCGCAGGGCGTCTTCGCCGCACGCAAGGTTATTCTCGCCATCGGCCGCCGCGGCACCCCACGACGTCTCGAGGTGCCCGGTGAAGACCTCCCTCACGTCACCTACAATCTCACCGACGCGGCGCAGTACCGCGGTCGCGCGGTCATGGTGGTCGGTGGCGGCGACAGTGCCCTGGAGGCAGCCAGCGCCCTGTGTGACGAGGCCGGTACCCACGTCACCCTCGTCTACCGCGGCGAGGGCTTCTTTCGCGCCAAGGAGAAAAACCGCACCCGCATTGAGCAGCTCGCCGGCAGTGGCAAGCTGCAAGTGCGGTTACAGAGCCAGCCCACGCACCTCTTGCCGGGACGGGCGCTGCTCGAAATCCCCGGGGGCCAGACCGTCGCCCGAGCCGACAGCGTCATCGTCTCGATCGGTGGCGAGCCGCCCACCGCGCTGCTCGCAGCGCTGCGCGTGCGCGTCGACCGTTGGTTTGGCAAGGTGCCCGAGGGGCACACCGCCTCCACGCGCGTCGCAGTCTCCAATCGTCGCGCCGGCCTCGTCGACTGGCTGACCTACGCGTTTCTCGTCCTCGGCGTCGGCGTGCTCACGGCGTTCGGCGTCGTGGGCTACCGCTACTATCACTTGAGCGCTGCCGCTCGTGAGGCCTCGCCCTGGCACCAGCTCCTGCGCTCGTCTGGCGTCATCGGTCATGGCGTCGGCATCATCGCCACCGTCGTCATGCTGACTAACTTCGCCTACGCGGCGCGCAAGCGCCTGCGCCCGCTGCGCCACCTCGGTACCACGCGCGAGTGGCTCAATGCGCACGTCATCGTCGGACTGTTGACCCCGGCGTTTATCGCCTTTCACGCGGCCTTTCAGATCAACAACGCCATCGCGCGGACCACCTACAGCGCTCTCGCCGCCGTCGTCGTCACCGGCATCATCGGGCGCTTTCTGTACAGCCGCATGCGTCACGGCGCCGGCCTGGCGGTGCTCGGCTACTTGGGCGTGCGTCGCCTGATGAGCGCGTGGCGCGCTATCCACGTGCTGCTCGCCCTGCTCATGGTGGCGACGATCGTCCTGCACGTGGCGGTGTCGTGGCTGTTGGGCTATCGCTGGCTGTTTTGACCGAGGATGGCGTGACGCGCGCAATGCAACGGTGGCTGGTGGCAATGGTGTGTCTCGCGGGCGCGGCCTCCTCGCGCTCGGCGCTTGCCCAGGATCTATTGCCACACTTGTCCCCCGGGCCGCTGACGCAAGCACACGCCAAGTGGGACGCGACCACCGGCTGCACGGCGTGTCACCGGGCGGCGGGCACCGGGCGCCTTGCGTGTCTCGAGTGCCACACACACGACAACATTCAGAACGACATCGCCACCCGCCACGGCTTGCACGGCACGTTCACCCAGCCGTGCCAGACGTGTCACAAAGAGCACAAGGGCCGCACCTTCGACATTGTCGACTGGTCGGGTGTCGGCGGTGGCACGAGCTTCGACCATCGCCGCACGGGCTTTGCGCTCACGGGGATGCACGACAAGGTGCTGTGCACCGCGTGCCACAAGCAGCGCCGCGCCTCGGGTCGCGCATCCTACTTGGGCCTGAGCCCAAAGTGCGACGACTGTCACAAGAATCCTCACAAATTCACGAGCGAAAAGCTGCGCACGCAGTGCTCGTTGTGCCACGTGCCTGGGGTCGCTTCGCGCGGCCTCAAAGCCAACCAAGTGTCCTTCGATCATGCGGTCGAAACCAGTTTCGCGCTCGCGGGCAAACACGCGGTCACGCGCTGTGTCGACTGCCACAAGAAGGCCATCATGTCGGCGCCGAGCAAGCGCGGCTGCCCCGACTGTCACAAGAGCCCGCACGGCGCGACCTATAAGCAGAGACCGTGCACGGACTGTCATGACGGCGCGGCGGCGTGGAAGGCAGCGACCTTTGACCACACGCAGGCCCGCTTTCCCCTCGAGGGACGCCACGTCAAGGTCGCCTGCAAGCAGTGCCACAAGAGCGCCAAAGCGCTGCCGGCCATGCGCTGCAACGACTGCCACAAAAACCCGCACGCGAAGCGCTTTGCCGCGCTGCGTTGTGACGATTGTCACGGCACCGGCAGTCTCGGGGCGCGCAGCTTCGATCACACCAAGGATGGCCGCTATGAGCTCGAGGGCGCGCATGCGCGCGTTCGCTGCCGCGCCTGCCACCGCGGCGACAAGCCCACACAATTCGAAAAGCTTGCCGACCACGAGTGCGCTCACTGTCACGCGCATGCCAAGGCGCACGATGGGCAGCTCGCCGACAAGCCGTGCGCGGCGTGCCACGTAGGCTCGGGGCAGAAAGGCCTCAAGTTCGCGCACAATCGCGACTCGCGCTTCGCGCTTGTCGGCAAGCACGCGCAGATCGCCGAAGCGGCCCAGTGTATTCGCTGCCACCCGGCGGGAAAGTACCGCACCGGGCAGCTCACCTGTGTCGCGTGTCACAAAGATCCACACGCCGGCAAGCTCGGCGTCGAGTGCGAGAAATGTCACGCGCCGGACAAGCCGTTTCGCACGAGCACCTTCGATCACACGCGCGCCGCCTTCTCCACCGCGGGTGTGCACGCCAAGTTGCGCTGCGAGAAGTGCCACCCGGATCGCACCTTTAAGACCGGCAAGATCCGCTGTCACGACTGCCACGCCAAGGACGAGCCGCACAAAGGCAAGCTCGGCAACGACTGCGAAAAGTGCCACACGGGTGAGAAGGGCGCACCTAAGTTCGCCCATGGCGCGATGACCGCGTTCGCCCTCACCGGAGCACACGAGCAGGTCGCCTGTGGTTTCTGCCATCGCGCCGCCTTGCCGAGCGGTCCGCCGAAAGTGGGCTGGACACAAGGATTGCCCGAGCCCAAGGTCGACCGGCTCTTTCCCGTCATGGGCAAGAGTTGCAACGCCTGCCACGCCGATCACCACGCTGGTCGGTATGGTACGGCCTGCCAGAGCTGCCACCGGACGACGAAATTTTCCGACGTGAGTGCGACGATGCACGACACGGGCGCCTTCCGCCTCGAGGGCATCCACCAGACGCTCCCGTGTGACCGTTGTCACGGAGGTGAGCGGCTACTCGCCGGCAGTGGCGAGATCTGCCAGCGCTGCCACTTGGACGACGATACGCACCGCAGCGCCCTCGGACCGTTCTGTGGCGACTGCCATTGGCAGGTGGACTGGCACGCCAACAAGCTCTCTCACCTGCAAACCGGCTTCCCGCTGCGCGGTGCGCATCGCACGGTGGCCTGCGATGGCTGTCACGTGCTTGGCACCTACCTCGGCATCCCCACCGACTGCGAAGCGTGCCACAGCCAAGATGCCGCCCGCGTGATCGACCCGGTGCACACCGCCGAGCTAACGCCGTGCACGCGCTGCCACGCCGAAACCGGCTTTGTGCCGGTGCGTGGTGATCACCCGTTGTTCCCGCTCGTCGGTCGCCATCGCTTTGTCAGCTGCCGCAACTGCCACATTGGCGGCACGTATCTCGGCACGCCGAATACCTGTGACGCGTGCCACATGGCCCGCTATCTCGATCCGGCGACGACGCCCAACCACGCCTCGGCCGGCTATTCGACCGCCTGTGACGACTGCCACACCCCGGTGGGTTGGAGGCCCGCGCGCACGCCATGACCCTTGTGCTGTGCACGCTGCTTGCGAGCTGGCCGCTCGGCGCGACCCCAAAGTTGGCGGCCCGCACGACCGACGACGCGCATCGGCTGCGCCTCGACGTGCAGCTCGATGTCTCCCAGCTCGTGGGCGTCGACGACAGCACCGCCCGCACTCTCTCGTTGACCGACGTGCGACTGTGGAGTGACGCGCAGAACATCGCCAACGGACCCTATGGCCTTCTCGTCGATGCGCGGATGCGCCGCAGTCAGAATGAGCTCGTCGACGATCGCTGGTCGGTGCGTCAGATGACACTCACTTACGGACACACGACCGATCGTTGGCGGGTGCGTCTCGGACGCGCGCTCGTTCCTGCGGTCGCCAGTGCCGAGGTCGATGGTGCCGAGCTCACCTGGCGCCTATCGGATGCCGCCACTGCCATGGCCTTTGGCGGTCTCATACCGCATCCGCTCACCGGCGACTTCGGCAGCGACTTTGTCGGCGCGGGCTTAGGCTACGATGTACGCGGTGCGAGCCAGAACCACGCCGGCGGCCTCCTGGCATCGACCTATCAAGGGGCGCTCGACCGCGCCTACGTCACGCAACGCAGCTACGTCAGTCTCGGCCAACAGCTCGTGCTCTCGGCCTTCGTGCTTGCCGACCTCGTGCTCCCCGCAACCGCCGACACCACCCCCGATCGACTGGAGCAGACGACACCGGCCACCAAGCACCTCACGAATGCCTATGCGCTCTTGCGCTATCGACCGAGTCGCTCCTTCGATACATCCCTGACGCTCAGCCACAATCACACCGTGCTACCCAACAAGTGGTGGCAGGATTGGCTGTCGGCGCAGGCCCACCAGCGTGGCTATGTGCTCGACGGCACCGAGCCTGTCGGTACGCGCTTGTCGAGCGTTCGCTGGACTACCAATGTCAGCGTTTCTCCAACCGTCGTGCCGTACCTGAGCGTGCGCTACGACCGACGGCACAATGACGACGCGGTGGGCTACGAGGCCCGCGGCGGCTGCAAGCTGCGGCCCCGCTGGGGCTACGCGGATGTGAGCTACGCCTATCGCGACTATTTTCGCGCCCTCGTGCACACCGGCAGCGCGCGCGTGGGCTACGATGCGCCGTTCGTTGGCGCGGAGATGGGTCTGATGACCCTTGCGACCGTGTGGCACGCCGACAGCAAGATCCGCGTGAGCACCCTCGCCGACGCCCTCACGTGGGTGTCGCTCGGTGCGCTGACCGATGCGCTCGCCGACGTACGTCTCATCGCGCAGTACCAGGGATTTTACGAGCCCTTGATCAACTATCACACAGTCTTTGTGCAGCTCGGCTACCGGCTGCACAGCGGTGTGCGCTAGACACGACCCACGTACCCGGTCACCGTCACCGGCGACGGCTGCGAGTCGAGCGCCTGCGTGGCAGTCGTCGCTTGTTCTCGGCCTTTGGCTGCGCGGCGACCTTGGCGCTGTCGTCTGCCGCCGCGTCCTACGTAGGTGGCGGTGGCAGACCGCCGAATTGGGTGGCCAGCGGGATGTCGCAGCCGCGAAAGCACGACTCGTAGCGTTGCTGACACAGGCCCACACAATCGAGCGCGCTGCCGGTGGCGCAGGCGACGTTGCAGTCATCGAGCTTGCCCTGCGCGCGCTGGTGGCAGCCGCCGGCATCTGCGTCACCGAGCGCCGGGCGGCAATCAGCGAACTCCGAAGCGCTCGGGTCCAGACGCGGCGGTGTCGGCGCGAGGGTCGCCAGAGGCACATAGCCGGCGCGACCTTGGACGTCCTGCACGAGCGCAAACTCACCCGCGACGTTGAGCCGGGACACACGCGCACCGGTCAGCAAGGGGCCGCCGGGCACCGGCACGGCGTCGGTCAGCGGCAGGCAGGCAAGCGCGGCCTGCCGCGCCAAGTACTCCGGCCCGGGTGCGCTCGTCTTCGGCGCGACAAAACCGCCGATAGCCATCATCACACCCGCGGGAGTCGCCAGCACGATGAGCGCCAGCGCCAGTCGCTTGAGCCAACGGCCGCCACGACTCGGCGGGCGCATCGCCTCCATCGAACCGGTGACTTCGCGCGCGCGGGATGCCTTAGGCAAGACATGCCCGCCCTCGAACTGCTCGCGAAACCAGCGGCGATAGTGGTGCTTAGCCCATTCTCGATCGACAAAGCCACTGAACATGCCCGAGAGTCCGACGCGACTCGCGGGATTGATGGTCGCCATGAAGATGTGGCCGGCAACGAGCGGGATGGACATCACCGCGAGCGAGAAATGAACGAACCACGGCACGATTGCCCCGTGCGTTAGCCACAAGACGATGCCGGTAGCGCCGAGCAGCGGGTGATTGACCGTGCTCATCATGAAGTTGAGCTTCTCGCCAGCGTTGAACTTGCCTTCTTCGGGCAGGACAATGCGCTTGCTCACCACCGCAAGGCCCATGAGCGCAAGCCACTTGACGTCGTCGCGACTCCAGGTCCAGGCCTCTTTGACGTTCGACCAATGGATCTTGAAATCCCGCCAGTGCGTCACGAGGACCACGAGCGGCACGACGATGAGCAGCAGGCCCGAGATGCGATGGGTCCACGAGACGATGTCGCGAAACGGGCGCAGAGGATGCGGATTGTAAACCAGCACCAGGACAGCGGCCGAGCCCATGCACACGAGAAACGGCAGGGCTATGGCCCAGTGCACGAGCCGCTCCGATTTGCGAAAGCGTTTGATCCTCTCGGGTGGCATGCGGTCTCACGTCCTTGGGGGAGCTGCGCGTAGTGTAGCCGTCGGCGCCGACGAATGGCAAATTGGCGCCCTCGCCCCTATAGTCGCGCGGTGACAGCCAGCACCCGAGCGGTCCCCGCCGAGGCCTTCTCCGAAGCCACCGAGTACCGCCGCGCGCTCGGCGTCATAGACGCCGTCGCCAACGTCGTGGGGCGGGTCATCGGCGCCGGGCTCTTTTGCAACCCCGGCCCCCTCAAGGCCCCCGTCGGCACCCCCCCG
>CAYHNK010000050.1:0-20123 GCA_964357695.1 uncultured Bdellovibrionales bacterium | reverse complement strand
CGACACGCTGCTCAAGGCGGCGGCCAGGGCGACGATCGCGCTGACGCTCGACGAGGTGCGCGGTCTCGACCGGGTAGCTGCGCCCCTCGATGCGCAGGCGCGGCGCGTCACCGAGGTAGCGCGCGACCGGCTCGGCGTCGAGCGTCGCCGACATGACGAGCAGGTGCAGATCGGCACGCGAGGTGCGCTGCAGACGCAGCGCCAGCGCCAGACCGAGATCCCCATCGACGCTACGCTCGTGAAACTCATCGAAGATGAGCGTCTCGATGCCACGCAGGTCAGGGTCGGCAAGGAGGCGCCGCAACAGCACTCCCTCGGTGACAAAGAACAGGCGCGTGGCGTCGCTCGTCACGCGCTCGTGGCGCACCTGGTAACCGACGCGCTCACCGACATTCTCGCCGATGCTCGTGGCGACGTAGCGGGCGGCGAGCCGCGCGGCAATGCGACGCGGTTGCAGCACCCAGATGTCCCCGTGCTCGTGGCCGGGATCGTGCTCGAGCAGCGCCCGCGGCACGGCCGTCGTCTTGCCCGCCCCCGGCGTCGCTTCCAAGACCAGTCGGCGTTCTCGACGCAGAGTTGCGACGATCTCGGGCAGATGCGGGGTGATGGGGAGAGCGGGCGGCACGGTCAGGCGAGCACGACGGCGTCCGGCGGCGGCTCGTCACCCGGATCGACCGGCGGGAAGTAGCGACGAAAGCTCTCCGGCACCGGCAGCTTGCCGGCCTCGGGGCGCCAGCAGGCAAAGACCATCTTGGCGACGAGAGCCACTTGGCCGACACGTCGTGCGTCTGTGGCACCAATGACCTGAATGCACTGCCCGAGCACGAAGCTCGTCGTGCCGACCGCACGCGGCCACGTAGCGATGCGCAGGCGATCCCCGAGCAGGGTTTGCGCGCGATAGTCGAGCTCGGCACGTCGCACGACGGGCATGCAGCCGCCAAAGAGCGCTTCCATCGAGACGACCTTCGACATCTCCCAGCGCGCGTGCTCGAGCCAGCTCAGATAGATCGCGTTGTTGACGTGCTGCCACGGGTCGAGCTCGTAGCCACGCACGTCGATCTCGACAGCGAAAGGAAACACCAAGGTTGCGCTCACAGGCGACCTCCTCCCTCGGGGAAGCGCAAGCAGAGCACGCGGCAGCGCGCACGGTCAAGGCGCCCATCACAGGCGCCCATCACACACCACCCTTGACCCGCTTGCTCATCATCGCCACAAATACCGTGCATGACGACCTGGCAACGATGGTCTTCGCCGCGCACGCATACCCCGTGGATTGTGGGGGGCTGCGTGGTTGCACTAGCCGTGGCGATGAGCGCCGCGGGAGCGAGGGCCGCCCTATCAGAAGGAGCCGCAGCCATGACTCTGACGTTGACCTCGACGGCCTTTGCGCACGAGCAGGCGATCCCGCGACTCCACACCTGCGAAGGCAGCGACGTGTCGCCACCGCTCGCCTGGTCGCCGCCACCGAGCAGCACGCGAAGTCTGGCGCTCATCGTCGATGACCCAGACGCCCCAGACCCCAAGGCGCCCAAGATGACCTGGGTCCACTGGGTGCTGTACAACATCCCGCCGGGTACCTCGGGGCTTGCCGAGCACGTGCGTACGCTCCCCGCGGGCACGCGCGAAGGGCTCAACGACTGGAAGCGCACCGGCTACGGCGGGCCGTGCCCACCCGTGGGACGCCACCGCTACATTCACAAGCTGTACGCGCTCGACACGGTGCTACCCGATCTCGACAAGCCAACGAAAGCGCAGCTCGAGCACGCCATGCAGGGGCATATCCTCGCGCAGGCGGTGCTCATCGGAACGTACCAGAAGCAGCGGTAGTTGCGGACGGTGACAGTGAAGAACGCGCTGATGCCTCGGCGCCGCGTGCCGCAACGGCCTGCGCGTTCGAGTCTATTTTCCGGTATTCGAGCGAATATTGACACCACCGCGAATTACAACCGAGCCGGTGTTACCAGTGACGATGAACGAGCTCCCGTTCACCGTAATCGTTCCGCCTGTTTCCTTGGTAGCTTTGGCATCGTAGGCGCCATCATGACGACCGGCGGCGATTTCTAGGCCTTGAGGCACGGTGAATCCGGTGGCGTGGGCGTTGCCACTGATCTCACTGTCGCTCCCGAGATCCATGCGAATTGCGGTCGCGTTACCGGTGACCTTTGCACCGGCGGCAAGGTGACTCTGTCTCACCGTCGCGTTGCCGCGCACACTCGAGCGCGCCTCGAGCGTCGAGCCTTCGACGGTCGCGTTGCCCTTGACGCTGGCGCCTTGCTTGACCGTCGAATTGGTGACGTCGGCGTTGCCGGAAACGGAGCCGTCCACCATGGAATTCACGATCGTGACGGCGTCGCCAATCTCGGCATTGGAACCGATCTTCGCGCCCTTCAATGTCAGCCCATCGAGATTCACCCGCGCGCCGCGAGCAATCGTTGTCCGGTCGTCGATACGCACGTCACTTGCCGGGCCCGAGAACGTCACGCCCGGAAATCGCTGCTTGAGCGCTTCGAGAGCTTTGGCCTCGGTCTTCTTGTCGACCGTTGACGACGCCTTGCACACGTCGACGCCGTTGATGATGACACTGCTGCCGGGAGAACAGCTGACCACAAATCCCATTGGTGCCTCCACTGTTTGGGGATGCCGACGCAGCACAGACGATAGCTTGCGCGCATTTGAAAGCCAAGTCGTTTCCACAGGTCACTATGTTCGCTGCGTCCGCGGCCGGCCCGACCCCCGTGGCACGAGGTGCCGCTTGCCGTTGCCGATGAGATCTTCGCGGCCCATGACGACGAGCGCCGCGCGCAAGACGGGCCAATTCTCTGGGTCGTGATAGCGCAAGAAGGCCTTGTGCAAGCGCCGCTGCGTCAGGCCCCGCGGCACTGGGATCGACACCGCGCCTTCGCCAAGTGGCTTCAGCGGGTTCTTACCGCTGTGATACATGGCGGTGGCGAGCGCCATGGGCGTCGGCAAGAAGGCCTGCACCTGGTCGGGACGAAAGTTGTTCTTCTTGAGCCAGAGCGCGAGCGCGAGCATGTCCTCGTCGCGCGTGCCCGGATGCGCGGCGATAAAATATGGGATGAGATACTGTTCTTTACCGGCCTCGGTGCCGTAGCGATCAAAGAGCCGCCGGAACTCTTCATAAGCCTCGATGCCCGGCTTCATCATGAGGGCCAGCGGCCCGGGCTCGGTGTGCTCGGGGGCGATCTTCAAGTAGCCGCCGGTGTGATGCTGCGCGAGCTCTTTGATGTACTCGGGTGAGCGCACCGCCAGATCGTAACGCACGCCTGAGCCGATGAGGATCTTCTTCACGCCCGGAACGGCGCGCGCTTGCTTGTAGAGATCGATGAGCGGCGCGTGACTCGTACCGAGGTTGGGACAGATCTGCGGATAGACACACGAGAGGCGACGACAGCTTGCCTCAATCGCGGGGTCCTTGCAGCGCATGCGATACATGTTGGCGGTGGGCCCGCCGAGGTCGGAAATGACGCCGGTAAACCCCGGCACCTTGTCACGGATCTCGCCGATCTCACGCAAGATGGAGCGCGGCGAGCGATTCTGGATGATGCGGCCTTCGTGCTCGGTGATCGAGCAGAAGGTGCAGCCGCCAAAGCAGCCGCGCTCAATCGAAATCGAGAAGCGGATCATCTCATAGGCGGGAATGCGCGCGTCGTCATAGCTCGGATGTGGCAGGCGCGAGTACGGCAGATCGTAGACGCCGTCGAGCTCCTCGGTCGAGAGCGGCAAGGGCGGCGGATTGACCCACAGGTCCTTGTCACCGTGACGCTGCACGACGACACGGGCATTGAAGGGATTGGACTCGAGGTGACTCACACGCGCCGCTTGCGCGTACGTGGTCGGATCGGCCGCAATCGCTTCGAAGGACGGCAAGCGCACCGCCACGCGCTCGCCCCGCTGCATGACCGCGTGGGCGCCGGGCTGCGCGGCATCGACGACTCGCCAATCGGCGGGCACGGCGTCGACGAGGCAAGCAGTGCCTCGCAGATCCCGAATCGCTCGTGGCGCTTCACCAGCGGCCACCCGGTGCGTGAGCTCCACCACCGCGCGCTCGGCGTTGCCGTACAAGAGGATGTCCGCGCGACTATCGAGCAGGATGGAGCGGCGCACTTTCTCGGACCAGTAGTCGTAGTGCGCCAGACGTCGCAGACTCGCCTCGATGCCCCCCAGCACGATGGGCACCTGGGGATAGGCCTCGCGCAAGCGCTGCGCATAGACGATGCTCGAGCGATCGGGTCGTCGGCCCGCTTGTCCGCCAGCGGTGTAGGCGTCATCCGAGCGAATGCGTCGGTCGGCGGTGTAACGATTGACCATCGAGTCCATGTTGCCGGCGGTCACGCCGAAGTAGAGCTTCGGCGCGCCGAGCACGCGATAGGGCTCGGGGCTCTGCCAATCGGGTTGCGCGATGATGCCGACGCGAAACCCCTGCGCCTCGAGAAGACGACCGATGAGCGCCGCACCAAAGCTCGGGTGATCGATGTAGGCATCCCCCGTGACGAGAATGACATCGCAGGCGTCCCAACCGCGCGCCTCCATCTCCGCGCTGCTCATCGGCAAAACGGGGGCGATGCCCAAGCGATGCGCCCAGTGCTTGCGGCGAGAGAACAGACCGGGGGCGCTCGTTGTCATGAAAGGGCAATATAGTGACGAGCTAGCGCACCGGTAGGGGGGCGTCGAGCACCGAGCGGATCTTTTGCGCCAGCTCGTCCAGGCGATAGGGCTTTTGCAAAAAGCCCACGCAACCCGAGGCCAACATGTCGGCGGCCTCACCCTCGGCGCTGTAGCCGCTCGAGACGAGCACGCGCAGGTGCGGCGCCATCTCGCGCAGCCGTGAGAAGGTCTGCTTACCCGACATCCCGGGCATCACCATGTCGAGCACCACGAGTGCCACCGCTTCGTTGTGCAGCAGGCTGAGCGCCTGCTCACCACCCGACGCTGCGAGCACACGATAGCCGAGCATCTCGAGCATCGAGCGGGCCACGTTGAGGATCATCGCCTCATCGTCGACGAGCAAGATGGTCTCGTGCCCGCGCGCCAGATCGCTCGTCGTTGCATCCGCAGGCCGGCTCGGTTGCCCCTGGCTCAACGGCAAGTAGACGCGAAAGATCGCGCCCTCGCCTGGGCGACTGTGCACCTCGATCGCGCCCTGGTGGCTGCGCGCAATCCCGTAGGCGGACGCCAGGCCCAACCCGGAACCCTCGCCCTGCGTCTTCGTCGTGAAGAAGGGCTCGAAGATGCGCCCGATGACTTCGGAGGCGATACCCACACCACGGTCGCGCACGCTGATGGACACGTACCTGCCCGGCGCGATGTCCAGCCCGGCGGCTTCCGACCCGAGGATGTCCATGGTGCGCGTCTGCACCGCAATGCGACCGTCGCACGGCCGTGCCTGCCAGGCATTGACAAGTAGGTTGAGTAACAGCTGCTCGATCTGACTACGGTCGCCTTCGACCACGATGGGGTCATGTGACAGCTTCAAGTCGAGCACGATTTCCTTGCGTGCCCGGGCAAACATCTGGGCCGTGCGCTCGACCACGTCGTTGATGAGCGTCGGCTTCATGTCGTGATGCGGCGTGCGGCCGAAAGCGAGCAGCTGGCGTGTCAGTGCCGCAGCGCTCTCGATGTGCGCCTCGATGGCCCGCAGGTGGTCGACGCGTGCACCCTCGACATGAGGCTCGGAAAGCATCAACGACACGCGCCCCTGGATCCCCATGAGCAGGTTGTTAAAATCATGCGCGATGCCGCCCGCGAGCGTCCCCACCGCCTGCATCTTCTGCGCCTCGCGCAGCCGCGCTTCGGTGCGCTTGCGCTCACTGACGTCGATGATGAGACCGCGCAGTCCCAGAGCCTCGCCGTCCCTGGAAATGGGACCCGAGTGAATGAGCACCGGCAGCTCGGTGCCATTCTTGCGCACGGCGACGTACTCGCGGATGCCGACGTTTTCGCCCTGCATGACCCGCGCGATGCGATTGACCGCGAGCTCACGTTGGTCCGCGCGCAGTATGTCCAGCGTGGACAGACCGGTCGCGAGATCAGCGGGTGCGTAGCCAAACGTGTCGAAGCCGGCACGATTGACGAAGGTCAAGCGGGCGTCCCGATCCGCTTCGAAAACCGTCTCCGGGAGTAGCTCGGCGAGCTCTCGGAAGCGTGCCTCGCTTTCGCGCAAAGCGAGCTCGGCGCGCAAGAGCTCTTGCTCACGCCGCGCCTGCGCTTCGAGCGCTCGATCCAAGCTGCGCCGCAGCATCTGGGGGGAGAGAATGAGCAGGCACGAGATGACGGTAAAGATCAGGCACGCATTGAGCCAGGCCATAGCATCTTGCGAGGTGAGCAGCTTCGACGTGTCCGCGAGCGCCCCTCCGTTGACAAAACTGCGGCCCACGACAGCCACGGCGGCGATGTCGAGGGCGAGCATGCCCAGACCCACCCGTGCATCAAAGAGCACTGCGCCGAGCACCGTGAAGGCGCACAGAATCGCGAGACCCATACCACTCAAGCCAATGCGCGTGAGCGCCACGACTCCAAAAGCGGTGCCCACCGCCAGCAGCATCGTCGCCTTGACGGCAAAGGCAAAGTGGCGCGCGCCGATCGACGCGGCGAGAAACGCCGCATACAGCACCACATAAGCAACCGCGAATTGCGGCTGCCCGGCGCGCAGCGCGACATAGACACCCACCGCAGTCGGGACGCCGCCTACGAACGTGAACACCCACAACAGTGCGTCGAGCAGGCGCTCGCGCACGACGGCGGCCTCGGGCCGTAGCGGGGGATCAGAAAGGGCGGCAGCGAGCGAACGATACAGCGACAGCATCCAACTTCCTGCGACGTCAGGGAACCAGGCTCGGTGCATCAATCGCTGCACACGAACCGAACCTGAGTATCCGGCAATCAGGGCGCTTCGGCAATCCCCTCGGCCCCGCGAGGCACACGATCAGTCGTGCTCGGTGACACCGCGCTGCTTTTTCAGCGCCGCGTGTTGGCGCTTGCTCGCCTCGCGTCGCTTCTTGCTGCCGAGCGTCGCGCGGGTGGGACGGCGGGGCTTGGGCACTGCGAGCGCGTCGACGAGCAGGTGCTCAAGCCTATCGATGGCAGCCTCGAGATTGCGACGCTGGGTGCGGTGCTCGCTGCTCTGCAGCCGAAGGTTGCCATCACCGTCGAGTCGGGCGCCAAGTCGCGTACGCAGACGTGCCACCGCAGCGCCACCGAGCAGGGGCTCGAGCGCCGCCAGATCGAGCGTGAGATCGACCTTGGTCGCCACCTTGTTGACGTTTTGACCCCCGGGACCCGAGGCACGCACGAAACGTGTGGTGACGAGCCGCCCGGGAATACGACGCTGCCCCAGGAGCACGATATCGCGGATGTCTGCCATGGCGCTCGATCTTACCTCACGCTATGGTCGACGAGCTATGCATCGACGCGCAGGTCTGCTGCTCGGAGCAACACTCGCGCTCGCAGGCGGCGAGGACGCGAGTGCGCCGGCCACTCCCGTGCCTGCCACCACGACGAGCGATGGGACTGAATCGACCCGCTGGTTGGTCGCCACAGAGCCCACACGCGCCGTCGTCGTCGTGGCACACGGGCTCAACCTGCGGCCGAGCCGCATGGACGCCATCGCCGAGCTCCTGCGCGAGCACGGCGCCGACGTACTGCGCCTCGGCCTACCTGGGCACGTCGGGGGCCTCGAGGAGATGCGCGGCGTGACACGTGACGCGTGGTTGCGGGCGCTTGCCGAGGCCGGCATTGAGGCCTCGGTCCGCGCTACGCAGCTCCAGGTGCCACTCTCTTTCGTCGGCTATTCGGTCGGGGGCCTGTTGTACTGCGACAGCCAATCGTCGACACCCGCACCCCCGCCCTACGCGCGCGTCGTGCTGCTCGCCCCGGCGCTCACCCCCAACCGACTCGTGCACTTGACGCCGCTTATGGGTCTTTTTCGCGGTGAGCGCTACGTGATCGCCAGCGAGGCACCGCCCGAATCCCGACGTCACGCGGGCACGAGCGTGCGCGCCTACAAAGCCGTGCTCGCGTCGCTCGACGCGGTGGAGGCCGCCGACGGCGCCGCGTACAACGTCCCCACGTGGGTCCTCATCGATCGCGACGACGAAACGGTGAGCGCCACACGGCTGGCCCAATTCATTGCACGCAAAGCCCTCACCGCCTGGACGCTCGAGGTCATCGATCGCCGGGGTGAACCCGTGACCCCGATCGCACACCACCTGATCATCGATCGACAGAGTCTTGGCACCGAGCGTTGGCCGTGGCTCGGCGCCAAGGTGGTAGAGCACCTCGGCCTTGAGTCGTCGCCGAAAAGGCCTACGACGCCTCAGACGCCGGCGTTGGCTCGATGAGGCGCAGGATCACTTCTCCGCGTGCCTGACCATTGACGTGCAGAATGGGCACGAGCACCACACCCACGTCTTCGGAGCCGAGCACGCCACCGATCCACACCTCTTGGGGTGGGTCGAGTAGAACCTCGACCCCCGTGCCGTCGGCAGCCACGAGGCGCAGGTGCTTAGCGGACGAAAGCCCGCGGCTAGCGAGGCTGACCTCTTTGCCGTCGGACCACAGGCGCGGCAGCTCCTGACCGAGGCTCAAGGGGATCTCGGTGGCGAGCAAGATCGGCGGCGCACCGTGCAGCTCGGCCTCGAACGTCAGCGACACTTCCGCAGAGTCCACCGGTAGACGCAAACGCTTATCGAGGCGCAGCCCGCGCCCTTGACCACCCTCGAGATCGTGCTCCTGTCGCATGGTGAGCGAGAACGCCCCGGCCTCCTCGTCGTCATGGCGCTCGGCCACCTCGCACAACGTCGAGGAGAGCACGAGATCCACGGCGCCGCCGGCGAAGAACTCCTCACTCGTCGTGCCCTCTTCGAGCACCCAGGAGCGCAGCCGATCATGCTGCGGTCCTACCGCCAGGAGATTGCGCCCCGCGCGCCGGTCATCGAGCGTCACGAGACTGCCGTCTTCGGCCGGCACAGCCCACGCGGCAACGCGCGCATTGCCGAGCATGAGCTCGTCGACGAGATCACCGTCACGGTCCTCTTCTTCGACGGTGAGCCAGTCATCTGGCCCCTGCATCAGGGCATCGACCGTCAGCTCTGCCGTAATGAGTCGAGCGAGTGTCGCCTCGTGAACCTGCCGCTGCGAGTGGGCGTGGTCGGTGGGCATCAGATAGGCGTCGGGGGCCTGCGCGGCAAACACCAGACGCTGCGCGGTCGCGAGCCCGTCGCTCCAGCTATCTTCGAGTGTTTCCTCTTCCATCATACCGATGGCTTCACGTAGCTTGTCGCTCGCGCGCTGCATGCGCATGGCCAAGTGTTGCACGTCCGCACGCGCCGTCACCAAATGTCCGTCGGCCAGCATGAGGCGCGTTGCCGGTCGCGTTAGATCGAAGGCCTGCTGCGGCAGCACGGTGCGCAGCTCTTCTCGCCCGCCGCCCAGCTCGCCGAACAGCGTGCGCAACCAGCCGCCGGCAAACACGCGCTCGCGTACGCTCGCATCGACGCGCCACGACGACGTATCGAGCCACACGGTGACGAGCTCACGGCCAGAGGCCGCTGCGAGGACCTCTTCCACCCACTCGCGCACGTCCGCACGGGCGAGCGCGGCAGACAGCGTGTCATCGAGCACGAACGCCGGCACGCGCACACCACCGCGCTCGAGCGTGCCAAGCGGCGGTACCGTGCCATCGAGGCCCACGAGCTGGTTCGAGCCGACATAGCCAAAGCGCAGACCTGTATCGTCGACGAGGCGCACGAGATCCGGGCACCACGCGAGGCGCGGCAGCCAAAACCCCTCGGGGGCGCTACCTGTCAGCGACTCCCAGTACTCACCGAGCATCTCGATCTGACCGCGCACATCGAGCTCGGGCAGCATGGCGGGCACGCCGCCGTAAAAGAGCCCGCCGAGGATCTCGATGTGTCCGTCTTTGGCCAGGCGCTTGATATCCAAGAGCAGCGCTTCGCGGCGCCGCGACAGATGGTCGAGCAGATGGCCACCAAGATGCAGGGCGAGATGCACACCTGGCACGTCGCCTATCACCTCGAGCGTCGGCGCGAGAACGTCATCACACCAGGCGTCGAGCTCGGTCTCGGTGGTGCTCAGCGGCTCGTAGAACGGCAGCACCAATTGCAGTGACAGCGCATCCATGACCTTGGCTCCTCGTTACTCGTAGCGCATGGCCTCGACCGGCGGCTGCCTGGCCGCCTTGAGCGCCGGATAGATGGTCGCAAGATGTGATATCGCAAGAGCGGCAATCGCCACCAGGGCAACCTCAAACGGCTGCACGCGCACCGACAGCGACTCCACCATGTAGACGTCGGCCGCGATGCCAATATCGAGCTCGGCGACCAAGCCACTCGTCACGAGCCCGAGCAGCACGCCGACGAGTGTCCCCGCGCCACCGACGATCCAGCCCTCGAGAACGAAGATCTTCATGATCGTACTGTCGCGCGCGCCCATCGATTTGAGCACGGCGATCTCACGGGCTTTCTCAATGACGGCCATAAACAGCGTCGAGGCGATGTTGAATGCGGCCACGACGATGATGAAGGTGAGCACGAGAAACATGACGATCTTTTGCAGCTTGAGCGCCGTGAAGATGCCGCTGTTGAGCTGTCGCCAATCGATGGCGTGGTACGGATAGCGACCGATGGCGCGCATCACCCGCCGCGTGACGTCTTCGACCTGCTCGGGCTCAGCGACACGCACCTCGACGCCGTTGACCGCGTCCCCGAGTCCCATCAGCGCTTGCGACGCGCCGAGCTCGACGTAGATGAGGCGCGCATCAAAGTCGTACATGCCCGAGCGGAACACCCCCGCAATGCGGAACTCACTGCGGCGTGGTGCGTTGCCGCGCGCCCCCGCGATGCCGACCGGGGTGGTGAGGATGATCGGCGTACCAACCGGCTGACCGAGCTTGCGATAGAGCTCACTGCCCAACACGACCCCCGGAGCGCCCTCACCCGGCGCGAGCAGGCGATCGAGCAGACCCGCGCGCTCCTGCAATGGATAGCGTCGACAGTGTCCGTCCTCGGTTAGATCCTGACACAGGTGCTCGGCGATCGCGGTCACCTTCGGTGCACGCTGCGGATCGATGCCCTTGATGAGCACGCCCATCGCACGATCGCCCGCGCTCACCAGCACCTCATTGAAAGTGAAAGGGCTGGCCGCCAGCACGCCCGCTTGCTGCGTCACGTCCGCTTCGATCTTGCGATACTCGACGAAATCCTGACCGTATTTCTGCACCACGAGATGCGCGTTGGTGGTGAGGATCTTATTGCGGATGTCCTGTTGGTAGCCGCTCATCACGGACGTCACGACCACCAGCGCCGCGACCCCGAGCGTGACGCCGACGACGGCGACCACCGCGGTCACCGACACGACACCACGACGTCGCGAGGTCAGGTGGCGCAGGCCGATAAAGCGCTCGATGCCAAAGCCGCGGTCGCGACGGCCCTCGTCGCCGTAAATGAGGAACGCCAGCGAGCCGCCCACGAGAGCCAAGAGAAACCCCGCGGCGGCAATTAGCGCGACGGCCCGATCCCACATCGGACCGATGAGACGCACGCCGGGCGGCGCCGCGAGCATCATGTCAAAGAAGGTATCGCGCGCATCGGGTCCCCAACCGAACAGGTGGTCCCATCCTTTGACGAGATGGACGACAAACAGCGTCGTCGCGACGAGCGTCGCCAGATACGATTCCCAGAAGCCAACGCGGCGGCCCACACGACCGATGATACCGCCGGAAAACGTCATCACCGCCAGCGTGCCGGCCCAGAGCAGCAGCTCGCGCCGCTCGGTGAGCTCGGGCGCCGGCAGAAACACCGCCACACCGATTGCCGTCACACCGACGACCATGGTCACAAGACCCACCGCGAAGGCACGCCAGTGAAATTGCCGACGCCAGATGGCGAGCACCACACCCACGAGCAAGATCTGCGCGAGCCAGCCGACAAAGTGGCCGACCTGGGCAAACGCCCAGCCGATATAGGACTGTCGGGCAGTGGATGGCGACGCGAAGGCGCTCACGGTCCTCGCTTCGTAGGTCTTTCCCCGAGGCGAGTCAATCGCCGTCGCGGCAGCGCTACGCGGCCAGCTCTTCGCGCGCGATGTCGTAGTAGCGCACGCGGTCTTCCAAGCCGTTGTAGCCGCCGTTGATGCGGCGCGTGACCGCGCGGTAGGCGCGCTCGTCACCCTCACCTAACACGCTGCTCAGGCGGTTGGTCTGCCAGTACCAAACGGCGACACGAAAGGCGACCTCCGGCTTGGCCGCTTCATCGGGATGCTTGAGCAGGAAATTGGGGTTGTCCGGAAAGAGTGCCGCGCCCGCCAGGCGGTAGTTCTTGCGCCCGGTGAGCTGAATAAAGCCACGGCCGCGAAAGCGATAGCCGTCGTCAGTCCCCCTCTTGTTTTCCATATCTGCGCGGTGACTGTACTTGGCGTTGAAGTAAGCGACGAGCTGCGCGCCGCTGCCGCTGCCAAGCTCGGCGAGGTAACGAAAGCCGCCACTCTCGTGCGCGAGCTGGGCGATGAACGCAGCCTGCTGCAAACGACCGGTGATGCCGCCGTCCTGCATGGCGGCATTGAGCAGCGGCGCATAGAGCGCGGCATTCTCAATCGACACCGTGGGCGCGATGGCACGGAACATGGGCGGCGTCACCGACTTGGTGCCCGCGCCGCCTGCGTCGAGCGCCGCGAGCGTCTTCTCGATGCGCGTCAGCCACTCTTCGAGCTGCGGGTTGCGCGCGGGATCACCGCTGGCATCAAAGCTCGCCAAGGCCGCGCCGAGGGACAGCTCATAGCCCGCGCGGGCGATGCGCCGAAGCCCCTCGGGCCCGCGTACCGCATCGACCTGTCGACGCAAATCGGTCCACGCCTGCTGCGACTCCGGGCTCAACGTCGGAGCGAGCTTATCGATCGCGCCCTTGAGCTCTTGCCAGCCCTGCGCAAGTGCCTCGTCCTTGCCCCTTTGCAGGGTGCGCACCTCTTCGGCGCGGCGAAAGATCTCGCGCGCGACGTCGGGATGCTTAGCGACGATTTCGCGTGTGAGGCCCTGCAACGACACGCCGAAACGCTTATCCCGATCCTGCCGCATGGCGAGCTTGCGCACCATGGCGATGGCGATGTCGGCGGTGATCCGCGTACCGTCGACCTCAACCGAGCCCTGACCGCCCGCAAACGCTTTGACGGCGGCCACCATCTTGTCGTCGTAGTTGCCATTGACCTCGCTGGTGGTCAGAAGGCCGAGCTGCACGAGCGCTCCCTTGACCTCGGCCACCGCACCGCTGTCGCGCCGACCCTTGCGCAAGTCGCTGTCATCGCGCTCGAGCGTACCGTCGGCAAGGCGCTTCTCGAGCAGCGGCAACACCACCGGCGCTTTCTGTTCCTGCGACGACGGCGCGAGCTCCTGAGCAAGCCGCGTCGCGAGCGTGGGCGTCACCCTGTCCCCCGAGCCAAGCCCATACTTGGCGGCCACCTGGTCGAGACTCAGGTCCGTGCCCCGTCCCCACTCGCCTGGCGCGTCGTCCGTAGGCGCAAGTGGGCTCGTCACCACGAGGGCGCGCTGCAAGAGCGCGACGGCGCGCGGGTTGTGCTCGTTGAAGATGGCCCGGCACAGCGCTCGATCCTTGCTCTTGTCTCCGCCCGCGACCTCCAGGAGCTTGCGCGCCTCGCGCAGCTCATAGGCTTCGAGCAGAGCGTCAACGACGCGTCGGCGATCGACCTGACCCTGAGCATCGACGGCGCCGTGCTTATTGGCAAACGCCAGCATCGCCGTGCGCGTCACGTCATCGTACTTGCCACTCTCGAACGTCCGCGTGGAGAGAAAGCCCAGCTCCTGGAGCGTCGTTTGCGCAGCAGCAACGAGGGGCGCGCGCTGCGTCCAATCGGAAACCTTGTCGTCGATGGCACCCACGCCACCGGCGGCGCGCATAGCGTCGCGCACTGCCGCGAGCTCGCGTCGCAAGCGATCCTGGAACGCCAGCTCGGATGCCAGGCTGTCCTTTACCTCCGAGCCATTCCAGGACAGACCGTGGGCGAGCGCGAAGGCCTTGATGGCGAGCTTTGTGCTCGCATCGAAATTGCCCTTGCCATCGAGATGGCCAAAGCCGAGGTCACCGAGTGCCGCTTGCAGCGCGCGGGTCCGCTGCCGCTGCGCATCGCCCCCGCCGGTGCGCAAGCCGACAAACGTAGCACCCGCGCCCGCGGACTTTTTCGGGGGCGGTAGCGCTGTCTTGCTAGGCACAACGTTTTTGCCCTTGGGCGGCAGGACGGGCGTCGGCGTTGTCGCTGACGTCTTCGTCTGGGTGGGATGAGCGGGCGACTTGGCGGTGGCGGGCGCGTTAGCCGTTGTCGCACTGGATCCGGCGCTCACTACTAACTTGGCGGCCATGGGCTACTCGCTTTCTACCACCGGAGACGCAGGGCGTCTACGGCCTCTGATAGCGGCCCGCGTCGTCGAACAGCGGCGAGCCAAAGTCCTGCTCGGAGAGCTCGCGCACCGCGCGCACGCCTCGTGCAGATGCATCCGGGATGGGAGTACCAGGTGCCTCGATCCAAATCGGCGCCAGCTGGGCCGAGACCAGCTCACCTTGGGCATCCAGCGTCACTTTGAGCACCACGCTGATGCCGAGCGCATCCCGCAGACTGAGGTTTCCATAGCTCGTAAAGTTCCCGAGCGAGTAAGCGATGAGGCGATTGTGGTAGCGCTCCATGCCCCGCAGCACGTGCGGCCCATGGCCCAGCACCAAATCGGCGCCGGCGTCGACTACCGCGTGGGCAAATCGTCTCAGGTCCCCCCGATTTTCGCCGAGGAAGATCTCCTCGCCGTGCGGCACGTGCGTCGCATCCAGACCCTCGGCGCCGCCATGAAACGACACCACGACCAAATCGTGGGTCGCGGCGAGCCGGGCAACCTCGATCTTGGCAGCCTCGATCTCCTGGATGCGGTAGACGTCCGGGCCGAAGGAAAACGCGATGAGTCCGACGGACAGCCCCTCGACTTTCCATGAGGCGATATCCCCCACGGGGCCGCTGTGCGCGATGCCCACGGCGTCAAGCGCGCGGCGGGTCGCGGCGCGCCCTTCGGGACCAAAGTCACCCGTATGGTTGTTGGCGATGCTGACCACGTCGATGCCAGCGTCGGCGAGGGCACCGGCGAAGGTCTGCGGCACGCGAAAGGCAAAGCACTGGGTCGAGCTCGGTGGGCATTTGTCGCTCGTCAGGGCACCGTCGGCAAAGACCGTTTCCGCGTTGGCGAACGAGATGTCCGCGTCGCCCAACGCGCGGGCAACGTGCGCGAAGATCTGCCGGGGATCGGCGGGCAGGCGCTGCTTCTCGATGCTGCCGAGCGTGACGTCACCCACAGCGTTGAGAGTGATTGTGGGACCGGCGGCGCCCTTGAGCGTCGCGCGTGCCCGCTCGGCCCGAGTCGCTTGCTTCGGGCTTGCCAGCTGGACGGCGAGCCGTGCCCGCTTCGATGTCACCTTCTCGACATGCTGAGCCGATGCAGGGAACGGACCGACCTCGTGGGTGCGCGCATCCTCGCGCGCGCTTGCGCCCACGGCGTCGGGCCGGGACCTAAAGCCTGCCGGGCGGCGCTCGAGCGCCGGAGTATTGCCCACCATCGGATGCGCTCCTGTTCCAGGACGATTATCGGCGAGGCGTTGGGTCGGTTGCGTCGTCAGAGATCCGGGCCGCGCTGGCCGATACCCCCGTGGTGTTGCTCAACGGCGCGCGCCAGAGCGGCAAGAGCACCTTGGTCAACACGTTGGCCAGCGGAAATCGTTAGTGAATCACGGCCCCCATGTCGCGAGTGCTCGTTTGGGGAACCAGGAAGAAGTCCGACCAGACAGGCACCACAGCGCCCGTGCCAATGGCGTAGCTCCCTGCCGTGATCTTGAAGTCCGCCGGATTCACCGTTGGCGTTGCCGCAAAGTCGGGGTCGGCATTACTAGCTGCGTTATTTGACTGCACAAAACCACTGCCAGGCGTGTTTCCCGCATCATATATTAAAACAGACCCAGCAGAAGGCGCATAGGCCAAGTTGTTCTGTAGAACGACATTTGTGGCATCAGTCTTTACAATCGAGAACCATGCTTGTGATGCAGCGGCGTTGCCGTTATACATAGTGTTATTGTAAAGTCTTACGTTATCGGGTGGAGGTTCAACGCCCCATGCAGCAACAAAAAAGCATGTTCCGCTTGTACCGGCAGAGGCATCGCAGATGTTGTTTCTGGCAGTGACATTTCTTGCCTGAAACCATACCGACTGTGCCTGACCCGATGTCAGCATCCAGTTGCGCTCAAAAATGATATCCCTAGCACGTTCATCATTGTGGCCATTTTGTGTTCCAATAGTAACTTGGTAATTGGCCCCGGCAGCTGCCACGAATTTATTATCCGCTATGATTATCTGTTCTGTATATCCGAATGTCTTTACCCCGTCATTTTTCAGGGCGCTGACAATAGGCCATTTTGCATCATTAGTATAGCTACACCCCACTGTGTAATTGAGATCACCTACTGATGTGGAACATCCAGTAGGAGAGTGTAGCTTTATGAGCTCTGTGCTGGTTCCAGTGGAACTTATGTAGTTGTGGCTGACAATAGACCTTACCAACTGCCCAGATCGCTCTCCCCAAGGGCCGCCAGTAAACGCGTTGCCCATTATCGCGACATAGTGACCTTCCATATATACGTCATAGCTTAACCCGCTATCTACGGTACAATCAATTATTGCTATCTCGTCCTGTTGATTGTTCCCAGTTGCCTCAACTCCATTCATACTAAACCCGCGATAGGCATGGTACTGGTCTACGCGCAAAAATGTGAATCTAGTTATTGTGCCGTCTGATGCAAATCCAACAGTTGCACTGCCAAGTAACCCATCAAAATACACATCCATAATTCGCCAATCACTAGCGACTGGATTGACTGTAGTAGACAGCCTGAGTAGCGGAACATTACCCGTTGCCTGGATAATAGGTTTTGCCCCTGTGCCGTAAGCACCAATGGTTCCAGGGCCAGGGGCCGTTATGAATGCCGCTGTCGCCTCCGTAAAGGTATCGCCACGCTTAAATAGCAGCCGCTTGCCTGTTCCGATATAGCTATTGATTGCCGTAGCAAAGTCTGCTTGTTGGTAATGGGCTGCCTCCGTGGGACAGCCACCCGCGCCGGGCGTCGGGTCTGTATTGGATGAGATGCAAATCGTGTTGGAGCCGGAAAAGAACGCGTCGGGGTCGGCGACCGTGACCGTCGTCTCTGACGTCGCCGTGTTGGTACCGTCAAAGACGCTCAGAGCAACCGTGTACGTGCCCGGGGTCTCGAACACGTGCGCCGCCACGGGTCCCGTAGCGAGGTTCTTGCTGCTCACGCCCGCCTGGGCACCATACGCCCACGTGGCGCCGCCCGCCGGATCGTCAAAGTTCCAGCGGTACTCGAGGTCATGGAAGGGTTGCGACGTCACCGCGGTGTCCGTCGTGCCGGTCGCATCGAAGAACACCGACAACGGCGCTACGCCGGAGGCGCGGCTGGCAATGAGCGACACACTGATGGGTCCCGCGACCACACTGATGTCAAACGTCACCACGAGGTCCGAGGTCGTGGCGTTGCCCGCACCGTCCTGGCAGCGGACGTAGTAGGTGTAGCTCTGCCCGTCCGTGAGGCCGGTCACCACCGTACTGTGCGAGGTCGTGCCCGTGGTCGTGAACGTGCTCGCCATCGCCGCGTACGCCGTCCCGGAGACCGTGGCCCACTTGCAGGTGGCCGCCTCGTCGGTCGTGACGCGCAAGGTCGCCTGTGTCGTGCCGCCCGAAAGGGTTCCTGTCGGCTGACCGCCACTGAGAATTGGCGCCGTCGTATCGGCGGGACACGCAAGGTCGCTGCCCGAGCAGTCCTGGTCGACGGTGTCGCCACAGACCTCTGTCGCGCCCGGATGGAGCGCCGCGTCGGTGTCGTCACAGTCGGCGACCGTCGAATAGCCGTCTCGGTCGGCGTCTGCCGGCGAGCTTGGGTCTGTGCCGGTGGCAGTACCGCCGCAGCCGACGGCCAGGGCGAGCAAGATCGGTGTGATGTTGGTTCGCATCGCAGCTATCCTCCACATGTTCTGTCTCCGCTCTGGCGCTGCCACCGCACAGAGCTCGCGGGGCAAGAACGCCTTCTCGCCGTCAGTGAATCACGGCGCCCATATCGCGAGTGCTCGTTTGGGGAACCAAGAAGAAGTCCGACCACACAGGCACGACGGCGCCTGCGCCGATGGCGTAGCTTCCGGCGGTGATCCTGAAATCATCCGGGGTGATAGGAGGGGTCGTCGCGAAGCTTGGCGAAACGTCGCGCACTTGGGTATTGGTTGAGTTGTTGGATGCCACAAGGCCAGAGGCTCCCGTTCCCTCAATCATGACATCCACGATTGGAGCACTCAGCGGCGCATACGCCAGATTGTTGATGACGGTGACATCGGTGACCACAGCGTTGAGCCGGACTCCCCGAAAGTACTGCGCAGAAGCAACAGAAGTATACATCGTATTGCCATAGATGGCGACATTGTCGGACGGAGGCTCAACGCCCCATACGCCTACGTCAAAACACGTGCCACCATGGGTGTTGCCAGACAAGTCACAGATATTGTTGCGAAGGGAAATGTCCCTGCACATAATGACTAACTGCGTTTGGGTGTCCGCACCAGAAACAACCCAGTTGCGCTCGAAGATGACGTCGCGAACCCGCTCATCGTTGTGGCCGTTCTGTGGCCCGGCCGTCATCACCCAGGCTGCGTTCGCCGCCGACACGAGCTTGTTGTCAGACAGAACGACATCTTCGGTGTAAGCGAACGTATTGACGCCGTCATTCCCGAGCGGGTCAGTGGGAATCGAGTCGTTCGTGTAGTTGCAGCCAGGCGTCACCCCGTTGTCGCACCATGCGGGCCCGTGCATCTTGATCACCTCTTTGGTGGGTGCTTGCCCACTAAGAGTATTGTTACTGATCACGCTCTTGACCAGTTGGGTCAGCCGCATCGTCGCCTCTCCATTGATGACGTCATCAATCGACGTCCCAAGCATAGAAAAGCGGATCCCTGCAATATAGGCCCCGTACCCGCCGCTAACGATGTGATTGACGCGCGAATCCGCCACCATGAGGCCATCCCACAGTGTATGACCGGGATAGCCATTGTTGTTGTTCCAAGCCAGAATCGAGGCCGTGAAATGAACTCCGGAATGCGTATTCTGGATATCCAAGCGCAGCAGTGTAATCTGATGCATCGTGCCGCTGGAACCCACCCCGACGGAATTACTTCCAGATAGTCCATCGAGGGTCAAATCCATCACGCGCCAGTCGCTAACGCCAAGCGTAGATTGGCTCCCAAAATTGACAATGGTCCTATCGCCGGTCGCGCGGATATAGGGCAATGCACCCGTCCCAAAAGCAGCAATGGTTCCAGGGCCGGTGACACGAATATTTGCGGACGTGTCGGCTGTGAAGGTGTCGCCGCGCTTGAACAGGATTCTCCTTCCTGTGTCAACGTAGGTGTTCACCGCAGCGGCAAAGTCCTGGTGCTGTGCCGTGTTGGCCCCAACGGGGCAGCCGCCCGATCCCGCAACGGGGGTGCTTGTTGCCCCAACGCAAATCGTGTTCGTGCCGGCAAAGACCACGTTCGGATCTTGTACCGTGACCGTCGTCTCGGCTGTGGCGGCGTTCGTACCGTCAAAGACGCTCAAGGCCACTGTGTAGGTTCCCGGCGTCTCGAACACGTGCGCCGCTACGGGTCCGGTAGCGAGGTTCTTGCTGCTCACGCCCGCCTGCGCGCCATACGCCCACGTGGCGCCGCCCGCGGGGTCGTCAAAATCCCAGCGGTACTCGAGGTCATGGAAGGGTCGCGGCGTCACCGCGGTGTCGGTCGTGCCCGTCGCATCGAGGAACACGGACAAGGGTGCAACACCCGTGGCACGACTGGCGACGAGCGAGACGCTCAGGGGCCCCGCACCGGTGCCGACGCTGAAGGTCACTGTGTAGTCCAAGGTCGTCGCGTTGCCGGCAGCATCCTGGCAGCGGACGTAGTATGAGTAGCTCTGCCCGTCCGTAAGGCCGGTCACCACCGTATTGTGCGAGGTCGTGCCC
>CAYHNK010000049.1:0-20253 GCA_964357695.1 uncultured Bdellovibrionales bacterium | reverse complement strand
AGTTCCGCGGCGGGAACCTGTTTCGCGACCGGATCGACGCGGTGCTCAAGACGCATCCCGAGCTGCTCGAGGGTTGGATTTATCGCGCGCTTGTCGCCCTACAACGGGGCGATCGTGATGCGGCCGCCGACAGTCTCGCGAGCTATGTGCGGCGAGCACCGGACGGTGCGAAAAAAAGCCAGGTCCAGGCGCTGCTCACCAGTCTCGCTCCGCCCGCTGGCGGCTAGGTCGCGGTGGGCATCGCGCGCACGCGTTCTCACAACCCTCCGGAGACTGTGATCTGAACCCAGCCGACTTCGGATGACATCGGCACGTGCAAGGCGCGCGCTCCGCGCAGCTGGTACGTGGCATTGGCTCCCGCAACAGGAAGGGGGGGGCCCGAGTGGACCACGTGCCCCTGCGCCGCAAAAGCTCGTTTGACGTCGTCGACGTACATGCCGATGAGCTTGTTGCTCAGCTTCGTCGCCATGGCATCGACCACCATTCCTTCGTCGACATCGAGAACCCTCTTGGTGAGCTCGAGAATGAATCGCCGCTGCGCAGAAACGACAACGGTATGCTCGGCGGCGCCAGAGAACTGGATGATCCATAGAAAGTCAGTGTTGCCAGCAATCGAGTCCGTAAGGGACGGCGTTTGGGCCGCAAGGACCGTGCCTGAAAAAGTCGCGCAGAGCTCCGACAGCGTGCGTACAAATGTTTCCACGTGCATTGCAGCGGCCGCTGAAATATCGCCCCCCGTCTCTACGTCTGCGGATGACGGCGGCAAGCGCGACGTCCCCACCTGTTGCTTCGATGCGGGCATGGGCGGCGGGATGTTCGCTCCCTCGCCGTGGTGTGGCAGGGTCACGGGGCCACGCGACATGACGTGCTGATCGAGCGAAAACGAGGAGCTCGAGACACCACCAGGCCCGTACAGGCTCTCCAGCAAGGCCTTCGCCCCGCCGTGATCCGGCAGCGAACCGAGTGCCAGTTTGCAGCACGCGATCGCTTGCAGACGCCGACCGCTCTTGTCGAGCAAGCCGGACAAGTGCACGTAACGCTCGGCAGCCTTGTCCTTCTCTCCGAGCGCGCCGAAGACCTCCGCTACCTTCTTGATCGTAAACACGTCATCGGGAACGATCTCAACGACTCGTTCGAGAAGCGCCAGCGCCTTTCGATGCTGGTGCTTGGCGAGAAGTGCCAGCGCCTTCTCCTTGAGCTGCCGAACGTCGCCGCTCATCTATTCACTCTCGCCCGCGAGCAGCTCCTCACGCAGTCGCTCGAGCTCGCGGATTCTTTCTTCTCGGCTGGAGCCGGACTTCGGCACGGACAAGAACGCCCGGGTGTCGATTCGTATGACGCTGTCGAGGAGAACTGTCACGGCCAGCTCGTGGTCGCTCTCGGCGACGATGTTGATGTCCTGACCACAAACAAGGATGGGGAAAGTTGGGTCCAGTCTTCTCCCGACGCTCGTGACGGCGCCGGCGAAGATGCAGCCAACGCGATTCGAGAGCTCCCGTATCGAATCCTGCTCGAGCTGCGTCAGGAGGCCATTCTCAGCCATCTCGCCGTCGTCGTCGTCCACCAGATCTCCAGCAATCCGGCGCGCAAGAAGCACGGTGCTCGCGCGCGGTGTCAACACGATCAAGGAACCGCACAGCTGTCCAGAGAGCGCCACGATGGCGGCATCGCCGATGGTGTGGCTCGGCTGCGCGTCGTGTTGCAATTCGAGCGGCACGCCGGGCAGCATTTCTGAGAAAGCCTCGCGTATCGCCGTATCGAGCGCGCGCAACAGCACGGAGTCAGTTATCTGTTCGTCCTTCACGGCTCGCCCCCTGTATCTGCGCTCCCATCGGTTTCGAGCCGGAGCGTCTTCCGAATCGCGTCTTGGATGTTTTCACGGGACTTTGTGACCACCGCCGCAGCCCCAGCCTCGAGACACTGCTGCCGCAGCACATCGTCGCGCGAGGCGGTGTAGATGATCACCGGCGGAATCGTCACCCCATCGGCCGCAGCGTGGCGCAACACCTCGAGGCCGTTGAGCACCGGCATATGAATGTCCAAGATGGTCAGCTGCGGCGGCATCGCGGTGCGCCACATCTTGAGAACGCCGGCCCCGTCCTGTGCGAAGAGAACATCCGCGTCCGGCAGCAGCTCTCGAACCACCCGAGCCACCTGCATACGGATGGCCTTCGAGTCGTCAGCGAGTAGAATATTGAGCATGTCGCGGCGTCCCCCGGTTTGTCCTGGAATTGCGTTCCTTCGGTTCTAGCACAAGCGGCACAAACGCGGACGCCGTTCACGCTCACGCCTGGGGCTACGGGTCGCAGCGCTGCGCGCCTCACTCCGGCTGGCGGCTAGGTCGCGCGCCCACAAGGACCAGGCGCACGCCGCGGTCGACCCGGTCAATCACCAAGAAGCCTTCGTCGCGCAGCGCCGCCACAAACGAGGTGATCGCGTCGTCCAAGGTCGCGCCTTGGAGGAACACCGACAGACGTGCCTCGGGTCGGTCGCAGTGCATGTCCGGCATGACGAGAATGTGGGCATCGCGCGCGGCTTGATTGAGCGCCATGGCGATGTGGCACGCGGAGACGTCACTGAAGCTGTCGCGCGGGTTCGGTCCGCTGCGCGGACCTGGGAGGCCGTTGCCGTCGATGTCCATGTGCAGCTCGCCGAGCCACTGGCCGCCCAGAAACTCCGCCTGCCAAGGCACGTAGTCTTTCGGGTTGAGGTTCTGCGCCATGCCGCCGATGAGCAGGCTGAGCGTGGCCGCTCGCCGGCCGATGCGGTCGTCGGTCTCAGGGTTGTCGAGCAGCTCGTTCCAGCGGCCAATAAACCAGCGGATGAGCTCGGCGGCGCTTTGCGCTTTGACGCTCTTGAGGGCGCGGATGTACTTGGCCCCTTCTTGCTCGTGGCGCGTGCGATCACGCGCGCGCAAGTGGCCGCGCGTGCTCGGTTGCGTCGTCGCGGTGGCACGGTACTTGGCGCTCTGCTCGAGCTCCGCGATGCGCGTGCGCGCGGCTTGCAGCTCAGCGGTGAGCCCGTCGAGCTGCTCTTGCGTGCTCGCTGGCGTCTCAGGGGCGAAGTACAGTCCGAGCAGCGCCCCGATGGCGATGAGGCCAATCGCTTGAGCCAAGCGTACAAAGAGCGCCCGACGCTCGGGCGGAACCTCACCGGGCAGCGGCTTGCTGGGGTCGAGATCGGGCCGACCTGAGAAGTAGCGTTCTTGCTTCGAATCCATGACAGACGCAATCGTGTGCTGACGGCAGCATGCCTTGCACCGAGGGGGACCCGCAAGCCACAATGCGACAGGTGAAGACACATGGACAGCATCGATTTTCGTAGCGACACGGTCACCTGGCCCACCGAGGCGATGCGCGAGGCGATGGCCCGCGCCGCGGTGGGAGACGATGTCTGGGGTGACGACCCGACGACGCAGCGGCTCGAAGCGCTGGCGGCCGAGCGCGTGGGCACCGCGGCGGCGCTCTTGGTGGCCAGCGGTACCATGGGCAACCTGCTCGCCATCATGACGCACTGTCAGCACGGCGACGAGATGATTGCCGGGCGCGAGGCACATACCTTCGTGCACGAGGTGGGCGGTGCCGCGGCGGTCGCGGGGGTGCAAATCAACACCCTTGCTGTGCAGCACGATGGCACGCTGGCCCTCGAGGACATTCGCGCGGCCATGCGCGATCCGCACGATCTGCACTTGCCGCGCACGCGCCTCATCACGCTCGAGAACACCCAGAGTGGCATCGGTGGCATTCCCATCACCGCGGCCTACACGCGTGAGGTGCGTGCGCTGTGTGACGCGCACGGCCTGCGGCTGCATCTGGACGGCGCGCGTCTGTGGAACGCGGCGGTGGCACTCGGCTGTGAGGCGCGCGAGCTGGTGGCGCCCGTCGACAGTGTCAGTTTCTGTCTGTCCAAGGGATTGTGCGCGCCGGTGGGCTCACTGCTGTGCGGCAGCACGGAGCTTGTCGCCAGAGCACGACGCTTGCGCAAGATGCTCGGCGGCGGCATGCGGCAGACTGGTGTGCTCGCCGCGGCCGGCATCATCGCCCTTGAGCAAATGACCGAGCGCCTTGTCGAGGATCATGCGCACGCGCGGCAGCTCGCCGAAGGTCTGGCGGCCATCGACGGCATCGGTATCGATCTCACACGCGTGCAGACGAACCTGGTCTTTTTCGATCTGAAGCCCGAGGTACCGTTCGACGGCGCGGCATTGTGCGTCGCGATGTGGCAGAAGTACGGCCTCAAGCTTGCGGACAGTGGACCACGAACGCTGCGCGCGGTGACGCACTACTGGATCCGTCGCGAGCACATCGAGCAGCTCATCGAGGCCGTGCGTGCCGAGCTGCACGGTCGGTAGGCGGCTACTTGCGCGGCAGGAGCGTGAACGACCGGGCGACAAACTTGCCGTCGCGCAGTTCCCCATCCGCCTTGGCGGTCAGGCCCTCTTGGCCGCAGAAGGCCATGTCACCAAGACTCGTCTCGCCGGTGAGGGGCACGTACTTGCCCTCGACCTCGATCATGTTTTGACACGCGAGGCCGAGTGCACAGCCACAGGCGACGCGGTGGACCTGCCCGTCCGTCGTGGCAGTGGCAGACACGGAAGTCGCTCGTGCGACCGCGGTCGTGGGATGACTCGGTGCCACATCGTTGCGACAGCCGGCCGCGACGGTCGCGAACAGCGCAAGACAGATGACTCTCAGCATGGGTGAGCTCCGCAGGGGCGAGGGACGTGCGAGCTACCATGAGCCAGAGGACTCGTCCTGGCAAGGGTCGCCAAAGCTTGTCTCCGCCGGGCGTTGTGGCAAGTTGTCTGACCCATGCGACTGCCACCACGCGTTGTCTTCCCTGGCGCAGCCGCGGTGCTGCTCGGCGTGGGTGTGCTCGTGGGCGCGCGGGTGCACCGAGACGACGGGCGATCGCACGAACCCGCCGCGCGACGCGCTCAGGCACCCGAGGAGGGCACGCCGATTGATGCCGTGCCGCTGCGCTCCGCGCGCTCGTGGGTGGCGATCGGTGGTGGGGCCGAGCCAGCCTCGAACCAGGTCTCGCTCGAGCAAGATCTGGCGTTGGCAGCGTCGGTGCTGGGCGAGGGCGGCTACATCCTCTTTGGTGGTGGCGCCAAGAGTCAAGGCGTACAGGTGCAGCATCGTACGGACGTGTCGTCGCGCGCACCGCTGCGTGAGCACGTGGCGGCGCTGTTTGCCCCGCGCGTGAGCGCCGGCGTGTCCTACGAGCCGGTGACGATCGGCGTCGACGGACCGACTACCGAAGCGGCGACCCACGCAGCACTCGAGGGCGCGTTGTCGCTGCGTCGTGGTCCCTTGCTGCTCTACTTCGCCGCCCACGGCGAGCCCGGCGAGACGCCGCGCGACAACGTCTTGCGACTTTGGGGCGGCTGGCCTTTGATTGTTGCTGACCTGGCGACGATGCTCGATGGCGCCGCGAATGGACCGCCGGTGCGGGTGGTGGTGGCCGCGTGCCATGGGGGTGGCTTTGCCGAGCTGGCGTTTCGCGATGCCGACGCGACGCAGGGGCCGGCAGCAGGAGATCGCTGCGGCCTCTTTGCCACCACGTGGGATCGGGTGGCGAGCGGCTGCGATCCCAACCCCCTGCGCGCGGTGCAGGAAGGCTACTCGCTGCACTTTTGGCATGCGCTGCGCGGCGAAGACCGCGAGGGTACGCCGCTACCACACGACCTCTTGGACTACGACGGTGACGGTGTCATCGGCCTGCTCGATGCCCACACGCGGGCACGCATTGCCTCGCGCTCGTTCGATGTGCCGACGACCACCTCGGAGCGCTGGCTGCGTGAGGTGGCCCCGCGTAGGGGTCCTGCGACGTCGGTCGAGCTTCCAGAGGAGCGTGGGGTGTTGCGCGAGCTCGGCGGGCAATTGGGGCTCGACACTGCGGGGGCAGCGCGGCGACGCGAGGCGCTCGAACGAGAGCAGCAGGCGCTCGATGACGCCCTCGACGACGCCGACGCGGAGGTGGGTCGCCTCACCGGGGAGCTCATCGGCAAGGTGCTCTCGCGCTGGCCGCTGCTCGATGACCCGTGGCACCCGGCCTTTGAGGCAACGCTCGAGCGCTACGGCACGGCGATCGGCGCGCTGCTCGACAGCTCACCTGTGGCCCAGGCGCTGCGCGACGCGCAGGAAGAGCTCACTGAGCTGAGTCGCGCGAGCGACGAGCTGCAAGTCGATGCCGCGGGCGTCGAGCGGCTCGTGCGGGCAGCGGAAAACATAGAGCTGGCGGCGCGTCTACGGGCCACGGACGAGTCGGGGTGGAAACATTTCGAGCGCCTGCGCGCGTGCGAGCGGGCGCCTATTTCGAGGTGATGATCCTGTCGCGCCGGCGCTACGCTCCGGCGATGCGCATATTGAATTCGAGCACGCGCTCCCAGTGCGAGAGGTGCTCAGCGAGACGCGGGTAGTTGCGCCGGTCGCTCGTGCGCATCGTGATCTCGTAGATGAGGTAACGCCGCTCGCCCTCTTGCCGGTAGTTGATGTCGGTCTTCTCAAAACCGTGCGCGCGGATGACATCCAAGAGCTGCTTTTCGGTGGGTGCGTGCTCGCGATCAAAGTGCACATCCAATCGTGCATAGCTCAACGTCGGCATGATCGCTTCAATCCAGCGAAAGACACCGAGCGTGCCAAGAGCGATGGCCGTGGCCATGCCCGCCGCCGAGTAGAACCCGACGCCCGCGAGAATGCCGATGGCCGCCGTGATCCAAATCGAGGCCGCGGTCGTGAGGCCGAGCACCGTGAGTCCCTCGCGCATGATGGCGCCAGCGCCGAGAAAGCCAATGCCCGTCATGATGCCCTGCGCCATGCGCGTCGGATCGATGCGTAGGGTCTCGACGGGTAGGTGCGGCACGAGCTGCATCTGATACACCGTGAGCTGCATCAAGAGTGCCGACGCGGTGCACACGAGCGTGTGGGTGCGAAAACCTGCGGCACGGCCGTGGTAGGTGCGCTCAAGCCCGATGAGACCCCCCGCCGCTACGGCCGCAAGCAGCCGGGTCGCCACCGTCAAATACATCTCGAGCATGATACCTCCTGCGTCCCCGGGGGCGCAGCGCCGCTAGAGCTGGCGAAAGAAATCGTTACCCTTGTCGTCGACGAGGATGAAAGCGGGAAAGTCCTCGACCTCGATGCGATAGATGGCCTCCATGCCGAGCTCGGGGTACTCGAGTAGCTCCACCCTCTTGATGCTGTCTTTGGCGAGAATCGCCGCCGGGCCACCGATGCTGCCGAGGTAGAAGCCGCCGTGCTTCTTGCAGGCGTCGGTGACCTGTTGGGAGCGATTGCCCTTGGCGAGCATGATCATCGAGCCGCCGTGCGATTGAAAGAGATCGACGTAGCTGTCCATGCGACCGGCGGTGGTTGGTCCAAAAGAGCCGGAGGCCATGCCCTTGGGCGTCTTCGCCGGGCCCGCGTAGTAGACCGGGTGCTGCTGGAAGTAGTCGGGCAATCCCTCGCCAGCATCGAGACGCTCTTTGAGCTTGGCGTGCGCGATGTCGCGCGCGACCACCATCGTGCCGTACAAGGACAGTCGGGTCTTGACGGGGTACTTCGACAGCTCGGCGAGCACCTCCTTCATCGGACGATTCAGATCGATGCGCACCGCGGCGCTGGTCTTCTCCGCGTGCGCAGGGCTGATCGCGAGCAAGCGCTCGGGGTGGTCATCGAGCTGTTCGAGGAAGATGCCGTCGCGGGTGATCTTGGCCTTGGCGTTGCGATCCGCCGAGCACGAAACGCCCATCCCCACAGGGCACGAGGCGCCGTGACGCGGGAGCCGCACGACGCGCACGTCGTGGGCGAAATACTTGCCGCCAAACTGCGCGCCGATGCCGGTCTTCTGTGCGGCGATGAGGAGCTTGTCTTCCAGGTCCCGGTCACGAAAGGCCTGGCCGTACGCATTGCCCTCGGTCGGCAGACTGTCCAGATACCCGGTGCTCGCGAGCTTGACGGTCTTGAGCGTCGCCTCGGCGCTCGTACCGCCAATGACGAAGGCGAGGTGATACGGCGGACAGGCGGCGGTGCCGAGCGTCTTCATCTTTTCGGTGAGGTACTTCTCGAGACTCTCGGGATTGAGCAGCGCCTTGGTCTCCTGGAACAGATAGCTCTTGTTGGCCGAGCCGCCACCCTTGGCGACGAACAAGAGCTCGTAGGCGTCACCCTCGGCCGCGTAGATATCAATCTGCGCCGGCAGATTCGTGCCGGTGTTCTTCTCTTGATACATCGTCAGCGCGCTCGTCTGCGAGTAGCGCAAATTTTCGCGAGCGTAAGTGTCGTAGATGCCGTGGGCGAGCGCTTCCTCGTCGTGGCCATCGGTGAGGACGAGGTGCCCCTTTTTCGCCACGATCGTTGCGGTGCCGGTGTCCTGGCAAAACGGCAGCTGCCCCTCGGCTGCCACGACGGCATTCTTGAGCATCGCGTGGGCGACGAAACGATCGTTGTCGCTCGCCTCCGGATCGCGCAGGATGGCGGCGACTTTTTCGTTGTGCGCTGGTCGCAGGTAGAACGAAATGTCGCGCAGTGCCTCGCGCGCGAGCAGCCGCAGCGCTTCGGCGTCGACGCGCAGGTACTCGCGGCCCCCGAGCTTTTCAACGCGTACGTGCTCGCTCGTGACCTTGCGGTACTGGGTCGTGTCGGGCCCGAGCGGGAAGAGCTTCTGATGAAAGAACTCAGCCATGGCAACCTCCGTCTTGCACGGGTGCAGGCCGCGCACACTGCCACAATCCGGTGTTGTTCGCCACCGTCGACTCTTTTCTTGGCTCGGGGACAAAACGCGCTATGGTAAGAGCAGTGACCGCCAAGCTGCTCACCTTCGATCTTTCGCGCCGGCGCAAACCCTGCCTGCGCTCCGACCGCACGCTGCCGGTGGCACCACCGCGCGTGGACGCCCTGGCCCAGGCCTTCGCCGCGCTCGATGGCTGCCCCGATGAGGCTGGCTTTACGCACCGTGTGGAGCTGTTTCGCCGCGCCTTTCGTGCGGCCGTCAAGCGCTCGTCGACACACGGGCGCTGAGCACCGAGCGTCGCGTCGCGGAGCCAACCTACTGCATGTCGCGCACTGGACAAGGGGACGATTTCACGGCTACGGTGACGCGATGCGCAACGGGGTGGAGGACTACCCTCAGTGAGTGAAGGTGAATCACATGAACCGAGAGAAGATAGCTTTTGCCGCCATGAAACCAGCCGACCTTGCACTCGGCGCCGTCGTGTCCGCGCTGCGCGCGACAGGCTCGCTCGAGAAGGTCACCGATCCTTTCTACAAGCTCACCGGCGTGCTGGTTCGTCGCATGCTCGCCCGCAATGATCTAACCGTCGAGGGCACCGAGCACATACCGCGTGACGGCGGTGTCATCTTTGCTGTCAACCACCAGAGCTGGAACGACGTGCAGGTGGTCGGCGCCACGTGCCCGCGACGTTTGCGCTTTCTTTCCAAGTCCGAGTTCGAGACCTGGCCCGTGTTGCGTCACTTCATTGCGCTGACCGATTCGCCCTTCATTCGCCGCGGTGGTGATGCCGAGGGGATGGAGCAGGCCATCGGCGCACTGCGTGACGGCAAAGCGCTCGTCATCTTCCCCGAGGGAACCATCCCCGGCGAAGAAGATGTCATGCGTCACGAGGTGGAGCCACACACGGGGCTGTTGCGCGGCCACACCGGTGCGGTGCGTCTGGCCATCGCAGCCGGTGTGCCGATTGTGCCCGTCGGTCTCTCGGGGACGGGTGCCGCCATGCCGCCGGAGGTCTACCCGCGACTCGAGCTACTCGAGCTGCCCAAGCCGGCGCCCATCACGGTTCGCTATGGCATGCCCGTGCGCTACGACGGCTTTAACGGCACGCAGCCCTTGCGTGAGGAGCTGCGCCGTCTGACCGATGAGCTCATGCACACCATCTCGACGCTCGTCGATCATCACCGCAACTTCATTCCCATCACGGTCCCCATCGAGCCCCTGCCGCGCTACGAGCGCCTCGGGGTGTTGCTGTTGCACGGCTTTACATCCTCGCTCAAGACCGTCGATGGCCTCGTACCGCACCTGACGCGGGCTGGCATCCCCTATCGCATGCCGGTGCTGCGCGGCCACGGCACGCATCACCGCGATCTGCGCGGCGTCACCGCCCAGGATTGGTACGCCGATGCCGAAGCGGCGTTGCGCGATCTGCGCGGCGAGGTCGACAAGGTCGTGATCGTGGGCCTGTCGATGGGTGGCCTCGTGGCGCTCAACCTCGCCATTGCGCATGCCGAGGACGTCGCCTGGGTCGTGACGGTCGCGGCGGCGATGCGTTTTCGCGACCCACTGTCACCGCTGTCGCCGCTGATGGCCAAGGTGCTCAAGAGCTGGCCGTCGCCCAATGCGTTCAACGACGCCTCGCTCAAGAGCACGTCCGAGAACTATCCAAAGTTCGCCACCGATGCGTTCGTGTCGCTGCTCAACTACGCCAAAGAGACCGAGAAGCGACTGCCCCAGGTGCGCGTACCGCTGTGCGTGCTGCAATCGAAAAAGGACCAGGTCGTCGACCCTGTCGCGGCGAACCTCATCTACCGCGACGTCTCCTCGACACACCGCGAGATCCACTGGTTTGCCGAATCGGGGCACGAGATGGGCCAGGACCTCGAGCGCGACGCGGTCTTTGAGTGTGTGATGGACTATGTCCGCCGTTTCCGTGCTGACGCAAAGGTGGTGCGCGTCGCCTAAAACTCGCGGCCACGACATTCTGGGTGGTACAATGCCCTGCCCGTAAGGTGCACGTGTGTGCGCCTGCCGGCGAAGGCAAGGGCGCCACATGGTCGTGGACCTAAATACTGCTCCCGAGGTGAGCCGAGCCGTCGTGCCGCTCGAGGTGCCGCTCGGGTTCTCGCTCAACTTCATCAGCGGGCGCGGATTGCTCACCGCGCGTGACCGACAGGTAGGGCCCCTCGCGGTCAAGCTGCTCGAGCTGCAGATCCCGCGCATCAGCTTTCCGTTCGATGTCACGGGCGGCGCAGAGCGATTCAAGTCGCGCCGCTGCATCTTGCGACACCTGGTGCTCGGCCTGGATGCGGACACCCTGTCGAGCGTTCTCGCACGCGCGAACCTGGGTGCCGCCGGTTTTGTCGAGCTGAAGGCGGCGCTGCGCGAAGGATACGTCGAGCTTGCGGGGCGGTTTCGCTTGGGCGAGCAGCAGGCCGACTTTACCATGCGCGCCGCGCTGCTCGTGCGCTCGCCGACCGAGATCGGGGTCGTCTTCTACGACACCCGCATCTACGGCTGGTTGCCGGTGCCGGCGGCCATGTTGCCGGTGTTCTTGCGACGTGCCCTTGCCTTGCCGTTTGTCTCGGGTGATCGAGCGGGTCTGTGGGAGGTGCGTCCCATCGAGCAGTTCCTGCTCGCTCTCTTGCCGCCGGCCGGTTGGAAATTGCCCGACGCGCGACAGGTCGCCATCAATGTAGCCGAAGTGGCGCGCGGGCGCGTTCTCGTGGCCGTAGGCCCGCAGGACGATCCCGATCAGAAACAGATCTACGAGCGTGAGGCACCACCGGACGCCGTGCGGGCACTCGACGGCATCACCACCTTCACGGGTGCCGAGCAGGCGTTGGCGAGCGGGAATGTCCAACGCGCGTACGAGATCCTGCGCGAAGTCGTCGACGACGACCGCGGCGGCTCGTGGGCGCGCGACCGGTTGCTGCAAATCGGTGCGGCGGATCCGGAGCTAGCGCTTGAGACGCGCCAGCTCGCCGAGGAGACCCTCGAGCGCCACGCCAATGCGCCGCAAGCACTGCTCGCGCTGGCCGCCATCGCCACGCGGGAACGTTCCTGGGGCGAAGCGGCGACGCGATTTGCGGCGCTCGGTGAGCTCGCACGTGCCGCCAAGGATCGCTTCGATGCCATCGCCGCCGAGCTGGCAGCTGCTGAAGCGGCACGGCCCATCGATCCGGCAGGCTCGCTGATTGCCTACGAGCGCGTCGCCGCACGCGCTCGTGACTCCATCACTGCCCACCAAGCGCTCTTCGAGCTCAGTCGCTTGCAGGGTGATTGGCAGCGTGCGGCGCAGGCCGGGGAGCGTCTCGTCAAGCTGGAGACCGATCCGGAGCGGCTCGCCGAGGTGCATCGCGAGCTCGGTCAGTTGTATCGGTCACATCTGCGTGACCTCAAGCGAGCGCGCGTGCAGTTCGAGCGAGCGCTCAAGGTCAAGCCTGACGATCCCATCGCGCTCGAAGGACTCGCCGAGACCTATGCCGCCCGCGGGGAGCCCGCGCGTGCTGCCTCATACTTGGCGCGTCTCGCCGAGCAGGCCGAGGAGGGCGGCGACCGAGCGCGTATCGTGGCGCTCAACTTGCGACTCGGCGAGATCTGGGAGCGCTGGCTGGGCGATGCCGACAGTGCCGCGGCCCGTTACTACCGCGTGCTCGACGTCGATCCGCGCAATCGTACCGCGCGCTTGCGCCTCGCCGAGCTGGCCGAAGCGCGTGGTGAGCTCGCCCGCGCCCGCGAGCTGTACGAGGACCTGCTGCAGGTCGAAGAGGAGCGGGGCGACCCGGCCGCCATTCCCGATCTCGTCGGTGCGTACACGCGTCTCGCGCGGGTGACGCTGTCGACCTCTGGATCGTCTGCGGAGGCCGTGGCATGCCTCGAGCGCGCCGTGGAGCTCGACCCGAGCAATCGTATGGCGCGCGAGGATCTGGCGCGGTTGCTGCGTGAGCGCGGCGCCTGGAGTGAGCTGATCGCGTTGCTCGAGCAGGCCGCCGACCTTGGCGGCAGTCCCGAAGAAGCCCGTCGTGCCCGCATCGAGGCGGCACGACGCGCGCTCGAAGCGCGCCGCGCTCCGCGCGCGGCCCAGGCTCTGTTGCAGCGCGTGCTCGCCGAGGCACCCGACGATCAGGATGCGCTCGACCTACTCTTGCCCCTGTTGGAGGCCGAGCACAACGTTGCGGCTCTGCTCGAGCGACTCACGCGCGCCGCCGAGTCGACGCCCGAGCCAGCGCGCCGTGGTGCGCTGCTATTTGCCATGGCGCAAGCTCAGCGTGCCAACAACGATGAGCCACAGCGGCGCCGACGCACGCTCGAAGCCGTGCTCGCGGCTGATCCGTTTCACCAGCAGGCGGCGGCCGCGCTGGTCGGTCTGCTCAAGGATGCGGGAGACTCCACTGCGCTCGTGGGTGCCCTCGATGCACTCGCGATCGCTTCACGCGCCGGACTGCCGCGTGCCGACGCGCTGCTCGCGAAGGCGAAGCTGCTGTGGCGAGAGTTCGGTCGCGCGCGGCAGGCCGAGTCAGCCCTGCGCGAAGCGGTACGCGCAGACCCGACACACGAGCGTGCGTGGACGACGCTCGCCAGTCTCCTCGAGGAAGAAGGCAACCACGAGACGGCGCGCAAGGCTCTGTTGGCCGCGCTGCGGGTTGTGCGCCAACAAGGCAGCGACGTGCCGGCGCTACACGATCGCTTGGCGGCGCTCGCTCGGGCGACGGGCAACATCGAGCACGAGGCAGGTCACCTGGCTGACGGCCTGCGCGCGGGGCTGCGCGGGGAGGAGCGCCTGGCTCGCCTCGTGGAGCTGTACACGACGCTTGGGCGCCAGGCCGAAGCCGCACGCCTACTCGAGGAGCTCGCGAGCGCGGCATCGGGCCCCCAGGGCGGCGCCGAGATGCTGCTGGCGGCGGCAGCACTGCACGAGCAGCTCGGCAGTGGCGAGCGCGCGGTGGCCATCTATCGCCATCTCATGCGTCGCGCCGACGAGATCGGCGTCCAGGCAACCACCGCCCTCGAAGCGCTCGCCGTATCGATGCACGACTTTGGCATCGTGGCCCAGGCGCTCGCGCGGCAGCTTCAGATCGTCGCCCCAGAGGCCCATCCGGCCGTTCTTGAACGCTTGATTCGCGCGCAACTTGCCTGCGGAGAAGATGACGCGGCTGAGCAAAGCGCACTACAGCTCATCGAGCACGAGCCGCTGTCGGCCACAGCGACGCGCGCGCTCGCGCTGCGCACCGAGGGGAGAGGTGACCTGGATCAGGCTCTTGCCTATTGGCAGCGCTTTCTCTTCGACGCGCCGCGTGAGGGTCAGAGTCGCGAGGAGCGACGGCAGGCGTTTGACCACCTCTCGGCCGTGGCCCTCGAGCTCGCGCCCGACGTGCTCGCTCGCGTGCGTCGGGCTTTTGTTGGCGAGTTTCCGGAGGCGCCGGCCGATAGTCTCGCGACGCCACTCGGACAACGCCTGGCGAACGAGCAAAAATGGGACGAGCTCTTGGCGCTGCGCAGAAAGCAGCTGTCCGCCGCCAAGGGCAGCCCCTCGGTTGAGCTCTTGCGCGAGGTGGCCGAGCTATTGCATCGCCGGCTCGGTCGCAGTGCGGAGGCCGTGCCACACTACCAAGAGATCATCGCCCATCACGCGACCGACACCTCCTCGCGAGCGGCGATCATCGAGATCCTCGCGGCCCAGGGCCGGTACGGCGATCTTGCCGGCCACCTCTTCGCGCTCAGCCAGATGGCCCAGTCACCCGAGGAAGCCATTGCGTACGGCCTTCAGAGTGCCGAGGTCTATGCCGACAAGCTCGCGGACGTCGCCTCGGCGGGACAGGTGCTCAGTACGCTGCGACCCGTTGCCGAAGGCGGGAGCGGCAATGCGCAGCTAGCGCAGGCGCTGCGGCGCTTTGGCCTGGTGGGAGATCTGTGCCAAGTGCTCGAGGCCTGGCTCGGGGCCGATGCCGACGCCGAGGATGGACGGTTTGTCGAGCTGGTAGGCTTGCTCGCCGATCGCCTCGGGGATGCGGCACGCGCCGCGGCATGGTGCGAGCGCATGATCGAAGCGTTCCCCGGCTCTGATCTCGTGCGCCGAACCTTTGTCGATTTGCTGCTGCGTTTCCCCCAGGCTGGAGATGCGGCCAAGGTGCTCGGTGACTGGGCCGAGGCACGCGAAGGCGAAGCGCGTGCGCGCGTGTACGCCGAGCTAGCACAGTACTTGCGAAGCGCTGGTCGCGATGGGCAGGCCCTCGACGCGCTGCACGCAGCCGCCGCCGCGCAGCCCAGCTCGGTGGGGATCCTCGAGCAGCTCATCGAGCGTCACACCGCCCGCGGTGATTGGCCTCAGGCCATCGCCTGGCTCAAACAGCTCGCCACGGTCACCGAGCCCGGTCCATCCCGGGACGTGCGCCTGCGTCGTCTCCTGGAAATGGCCACCGACTACGTCGACGACCCCGGCACGGTGCTCTTTGCGCTGAAGCTTTTCGAGCGTCGCACCGACGACGAGACGCGCTTGCTCGCGCAGCTCCTCGTCGAGAGTGGCGACGCCGAGGGTCTCGCCACGCTGGATGAGCACCTGGTGGAGGAGTTCGACCTCGACACGCTGTTGGGCGCCGCACGGGCTCTTGCCGCCGGGGCTCATCTCGACACCGCGCAGCGCTATCTTGAGCGTGCGCGTGCCCGCGGCGCGGGAGCGGCGATTTGGGATATCGCCAAGCCTGCGTGGCGCCAAGCGGGCGAGCTCGAGAAGCTCGGTCGTTGGCGTCTCGATGTCGCGAAACAAGCCGCGCCTGAGGAGGCGTTGTGGTTGCGCCTCGTTGGCTACGCCGAGCTCGTCGAGTCGGGCGATGCCGAAGCCGCCGTACAGCTCGAGGCCAATCTCCAATCCGCTGATCTGACGCGTGCGGACGTCGCCTGGGCCGTGATGGCGGCCGCACAGACCCTTCAGCAAGCGGAATGGGAGCATCGCGCCGCGGTGACGCTCGAGAAACAGTTGGGGCCGAACGACCCCCGCTTGCCCGAGGTCCTGCAAGCGCGCATTGAGCAGGAGCTGCGCAGTGGCAAGCCTGACGGCGCCGTCGAGCTCGCCCGTCGCCTGGTCCTGGTTGGCGCGGACGGCGCAGAGCGCCAGCTCGAACGCACACTCGAAGCCGCTGGTCGTATCGATGAGCTCATGCGTTTGCTCACGCAGAGGGCGCAAGCGGGCACGGCGGACGCGCCGGCAACCTGGGTGCGCATCGCTCGTCTGCACGCTGAGCGCAAGGCCCTTCGTGAGGCACAAAAAGCACTCGGCCAAGTCGCGCCGCCCCAGCGCACACTCGCGTGGGGTGAGGTCGCCTGCCGCGTGGGTGAGGACCTGAGCGACAGCGTCCTTTTCGCCGACGGCGCCGCCTTGCGTGGCAGCGAGGAGTCCGAGCCGGGAGCGCGCGCCATGTGGCTGCGCCGTGCCGCCCAGACGCGCTGGTGGACTCTCGATGATGCGGCGAGCGCCGCGGCGCTGTTGCACGAGGCCCATGAGATCGAGCCCGTGGATCTCACCGCAACGATGACTGAGGTCACCAAGCGCGCCCAGACCCAAGACAAGACTGCGGCGCGGCAGTTGCTCGAGGAGACTCTCGTGGTGCTGCCGGTCGAGCGTGCCGGACCGTGCTGGCTCACCCTCGCGGAGCTATGCGCCGAGGATGGCGCCCCAAAACGCGTCGGCGAGGCGCTCGTAGAGGCGTACCGCAATCTGCCTGAGGATGCGCGCCTTTGGGGGCGGCTCGGCAGTCTCGCCCGCCACTACGACCTCGCCTCGCTCGCGGTGGAAGCCCTGGCGCACGCCTACGGCCTGAGTGCCGACTGGGAGTCGGTCTACGTCGAGGTGCTCGAGCAAGCGCACGAGTATGGTCCGGCCTGCGATGTCGCGGTCGAGCGCGCAAAGACCTTGGATGGCAGCGAGGCTGCTGTGCGCTGGAAGCGTGCCGCGAGCTACGCGCTCGAGCACCTGTCCGATCGGGCGCGGGCGCTTGAGTATCTCGGCCATGCCGTGGAGCACCAGCCCACACGCGAGAATCTCGGCGAAGCCATGCTGCTTGCTGCCGAGCTCGCGCAGCACGAGATCGTGGCACGCCTCGCTCCGGTGTACGAGAGCAAGCTCGCGGCCAAGACGCCGGAACGCCTCGCGGCCGTACGCGCTCACGTCGATGCGCTCGAAGCACTCGGTCGCAATGCGGAGACGGCCAGCATGCGGCGCGAGCTGTGGACCGAGCACGTGGCCACCGCACACGACAAGGCCATGCTCGGGAGGCTGGTGTGGGAGGATGAGGCGGCTACGGGCGCGACGCTCCTCGAGGAGGCCGCGGCCGACGAGGAGATCGACGACCGCGCCGCTTTGCTGTTGGATGCCGCACAAGGTTGGCTGCGCGCGCAAAGGCCGCAGGACGCGCGCCGTGCACTTTCGGCGGCGCTCACGCGTGGCAGTGACTCGATCGCAGCGCATACGTTGGCGATCGAGCTGCTCGAGGGCGAAGACAGACTCAAGTCTGTCGCGCGACTCGTCGAGCTCGACGGCGATGCCGCGTGGCCAGCCGTACGACGCCTGGATCTGCGCTGCGAGCTTGCCCAGCGTGCGTTGCAGCAAGGCAAAGCACCGCGGGCGCATGAGCTGCTGCGCGAGGGCCGGTCCTTGGGTCACTCGGCGCTGTGGGCGCGCGTGATGGAGCGTACGCTCGAAGCGTTGGGCGACTCGAATGGCCTTGCCGACCTGTGGCTCACCGAGGCGCGCGGCAGTGATACCCCATGGCGGGACCAAGCGCTCGTCGAGCGCGTACGTCGCGCGGCGACCTTCTGGCAACAGACGGGCGTCGTGGCGCGCGAGATCGAGGCACTCGACCTGCTTCTCGAACGCAGCCCCGAGCCCGAGCTGCTCGAGCGTGCCATCGAGGTCGCTGCGGAGCTCAAAGATCGAGAGCGTTTTGGCCGCTACGTCGAGCAGCAACTGGCCGCAGCGGCCGCTGTGGATGAGCGCAGCGCGTTGGCTCTGCGCCACGCACCCATGTTTCGCGCTCGCTTTGACGACCAAGACACGGGCGCGCGTTTGCTTGAGCGGACGTTCGCTACGGCGCCGTCGATGGAGCTTGCCGCAGCGCTTGAGCAAGCCATGCTCGAAGCGGGACGCGCAAAGGATCTGGTGCGCACCTTCCTCGAGCATGCCGCGAGGCTTTCGCCCGAGGCGCGCATCGAGCTGCTCGATCGCACGGGCGAGCTGGCGGTTGGCGCGGCCGACGATGCCCCCGCGGCGTTTGAGGCCTTCCGCGAGGTGGCGCTCGCACAGCCCACCAACGAGCGAGCGCGGCAGTTCTGCGTCGAGTATGCCGTCGCACACGACCGCGTCCCCGAGGCGGTGGACATTCTGGAGCACAGCGCGGCGCGTTTGGCGAACGCGTCCACGTCCTTTGCGCTCCTGATTCGCGCCACGGATCTTGCCGAGGCACGTCTGCACGACAATGCACGGCAGCGCACGCTGCTGCGCACCGCGGTGGAGTGGCAGCCGAACGATGGACACACCGTGGGGCGCCTCGTGCACGTGCTCGTCGTGCTTGACGAGCTCGACGCCGCGGTCGAGTACCTGCTCGATGGTCTTGTCGACCCAACGCAAGAGATCGCGCTCGGCATCGAGCTTGCAGATGCCCTCGTGGCGCGTGGTCGCACGGGAGACGCCGACCAGGTCAGAGGCTGGGTTGCCTCACGACATCCGGAGTCGTCGGCGGCGGGAGCCATCCGACTGTCGCAGGCACGCCAGCGCGGTGATGCGCGGACGGTGGTGCAGGAAATCGATGCCGTGCTCGCCACGGGTGACCCCATCGAGGCCGTCGAGCGATTGGCACTCGTCAACGAGGCGGCGCAGGCCTGCCTGGCGCTTGGCGATGCGGCCGCGGCGCTGCGTCGGTGGATGGCGGCGCTCGATCTCGATGGGTCGCAGGTTGAGGTGCTGCGGCGCAGCTACGATCTCGCCGGCAAGCTCGGCGCAACCCGTGAGCGAGCGGCCTTGCTACAGCGCGCGGTCGATGCGCGCGTCGACATCGAGCGACGCGCAGCCGCGTCCCAAGGCGAGGAGCGCTTGCGCTGGTTCTTCTTGCTGGGCCAGGCCTGTGCCTGCGCTGCGGACTACGATGCGGCAGTGCTGGCGTACCGCGCGGCGATGGAGGCGACTCCGCAGGCCGTGCCGCCGGAGCTTTACGATACGCTCGTCGAGCTCCATACCGGTCACGGTGACTGGCCCCGACTCGTCGAGCTGTACGAGTCACGCGCGACCGGCGCGTCGCCCAAAGAGAACGCCGAGCTCGCCTATCGGGCCGGCCTCATCTGGCGCGACCGCTTGGTCGACGAGTCCAAGGCGGCCCGCAGCTTCGCTCAGGCGCTCGAGGGTGATCCTGGCCATCAACCGGCGCTGCTTGCGTATGGCTTGTTGCTGCACTCGCAGCACCAACACGAAAAGGCCGTGGGGCTGCTCGAGCGTTGCGTCTCGTCGCAAGATCTGACGGCTGACCTTGATCACCTCGTCGCGCTGGCCGAGTCGTTACGGGGCGCGGGCGTGCTGGCGCGAGCGCAGGCATGCGCCGAAGCTATTCTGGCCCGCGAGCCGCAGCACCAAGACATGGCTTGGATGCGTGCCGAGCTGCTTGAGCAAGCCGGCGACGATCTCGTCGGGGAAGAGGCCTGGGTGCGCGCCATAGCCCTTCGCGGTGGGGCTGTCGATGCTACCGAGCTCGCGACCATTTACGTGCGCCTCGGAAAGCGGGCCCTCGCGCGTCCGGACAGCGAGCGCGCCATCGAGCATCTGCGTCGCGCGTGCGAGCTCGAGCCGACGCAGGTCGCGCCGCGCGAGCTCATCGAGCAAGCCTACGAGCGCGCTGAACAGTGGCACGAAGCAGCGAGCGTACGTGCCGAGCTGGTCGAGCTGTGTACCGACCCGGCACAAAAGGGCAAGCATCGCCTCGCGTGGGCGGCGTTGTTGCGCGACAAGCTCACCGATGTTCCGGCGGCGCTCGCCGTGCTCGAGCAAGCCTCTCTTGATACTCCCGACGACGTACAGGTGACCCGCGCGCTACTCGACACCGTGGCCGCGCTGCACGACATGGCTCGCTATCTGGTCGTCGGCGAGCGATTGTTGCAGCAGGTGGGCGAGGCGCAGCTCGATGCGGCGTTCTTCGCGCAGCTCGCACAGGCGTACGATGAAGCGGCGGGGGACAGTGAGCACGCCAAGTACTACTATGAGAAAGCGACCGAGCGCGATCCGCAGGCCCTGGGTCCGCGAGCGAAGCTGGCCTCGCTCGCCAAGGCGACGGGCGACTTCGCGACGTACGCGGCGATGCAGGAAGCGATTGCCGCGCAGGAGCAAGATCCGACGACGCGTGTGGCGAGCTACAAAGAGCTCGCCGAGGTCTATGCCACGCGGCTGGGCGCCTCGGCACGCGCGGTCGACATGTTGCTTCGTGCGCGCGAGCTCGACCCCCATGATCGCCAGCTGTTGCGCCAGCTCGCAGACGCCTATGT
>CAYHNK010000048.1:0-20436 GCA_964357695.1 uncultured Bdellovibrionales bacterium | reverse complement strand
CCCGTGCGAGCTTCGATGACAGATTTCACGGCCGAGCAGCTGGCCGCCGTATGGCAGCAAGCGCAGAATCCCATGCGCGCCTTTCTCATCAAGCACGCCCACCTAAAAGACCGCGACATGTTCTTCAAGCTCGCCTGGAAGATGCGCGCGCCGCGCGATCGGGCGGAGCTGACCGACGAAGACTTCTCCATCATCGTGCCAGCCTTCGTGATTAGTGAGCTGAAGGAGGCCTTTCAAATCGGGTTCATTCTCTTTGTGCCCTTCTTGGTCATCGACATGGTCGTCGCCAACATCCTCATGGCGCTCGGCATGCAAATGCTGTCGCCGACCACCATCTCACTGCCGTTCAAGATCCTGCTCTTTGTCCTCGTCGATGGTTGGTACCTCATCACCAAGGGCTTGCTCATCGGCTACCAGTAGTCGCGGGCACAGGAGAGGCACATGGACCAACGGGTCGTCGATTTCGTTCTGCGCATCACCAACGAAGGTCTGTTGATGATCATCATCGTCTGTGGACCGCCCATCTTGCTGAGCATGATCGTCGGCCTCATCATTTCGCTGTTTCAGGCGGTGACGCACATTCAGGAAGCCACCCTCACGTTTGTGCCCAAGATGATCATCATTTTTGGGACCCTCGCCGCTCTCGGACCGTGGCTCGGCTCGGCGCTGATGCGCTTTACGCGTCTGTGCTTTGAGGGCTTTCCGAAGATCTTGTACTAGGCGCCCGTCCCTCGATGCAGGCGCTTTTTGACAGCCTCGGGATCGCGCTCAACTACACGCGCGAGATGCTCATCGCGACGCTGATCATGGCGCGCACGATGACCATGATTTCGCTGACGCCATTTGTCGGCGGCAAGCTCGTGCCGACGGAAGTCAAAATCGGCCTGGGCATCATGATGACGGTGCTCTTGTGGCCCATCGCGCGCGACGCGGTGGGGCCGCAAATGCCGGTGACCGCGCTGCCTTTTTTGGCGCTCATGCTCAAGGAGGTCTTCGTCGGCTTTGCGATCGGTTTTGCCAACGTGCACATCTACTGGGCTATGGAGATGGCCGGCCGCATGATCGATACCGCGCGCATGACCTCGATGAGTGAGGTGATGGTGCCGCACTCCGGCGAGCGTGCCACCCCCTTTGGCGACATGTACTACCAGATCCTCCTCGTCATCTTTGTCGCGGTGGGCGGGCATCACATCTTCTTCGAGGCGTACTTCTACTCGTTCGCCAGCATTCCGGTGGACAAGGGACTCGATTTCGTCGGCGGCATGGGGGGCTTTTTCGAGCACATCTATCGCTTGACCGGCAATATTCTGCTCATCGCCACGGTGCTGTCGGCGCCGATTGTTGCGGCGACGCTCATCGCCGATGTGGTCTTTGGCATCCTCAACCGCGTGGCCCCCCAGCTCAATGCCTACTTCATGTCGATGCCGGTCAAGGCGCTCGGCGGCGTGATCATGGCGCTCCTCATCATGGACCAAGTGTTCGAGCGCTTCTATGACTATGCGCTGTGGGCGCTGCAGGCGGCCGAGCGCACCATCGCCACCCTGGTCGTGCTGCGCTGACCCTACAGGCTTGAGGACTCGAGCGCCGAGTGCACCTCGGGATCGACGAGGTTGGGGAGGCTGCTGACTACCTCGGCAATGACATCGACGAGCGTGGCGCTGGAGAGCTCCTCGATGGCCACCGAGCCGTCAACCTCGGACCCTAGCCGATAGACTGCGTCTGCCGACGGGTAGAGACTCACCTCGCGAAAGAGCCACTGCTCATCGAGGAAATCAAAGCGCACGACCGTGTGCTGATGATCGGCCACGATCTCTCGCGCGAGGGCGTGAAAATCGGCATGCAGGGCATAGCCGCCGCCTGCCGCGACCAGCACGCCGCGCCGTAGCAGCTCCTCGACGGACGCTTGCCAGGTCTCGTCGTTGGGGGTGCGTACGACGCGTGTCTCGGGCTCGTCAAAGTAAGCGAGCACTTCGTCCAGCGACATGGGCGTATCTGCGCCCGTCGCCGCCTCGCGTGAAGAGCGAAGATCACGTGCGAAGACGGCAAACACGAGGTAGTCGCCAGCCGACATGCGCAAAGGTACCAGACGAGCCTTGTCTGCGGCGCGCACGGCGCGGGCGAGCTCGGCGGCAAGCGTGCCCTCCGAGCGCCGCGGGCCAAATTCGTGATCGCCCTCGCGACGCGCATACTCCACCACGGTCCCCTCGCTCAGGTAGAAATCGCGCACACGCGTGCGAGCACCCTCGCGGACCGTGGCCCGTACCCGCGCGCTGCACTCACCCACGGCATGCAGCCGGTCGGCGAGCTCTTTGGCAGCGCCCACACCCGAGGGCGCGAGCAGGCCGCGTGTGCCCAGTGAGGCAAAGCTCGCCGCGGCATCTTGCGGTGCGAGGTCTTCTTCCTCCAGAAAGCGCAGCGGCGATTCGGGATTCGGAAAAACGTCGCAGGTCAGACGAAAGAACGCGAGCTCGTCGGTCGACAACGTGATCATTTCGCTCGAGCGCTGCATCGTCCCTAGTCCTCGCTGTCGAACGGATCATCGTCGAGGTCGTCGGCGATACCGTCGAGAAAGCGACCGTAAACCTGCACGGAGCGGCCGAGCTCCCCCCGTGTGGCCCCGGCGTCAGGCGTGACGCTGCGCGCTGTCGTACCGTCGATGGTGCGCGCCATGATTTCGGAGAAGATGCGTCGCGGCGACAGCTCTTCAAGGCGTTCCCCAACGTGCTCGCCGCGGCCACGGTACTGTACCTGCGCACGCACGACCTTCTTGAGGTGTTCTGGGGTCTCCGGCAGGTCGCCGTAGAGACTCTCGCCGAGCGAGAGCAGGTCGTGACGCCGACCCCAGCCGCTCTTGAGCTTGCTATGGCGGCTCAGAATGCGGTCGAGCTCCTCGTCGAGCCGTGGGTCGCCAAGCTTGCCAGCGAGCTGTTGTAGGAGCGCCATCTTGCGCGCGGCGAGCTGATGGCGCAGCTTGATGGCGGCGAGCTTTTCTCTTTGGGCGCGAAGCTTGCGACTCTGCTGCTCGGTGGCTTTGGCCGCAAAGCGTTCTTTGGCCAGCTGCTCGATGAGCGAGCGTGCGGCAGCCATTTCACGCTGCACTTGCGTCAGCGCGTTCGTTGCCTGCTGGGCAAAGCGGGCCACGAGCTCACGTGCTGCCTGCGGATTTTCTCGCGCCATGCGCAACAGAGCAGCGGAGCCCGTGCCCTCGTGCTCGAGGGCCTGCGGGGCGGACGTCTTGCCGGCGTGCGTGGTGACGCCGCGCTCAAATTGGTCGGCGACGTTGCGGGGCGCTGTGCCATCGCCCTTCGCTGCGGGTGTGCTCGCTGACTCCTGCGGCGGTGTCGTCGCGACTCCAGGCGGTGTGCCCCCGATTTTGCCGCCACTCCCAATCATCCTGGCCTCGCCATCTGTCTATCAGCCGGCTCGGGCAGCGCGCAAATGTTGTGGGGCTGCTGACACAGACGCGCGCGGCGGTGTAAGCTCGCCCGCATGGCGGACGGCGGTACCGGCGAAAAGACGGAAGAGCCAACTCCGGAGCGGCTGCGCAAGCTGCGCAAGGAAGGCAACGTCTCCAAGAGTGAGGACGTCACCCACGCGGTGTCGTTCGTCGTCGTCTTCACGGTCCTCGCGGCGATCATGCCATTTCTCGCCGACGAGATGATGGGGCTCTTTCGCTTTTCGGTGTACGTGGCCTTTGGCGCGCACGAGCATGGCGATGTGCTCGCCTCGGGTATTCTGGCCGAGGGTACCTGGGCGATGGCGAAGGCCGTCGCGCCTGTGCTGGCGGCCGCCTTCGTGATGGGCATCGTGCTCAACGTCGCGCAGGTCGGGTTCATGTTCACCATGAAGCCCATCACGCCGAACTTCAACAACGTCAACCCCGTCAACGGCTTCAAGCAGATCTTCAACCAGAAAAAGCTCGTCGAGCTGCTCAAGACGATCGTCAAGTTCATCATCGTCAGCTATCTGTCGTACCTCGCCCTCAAGGATGCGCTGCGGGACGTGGCGCTCATCGTGCGCAGCGATCTCATGATTGGCGCGCGCGTCGTGGGCGGCATCATCTGGGATTTTACCATCAAGATCGGTGGTGCGTTTCTCATCATCGCGGCCGCCGACGCGTTCTATCAGAAGCGGCGCTACCTCAAGGAAAACATGATGTCCAAATACGACGTCAAGCAGGAGTACAAACAGTCCGAAGGCGATCCGCAGCAGAAGGCCGATCGTCGGCGCTTTCATCAGGAGATTGCCAACTCCGCCGCGCCCACCGCGGTCAAGCAGGCCGACGTCGTCGTACGCAATCCTGACCACATCGCCATCGCGCTCAAGTACAACAAAGAAAAAGGTGGCGCGCCCGAGGTGATTGCCAAGGGCCAGCGCATCTGGGCCGAGAAGATCCTCGATGCGGCACGCGATTACGGTGTGCCGGTGGTGCGCAACGTGCCGCTCGCGCAGGCGCTCGACAAGCTCGATGTCGGCGACGAGGTGCCCGAGGAGCTCTTTGAAGCGGTCGCCGAGGTGCTCAACTTCGTCTATGCGCTCGTAGAGAAGCAAAAGCAGAAGAAGGGCGGTTGACGCCTGACGCGTGAGATTGTGTGACGCCGCCCGGATAGGATAGGTAGGACGCGATGCATACGAGAATTCTTGCCCTGCTACTGCTCCTCGGTCCCGAGGTCGCCGATGCGGCCGTCGCGTCGAGCCAAGTCATTCCCGTGCGGCCGATTGTGCTCGAAGACGGCGATGTGGATGTCTCGGGCGATGCGCTGATGACCATCGCTGATCGCGCCAATGGGATGCACGTTGGCGAAACCGTGTCGCTACCGCTGGGTGTCGACATGGGGATCGGCGGCATGTGGGAGGTGGGCGCACGCGTCGCTCTCGACGCGCGACCGCAAGTTGGCTCGAGCTGGCAACTGCGCACGCGATTGCGGCCGACCCAAACCCAGTGGCTGGCGCTCGGGCTGTGGCTGGAGATGCCGTTCGGGTTTATGACCGAACGCCTCGGTCCGCGTGGACTGCCCCTGCACTTCGAGCTGCCGGCGGTGCGCTTTGAACGCGCCATCGGTGCGGTGCAGGCGACGTTGCGCTGGGATCTGGGCTTTGTCAGCGGCGGCGTGACCAAGGGCGTGGGCGTGGAAGTGGCCGGCGTTATGCGCATCACTCAGGAATTTTTCGCGCTCATGCAGGTCGGCAACGACGCCAACGACTTCCAGCTCGATCTCACACGGGTGGCGTTTGCGCTCGGTGCGGGAAAGCGCGTGACCGAGCAGCTGTGGGTCAAGGTCACGGCACAAACCGATGATCTTGCAGCCTTTACCGAGTGGGCGTTCTTTGTGACCGTGGTCAACCGGTGGGAAGATCCGCGCAAGTCGGTCATCCCGCGCTAGCCACGTGGGGCTCAAACTGTGTAGGGAGTATCATGGCGACCAATCGCATTGGCTACCGACGCTTCTCCGGCAACCTCGCGAACATCTCCGAGGTTGGCTTTACGACCGAAGAGGTCAAGCTCCAGCACGGCAAGCCCGATCCCAATCCGCTGCTCTCGCCCATGGCGACGCCGCAGGTTTCGGCCGTGCGTTTGGGCCTCGCGCCGACGGGCTCGGACAAGCTGCGCCTCGGGCGTCCGGACGAGCCAGAGCAAAATCCCTACGAAGGGCCGCAGTCGTGGTTGAAGCTCAATCGCAGCGCGGTGCGCAAGATGCGTGGCAATATTGTCGGTGAGCTGCGTCAGCTCGCGAGTGGCCCAGAGATGGAAGCGTCGCTCAGCCGTTTGCTCGGCATGGCGGAGCACATCTCGACCACGGTGACGCTGGGTGAGCGCATCCAGGCAATGCAGGCCGGCGCCAACAAGGCGTAGCGTCCGTAAGACCCAACCTTTCCTCTCCCCACATCGACCTGCTATAACGCGTCGGCGATCGACGACCCGATCGCGTGGCGCGGAGAGCCGATGGCCGAAGACAAGCACATCGAGGGCATGCAGCTACAGGGGCGTTTGCAGCGCCTCGTCGGCCAATGGGCCAAGGGCCAGGTGACGCTCAAGGAGATGTTGGGCCTCACCGAGGACGAGCTCTTTTCCATCGCCAACCAGGCGTATCTCTTTTTTCTCCAGGGCAAGACGGAGTCGGCGCGGGTGCTCTTCGAGGGGCTCGTGGCGGTCAATCCGCGCAACGCCTACTACTACCGCGCCCTCGGCGCGATCTATTGGCGACTCAAAGAGCCGCAGAAGGCCTTGCGGCAGTTCACCTACGCCATTCGCGTCGCGCCCAAAGACGTCGCGAGCTACGTCAACCGCGCTGAAGTCTACATCGCGGGGCGTCAATTCGAGGAGGCACGCGAGGATCTGAGCGCCGGGCTGCGTAACGCCGGGCCGCTCGACGAAGCACTTATGCGCAAGGCGCGGGCCATGTTGAAGATGATCCGCTAGCGTCCGCTGCTGAGACAGCTCGAACGGTTCGTGGGTGCGCTTGCAAGTCCTAGCACGACCGACACGAGTTGACGGTCATCATGTCCGTAGCCGTTCTGGGACATCGCACCTCGCTCTCCGGACGGTACCCATGGTATTGGCTCGATTGACTGAAGCCCCAAATCGATGTGCTGGGTGCCTACCCTGTCTTCTCGACGACGAACTCCACCCGCCGATTGAGCGCCCGTCCTTTGGGCGTGGCGTTCGTCGCGAGTGGGCGCGTCTCGCCGAAGCCCTTTGCGACCAGCCGCTCGGGCGCGACGCCGCGAGAGACGAGATAGGCCATCACCGCATCGGCGCGCGCCTGACTGAGCTTCTGATTGGCGTCGGCGTCGCCATCGTTGTCGGTGTGACCTTCGATGCGGATGCGCTCAAGCTCCAGGTGGGTCGCTAGCAGCTCGGCCACCTCGTTGAGCAGCAGGCGACTCTTCGGCTTGAGCACGGCGTTGCCGACCTCGAAGTGGACGTTGCCGGAGAGAAGGATCTGACCGGCCTGCATGGCGGCGCCGTGATCGGGGCAGCCGTCCTCGTCGTCGAACTCGTTTTGCGTCTCGGGCGCGTTCGGACATGCGTCGTGCGTATCATCGATGCCGTCGCCGTCGTTGTCCGGCTCGGGGCAGCCGTTGGCGTCTTCAAAGCCGTCGTAGTCTTCGGCGTCTTTCGGGCAGGCGTCGATGTCGTCGGAAATGGCGTCGTGGTCTGCATCGGCGCGCCGCGGTGCGTAGCGCACGAGCAGCCCGGCGCGCAGATCCGGTGTGCCGACGCCAGCGACGAGGCCTACGCCCGCCGTCGCGCTCACGATGAGGGGCGACCAGGCGCGCCACTGGGCTTCGAAGAGCAGCTCGGCCGGTGTCTCGTTGAGGCGTTTGAACGGAGCATTGTGCCGCGCCGCAAGGCTCCACGCAGCGGCGGCCGCGAGGGGAAGCTGGGTCAGCGCCTGCAAGTCGTAGCTCGCTCCCAGGCCGAGACGCACCTCGGGCCCGATCGTGGCGTCTAGAAAAGTGGTCGACTTGCGCCAGTCGTAGCCGAGGTTGCCGGCGAGCTCGAAGCCGAACAGTTGCCGCGAAACCACCAGGGTCGCCGAGGCGGTGACCCCTTCGTTGCCGAGGTAGGCGTCGCGCGGCGCGTGGCTCGGGAGACTCACGCCGACGAGGGCGGCAGCGTCGACGAGGGCGCGGCTCGCTTCAAGCAGATGCAGCTTGCCGAATAAGCTCAAATCCCCGACGCCGGTAGCGGCGAGGTCTCCCACCGCGCCGAACGCCTGGGGCGGCGTACCACGCCGAGCTTGAAAGAGCACCAGCGGCACATCGACGCCGAGCTGAAGGCGCGGCAACACCACGATTGACCCGCCAAGGTGTGACGTCAGCCGCGGCCCGACGAGCGCGCCGGAGGCGTTCTGGCTGCGATCAGCGACGACGAGAAAGTCTCCGCCGTAGCCGAACGACAACCACAGGTCGTAGCTCCCGAGCTGAGCTCGGCTCGCCAACTCGAGGCCGGCCAAGGACTCCGCCTCGAGACCGGGCCGATAGCGATCGAGGCTGACCCCGGCAGGCTCCGAGGACTGTGCGCGAACATTGCTCGTGATGAGCCAGGTCATGGCCATCACGAAGGCGACGAAGGGGCGGTGATTATGCATGCGCGGGCCCCCCAAGGGCTCGAATCCTAGGTTGGAAACGCCGTCTCAGCTCCGGCGCTGGCGGCGCAACAAGAGCAGAGCGCCGAAGATGAACGACCAGCCGATACCCGCGGTCGACATCGCCGAGCAGCCGCCATCGACGAGGCCGCCGCCTTCGACGCTCAAATCCTCCCGGGGCGCGCTCGCCTCGCAGCCAAAGCTCGCCGTGACCGTGTGATCGCCCTGGCGCTGCGCCGCGAGACAAGCGTCGCCGACGAGCTCGAACGAAGTGGCGTCGACCGGCTCCCAGTCTTGGTGCAAGACGAGTGGCGCGCCGTCGAGGTAGATGACGCCGCTCGTCGCTGCCGCCGGATCGATGTTACCGTTGACGTTGAGATCGCAGGTCAGCATGCGCGAGGTGATGGCGTCGAACGCCGCGGTGAGCTGCGCCGCGTCGGCAGCTTCGTAGTAGGGGGCGTTGAGCGTGCCGCCGACTTCATAGCCGACGCCAGCGTTGGCCATGTCTTGCATGTGCCCGGCAGAGATGGTGCCGCTGCCGACGCTCAAGAAGTAGAGCTTGATGCCCGCGGCAAATGCCGCCTGTGCAGCCGCCACCGCCTCGGGCTGACCGTTCGAGGGATTGGGCACGGCGCACGTATCTGGCTCGCCGTCGCTCGCCACGATGATGTACTTCGGGCCCGGCTCGGCAAAGGCGCTCAGGGTAGCGACCACCGCATCGATGGACTCGCCAGTGGGCGTGTCCGCCTCGGGTTGATTCGCCAGGTAGACCGTGGCGATGGCGCCGAGGTTGTCGAGCGCCGGATCGACAGTGGTCAGATCCGGACAGGTGGGTCCACCGTTGTTGGTGTAGAGTGTGAGGCCAAAGCGCATGGTGCTCTGCAAGCGTGTCACGACGCCGGTCGTGGGATCGATGAGCGCGTCGCGCAACACCGACCAGCGGGTGCCACCCGAATACGTGCCGGTCATGCTGCCCGATTGATCGACGAGAAGAACGAGGGGTGGCGTGCCGAAGCGCGCCTCGATCACCATGGCGGCGCAAAGGCCGGCGTCTGGATCCGGCTGGTCGGCCACGCACTGACCGTAGCGCGTGCACACTCCTTGTGAGCAGCTCGTCGGCTCGGCCGGGTCGCACGCCGAGCGGCAGACACCAGCGTCGCAGTAGCTACCGAGCGCGCAGGGTTGGTCGAGGCCGCAGCTCGCACTGCTGTCGCTGCCGCAGCCGGCGCTCACCAGGAGCCCACCGAGGAAGATAGCGGAGGTGAGTCGTTCCATGCGGGGAGCGTAGCCGCTCCCGTCGGCAATATCGAGTGCGACGCAAATCGGCGATCCACTTTCGCGCAACTTTTCCCTAGCCGGCGCGATAACAAGAAATGTAGAGTGCATGAAACGGCCACCGCTTTGCGCGGCGGTCGGGAGCGAGACGAGCTAGAATCCATTCAGCCGTTCGCAACGAAGAGGAGAGTACCGTGGTAGATATGTCATCGGTTAGCGCTATCGCTCAGTCCCAGGCTATGTCCGCAGCGGACATGCAGAAGCTGATGGGCGTCTTTGAGGCGGCCTACGGCTCGCAGCTGTCCCCGGAGTCGATGGCCGAGGTCAAACGCCTGTCGGCGCAAGATGCCGTACGAATGGGCGTTCAGGACCCGAACAAGCTCGACAGCCTGAGCCGTCGCGCCGCGGGTCTAAGCGACAAGGTGGACGTCAAGCGCACGGTCCTCATCGGCAGCGAAGCACCCGAGAACGTCAAGACTTACGCGGCCAAGGCTGACGACGTCAGCTACGGCAAGAAGGGTCTCGGCTATACGAGCGTTACGGATATGCCGAAAGAGCACATGTTCGTGACCGTCGGCAAGGACGGCAAGGAAGCCATGTATAGCGCCAACGTAGCGAACGCGCTGCAGAGCCGCATTCGCAACGGTGACGGTAAGGCGCGCTCGACTGCCCAACGCTTGGGGTTCAAGGTTGCGGGCGAGAAGGGCCAAGAAGAGCTGATGTTCCCGAAGCTGCAAGACAACGCGGCTGCGGTGAGCATGTTCGGTCAGCAAGCAGCGCAGGAGCCCCAGAACGAGGCCTTGGCCAACTACATGCAGCGCATGGGAACGGCTCAGCAGGAGATGCAGGGCGACATGCGGTCACTGGCGGTCTGGTCGGGCATCGGTAGCATCCCCTTGATCGGCATGTTCGCGCAGCCGGTGGTGGCCTACAAGCAGATCAAGATGATGAACAAGATGAGCGGCGCGATGGGTGCGGGCGCCGTGGGCGGTCCGGCGGGCGGCATGATGCCGATGGCCGCAGGGATGACGTCGGCGGGTGCCATGATGCCGATGGCGGCGGGTATGTCTGCGGGTGGCAATCTTGGCGGTCTGACGAACTTCGGCATGGTCGGCTTCGAGGGGCTCAACTTCAAGATGCGCTCGATGATGCGCGACATTGCCTCGAACTACAAAGACGACGCGCTCATCTCGATGATCAACGACAAGGGCATGTCGATCGAGGATTTGATCGCCTACTTCATGGCCTACATGAGTGAGAAGTTCGAAGAGAAGCTGCGCGAGAAGATGGAGGAGACCGCTCTCGCCGAGAAGCGCGAGCGGCAGCGCGACTTGCGCAAGAAAGAGGGCGAGACGAAGTCGGGCCTCCTGACGGGCGTCCTGACGATTGCCGGTGGGGCGATTGGTGGTCCGGCTGGCGCGATGATTGGCGCGCAGATGGGCAACATGGGCGCACAGTACATGGACCAGCAGCGCATGCAGAACGACGCCATGGACTCCGCTATCAATGGCGAGACGAAGAGCTCGACGATCTTGATGCAGGAGATCCAGATCCTGACGCAGAAGTGGAAGCAAGTGGTTGAGCTCTACTCGGAGCTTTCGAAGATGCTGCACGACATGGCGATGAGTGTCATCCGCAAGATTGGTTGATCCTCGCGCTAGCGCGTGACATGGCAGGGTTTGATCGAGCGGCGGGCACAGACCCGCCGCTTTCATTTTGGGCCCCGCGGCGGTGTGTTTGCTCTTGGCCGAGGACCGTGCGGCCGACTATGGAAAAGCGCGTGTCTCGCTCGTGAGACGAAGGAGCTGGATGATGGCCGAGAAGCCGCAAGTAAAATCCCCCACCGTCCCCAAGACGCGGAGTGCGTCGCCCAGCGACCCGGCGCTCGACGCCCAGGTCGATAAGCTCATCGCCGAGGTGGAAGCGGGCGCCGAGGTCGAAATCGTCGGCCCAGCGCATCGTGATCTCGCCAGCACCTTCACCGAGGACAACATCGTTCGTTTTCTCGCTGGCGAAATCACCATGGCCGAGCTCTACGGCATGACCATGGAGGAGGCGTACGGGCTCGCGACGTTCGGTTACAAATTCTACCAAGAAGGCAACTTCCACAAGGCGCTCAAGGTGTTTGAGGGTCTTGTGACGAGTAACCCCTACGATGCCTACTTTCGCACCATGCTCGGCGCGGTGTACCAGGAGCTCGACATGAACGACGCCGCGCTCATCGAGTACAACACCGCCATCGAGCTCGACGAGGCAGCGCTGCACGCGTATTTGAACCGCGCCAATCTGCTCATCGAGCGCGGGCAGCTCGAGCTCGCGCTCAATGACATCGAGAAGGCGGTGTCGCTCGATCCGAACAACAAGGACCCGGCGACCCTGCGCGCACGCGCACTCGCACAAGCCATGGCGCAGGCGTTCTCTGAAGCACAGAAGATCATTGCCGCGGCGACAGCCAAGTCCAACGCAGCGAAGAAGTAGCGTCGACGTCTAGGGCAGCGGCGCCGCGTCGTTGGGTCCCGGCGGCACGTCGAGGTGCAGCGCGAGCGTGCGCACGAGCGCTTCGACCGTCACCGGCGTCTCGATGACCGCATGCTCGACCCCGTCGCCCCATAACAGAATAGGAACGTGCCGATCGTAGGGCCACGGACTGCCGTGATTGGCGCCGAGTGTGTTGCCACCCGTCTGCACCGGCGAGAAGTAAGGCTCGAGCGCGAGCGCCACATCGCCACTGCGCGACGGGTAGGCGCCGTTCCAAAACAGTTTCGCCACCGGATCGGTCGCTTGTTCGAGCTGCGCCGTAGGCCAGGCACCGTAGACCGCGTGCTGGCGGCGCAGGGTCTCAACAGCTAGCGCGACGGCGCGTGCATGCACGTCGGCGGCCATCGGTCGCAAGAACAAATACGGATAGAGCAGTGCGGCGACGTGAGGCCCCGGGCCGAGCTCGCGCGTCAAAGCGTCTTCGACCGTGGTGGCGAGCACACGCGTATCGACGCCGTCACTGGCGTGTCCATCGCGCCGCGCCTGGGTGATGGTCGGCGCCATGCCATGATCGGCGGTGAGGGCCACGAGCAGCCGACCGCTCGATTGTTCGACAAGACTCGTGACGAGCTCACCCACGTGCCGGTCGAGGGCGGCGAGGGACGCCGCACGCTCAAGGCTGTCGGGTCCGAACTCGTGGCCGATGGCATCGACAGAGCTAAAGCTGACGAGCAAGAAGTCGGTGACATCATCGCGACCGAGATCGAGGCGGCGTGCCGTGTAGCTCGCCAGCTCAACGAGCGCGCGATCGCTGTCCGGAAGCGTTTGCCAGGCCTGGTAGCGTGCGCGTGCGGGCCCGCGCGGCAGCCGGTGTGGAAATGTGCGGCCGAGAACGCCGCCGTCTTCCCCAGGGTCGTCATCGACACGACTCGCGAAGGCCTCGGGGAGTGGGGGGCGTTCCCACAGGTAGGCGATGCGGTCAGGTGCGGCGACCTGACTGTAGAAGAGCGTCATCCAGGTGGGCAGCGCGCCCGCGCCGTAGTGTCCCAGCAGGGCGGGGCGCTCGTCGTCGGTCCAGGAGACGAGATCGGCATGGCGGCCGCCCAGCAGCGCGGCCGAGCGGGCCTTGTTGGCGAGCGCGACCACGCGGGCGTCGGGTCGCAGCGCCTTGAGTCGATCGCCGAGTGTCGGTACGGCAAGCGCGCCGGGGCCGCAGGTTGCGGGCAAATCGAAGTCGCACACGCTGCGTGGGCTGGCCGTTGCGGCGTCAAACAGACGCTTGTCGACGACACCGTGCAGACGTGGCGGCAGGCCGGTGGCGATGGTGGCGTGGCCGGCCGCAGTCTCGGTGCGGGCGTAGTCGAGAAACGCCTGTGGGTACCAGCGGCCCTCGCCGACGAGGCGCCGCATACCGTCGCGCCACAGGGGCTCGTACGTGGCGATCTCATCGCCACGCAGCTGGTCGACAACCAAGAGCAGTACCAAGCGCGGGCGCGACATCGGCGTAGGCTGCGTAGGCTGGTTGTTGCAGGCGGCGCTGGTGGCAAGGAGCGAGAGCAGAATCGACGCGGTGCAGATCATGTCAGCCCAGGACGTGGGGCGCGCGGCGCGGCCCGTCGAGAAGATGTTGGAGCGCTTGCCAAGCAGTGTCGACGTCGAGGTCGAGCATACAGCGAAAATGACGCCGCGGACAGCGCGAGAGCCCATACAGGGAACAGGGCGCGCATTCGACCTGCGCGACCATGAGAGCGTGACCGTCGAAGGCGAACTGTGCCGGATCGGTGGAGCCAAAGAACGCCACTGTGGGTACGTGGAGGGCGCGCGCCATGTGCATCGGGCCGCTGTCATTGGCGACGAACGCATGGCATTGGCCGATCACCGCGGCCAGCTCGGCGAGCGACAAGAAGCCAGCCAAGTCGCATGTGCCGGAGACGGCGCGGGCGATGGCGCTCGTGTCCGCAGCCTCGGACGAACTGCCGGTGAGAATGACCTCGCAGCCGCTCGCTTTGGCGCGTGTGACGAGCTGCACGAACCGCTCGAGCGGCCAGCGCTTGGTGTGCCACATGGCGCCGGGCGCAAAGCCGACGAGCGATCGCGTCGGGTCGAGGCCCATCGTCGCAAGGCGTGCGTTGACCGCTGTGACCGCAGCGGGTGCGGCGTCGAGGCGCAGTGGCGCGCGGGCAAGAGGGCGTCCCACGAGCTCCTCGACGGCCTGATGATAGCGCGCGGCGATGTGCATCTCTGCGTGGTACCGGCGGCGAAACAATCTTACGCCAAGCTCCTGGGCAAGAGCGCGCTTGTGCCACAGCACCCGCTCGCTGCGCGGCACCAGCGTGCGCAAGATGGCGCCTCGTGCCTTGCCGTGCAGATCCAAAATGGCATCCGGATGCAGCGCCGCGAGACGACGCCGCAAGGACAGCGTGCTCTCGCGGGGCATGAGCGTTAGCACGTGCGAGACGTATGGATTGTGAGCGACCAAAGGGGCGAGGGGCTCTTTGGTGACGTAGATGAGCTCGGCTTCGGGCCAGGCCGTCTTGAGCGCATGGATGGCGCCGCTCGTGAGCACGACGTCGCCCACCGCGCTAAAGCGCAGCACGGCAACGCGGCGGGCGGTGCCGGGATCGGGATCGGGCGCGGACATCATGTCCGCTTCATAGCATCACGCGCTAGGGCGATTCTACCAGGCCAGCAAAGCGCTGATCGAACAGTAGCTCGACGACGCGTGGCTCGATGCGGCGACCACGGAGGCGCACCACGTGGATTTGTGCCTGACCCGCGGCCTCATCAGGCATGCCGTCGGGGTTGGAGACTTCCTCCCGGTGCACGAGCAGGACCGCGGCGGCCGGTGCAGCGAAAGCGCCCAAACCCGGTAGCTCTTCGAGTGCCGGCGGGTGATGACGCCGGGGCAGCGTGTAGCGTACGAGCACGGCAACTTGGTGGCGCTCCGCCAGACGCGCGAGATTCTCCATGCCGGCCATCATGTCGTCGAAGCGACTGTCGGGGTGCTGCTCGGGGGTGCGCGGCATGAGGTCGGCGACGGCGACGAGGGGTCGATAGGTGAACAGGTGCTCCTCGATCGCGCGTGCGGTGATGAGCGGGCGCGTGACCATGCTGAGGGACGCCCATGGAATGCGATCGCGCGCCGCCGTGAGTGCGGCACGATCGTCGTCCGAAATGACGCCGGCGCGAAAGCGATAGCCGTTGACGCGAGATTCGAGCACGACGAAGCGACCCCGGAGCTGCTCCTCGCGCATTTGCTCGGAGAAGACCGCGACCGACCGGTGGCGCTTGAGGGCATCGAGTGCGGCGCCGAGGAGAAACGAGCTCGCACCGGCGCGCGGCCGGGCTGCGACGAGGGTCACAGCGCCCACGGGCAAGCCGCCGTGCATGGCGCGATCGACGCAGCGTAGCCCGCTCGAGATGTAGCCGGGTCGCTCCTCGGGCGCTACGACGCGGGTGAGCGGTTGACGTTGGCGCAGCGCCGCAGCAAAGAGCGGCAGGGTCGCGGCCTCGACCGTGGCGACCTGCGAGCGGTTGGGAACGGCACGTTTCACGTCCTGAGCTTCGATCGTGGGTCTGACAGATCTACGGTGCAAGCGGTGTACGCTCGTATCCTACTCTTCGTGACCGGTACGCACGAGATAGCGTCCGACGATGTTGAAGAGATCGGTGAGCGCCACGGGCTTGAGCAGGTAGTCGGTGGCACCGGCGTCGTCGGCGACGCGATGCAGTGTCTGCGGATCGAGTGCCGACACGAAAATGACGGGTACGTCGGCTAGCTCCGCATCGGCACGCATCGCCTTGCACACCTCGGCGCCATCGACGCCGGGCATGAGGATGTCCATCACCACCAGCGAAGGATGCAACTCCCGGGCGAGACGCAAGGTCTCTTCGCCGCCGCTCGCCTGGTAGACCTCGGCGCCGTGTCGTGCCAGCGCCGCGGCCAAGAACTTCACGATCGCGGGATCGTCATCGGCGACGAGAATGGGGCTGGATCGTCGGCCCACATCGCGCTGCGCGACGACTGCCTGCGACACCTGTTGCCGCAGCCGGTCACGCAGGTCATCCGTCAAGTCACAGATCTTGAAGGCCACGGTCTGGCGGGTGGAATCTGACCACGCCACCTCGCCGCTCAGCGTCAGCGTGCGCTCCATCGCGCTGAGCTCGATGCGTAGATCAATGACCTGACCTGGCTCGAGCGGTGCGACGGTGCGCACGAGTAAGCCCGTCTCGGACATGTTGATGAGCTCCGCGACGGCCCCCCCGAAGGGCGCGCCGAGATGCACCTTGCCATTGACCTGCACGCGTGAAACGCCGCGACCGCCCTCGACCCCGACATCCGCCGGTCGCAGGCCCAAAAATCGCCGACACTTCTCGAGTTCGCTGGCCGGCACACGCACAAAGACGCCACGGGAAAACCGCTCGCTTTCGGCCCGCCAACCGACGACAGCAGCCCGTGTGACGATGGGCAGTGATTGCTCGTCGATGTGGATTTCGAGCGGCACGTAGCCGCCGATAGGAGGCCTCACGTCGGCCTGCACAAACATGCGATCGGTGCTGCCGCGAATGAGGTCGGCCCAGAGATGATAGCGGTCGTGGTAATAAAGCTTGATGGGCGTCATGGTTTCGAGGTCGATTGTAGGCCATGCGCGGGGGAGGCGCCAACCCTCGGGGTATGCTTGGCCGCACGAGAGTGCGTGCTATGCTTCTCATATCGCACCCCCACGCAGGAGTCGGCGATGGTGTCCCAGGCGCAGACGACGGGAGCGAGCGCGACGCCCACAGGCGATCATGGCGCACGGCGTCCTGCGCGCCGCTTCTCCGATCGACTGCTTGTCACGGTATCGGCCATGGCGCTGCTCGCGACGGCGTGGGCCATTCGGCACGAGCTTGGCCACGCACGCTCGAGCACGCTGCAACCCTCCCTCCGTGTTGGCGCTGCCTCGGTGGTGCTGGGCGGCGCGAAGCGGCGTGCCGCCGAAGACCTCGTCTGGGAGCGGTTACGCCCCGATGAGGGTCTTGCTTCCGGCGACGGACTGTACGTACCCGACGATGGCCTCGTCGAGGTACGTTTTGTGGACGGCACCTCGCTCGTCATCGAGCCCGGATCGCTCGTCGTGCTCGATGCGCCGCCCGCGATCGTGAAGAGGTCCGCCGATGTAGCGCTGCTGCGCGGCGGCCTGAGCGGCGTCGCCGGAACCTCGGGCGCCAGGCTGCACCGCGGCTCGATCGATGTGACGCTCGATCCCGAGGCGCAGGCCAGCGTTGGTGCCGACGCATCTGGCGGCGTCGACGTGCGCCTACATCGCGGTACCGCCCACGTCGGACAGGCGAGCGGGGCGCTCGAGCCGATTGCCAAAGGCGAGCTCGTGCGACTCGCTCCGGGAGGGCACCTCGATCGGCGTCGCCCCCCCGTGGAGCTGATGGCGCCGGATGCCGGCGGGCGCGTCTATTTCGCCGGTGGACAGGGCGCCGTCGAATTTTCCTGGCGCACCGAAGAGCCCATCGTGGTCTTCGAGCTTGCCGATGATCGTGGCTTTGAGCGCATGATGCTCTCTCGCGCCGTGCACGGTTCGTCCGTACGCATCGAGCAACTCAGCTCGGGCGCCTATTTCTGGCGCGTGCGCCACCCAGGCCACGCCTGGTCGAGCGAGGCCCGTGCCGTGGCTCTCACCGAGGACAGGCCCCCCGTACCCATCTGGCCAGGACGCCGACAGATCCTCTATCTTCCCGGCGACGAGACGACCGTGTTTCTCTGGACCTCGCTGGTCGGGGTGCGCAGCTATCAGCTGCAGATCGCCCGCGACGCTCATTTTCAAGAGCTCGCCTTCGAGCGTGTGAGTAGTGCGCCACAGCAGCAGCTCGGCGCCTTCGGACCCGAGGGCCTCTACTATTGGCGTGTGCGTTCGCAAGAGGCCGAGCGAGGTGAATCCCCGTACAGCGCCACCACGCCATTTCGTCTCATCGTCGAGCCACTGCCCGCACCACCGGACCTCTTTGATGCGGAGCTCGAGCTTCCAGACGCGATGCGCGAAAAAGAATCGCCGCCGCCTGCGAGCGCACCTCGTGGTTCTTGGTGGACGCCGCTGTTGTGGAGCACGGCACACGCCGCTGAGCCCGCTGCGCCTTCGCCCGTTGCGACGGCGGTCGTGCTTCGCTGGCAAGAGGTCCCGGGCATCGAGCGCTATCGCCTGGAGATTTCCGAAGACGCAAGGTTCGCGTACGTCGTGCTGCGTGAAGACGTTTCGCACGCCTACTACCGCTGGGGCGTGCTCACCACGCGCCCTTACTGGTGGCGCGTGCTGAGCGTTGACGCCAAGGGTCGGGTTGGGCTGCCAAGCGGAGCGCGCCGTATCGAGCCGATGCTGGTCGCGCCCGAGATCGAGACGCCCGCTGCGCACACCGTGTTGACGGTCGATGCGACGCTGCCGACGATAACCTTTCGCTGGCGCGCCCAGCCACTGGCAGCAAGTTACGAGCTTCAGCTCGCACGAGACGGCGCGTTTACGACGGTGCTCGAGCGCCGCGCCGTCGCCGACACGATCGCGCGATGGCAACCGCAGCTCGCGGGAAGATACTACTGGCGTGTGCGCGCTCGCGGCGCGGGGGGCGAAAGTGGCGATTACTGCGCTGCGCGTGAGATTGAGCTCGGCCTTGCCGCACCGCGTCCCGTTGGCCCACCTGCCGACGCAGTCGTCGTGCGTCCTGCGGCGCCTCCGCCTTCGCCCGTGCTCGAAGCGCCGCCTGTGATTCGTCCGCCGGAAACGCCTGTGGCGTCGCCCGACATGCCCAAGGCGTTGCTACGGTGGCAGCTGGGATTGTCCGCTGGTTGGCTGAGCAATTTTGCGCGCTGGGGCGATCCGATCGCGCAAGTCGACCTCGCGGTAAGCTCGGGTCGACTGCCGGCGCGTGTCGCGCTGGGCCTGCGCGCGGGGTATCGCCGCACGGTGCTGCGCAGCGAGGGTTCTCCTGCAGCACGGGCAGTGCAGACCGCTGTGCCTGTGGCACTTGGCGCGCGCTACGCTGTGCCGCTCGGTCTGGCAACGACCTATGGCGAAGGGGCAGCCGTGCTGGGCATCTTGCATGCCGATCTGCGTCTTGACGGCCAAGCACCGGCCTCGCAGACACGCGCCGCCTTGGGTGTTGCAGCGACCGCCGGGCTTGCATACCCTACCGGACCGGGGGAGCTCTTTGGTGAGCTCGGCGGGACTTGGCTGCGTCAGAGCAGTGCGCGCATCGCCTTCGATGACACGGGTGCACGCATCGCGCTAGGATATCGAGTAAGGCTGTGATCACAGAGCAAGAGCGCCCACGCATCTCGATTCGCCGCAAGCTGCTGGCGCTGTTGGCTGGCGTGTTGCTTACCGCGCTTGCGACCTACCTCGTCTTAGCTGTCGAGCTCATCACGCGAGATCGGCTCACGTACACCTACGATCTGAATCAACGCGTGGCGAGTACCCTGTCGGCGCAAGTGCGCGTGACGACCGAAGGGCTGATGCAACGCCTGGCGCTGTTTGGCGCGTTGGCGGTCCGTGAGGCTGACGAAGCCAAACGTGAAGAGCTCGGGCGGCAGATCGTCGCGGCTGACCCGGACCTCGTGCGCATTCGTCTCTATCGTCGCGACCGCAAGGGGAGCTTTGTGGCATCGACGCAGGCGGTCGCCTGGCAGAAGCTCGCGCCGCTCGAGCTCGTGCCGCAAGATCTGATCGAGCTCGACCGCACGCACCCCATGCCTCTCGCCGCTGCGGGACACGAGCCCGTCGTGGTCGTCAATCGCTCGCTGCCGCCGTCGGCACAGGTGCTCAGCGTCATGGTGGCCGAAACGCTCAACGAGGGCGTCGAACCGAGCTGGGTCGTCGTCGGGGATTTGACCGCCGGCGCACTGCAGCAGGTTTTTGCTGGCTCCGCCATCTACGCCGCGTTTCTGGTGGATGGCGAGGGCACGGTGCTCACGCACCCCCGTGGTAGCGAAGTCCTCGCGCGCAAGAATCGTGCGACGCAGCCCGTCGTCGCCGCAGCTCTCCGGCAAGAGCGCGCGCGCAGTGGGGCTCTCGAATACCGCGACGCGAGTGGTCGCGAGATGCTCGGCGCCTGGGCGCACGTGGGTGCGGGGCGCATGTCGGTCATCTCGGAAACCGATCGTGCCATTGCTCTCGCCGCGGTGACGCGCCTTGCACGCCTCTCTGCCCTGTTCGGCGTGGCCATCCTATTTGCCGCGCTGCTCGTGAGCATTTTCTTCGCACGACGTCTGACCCGTCCCATTCAACAACTGCGCGAGGCCGCCGCCGAGATTGCGCGGGGCAACTACGATGTGACGCTGGATGTCACCTCGCGGGATGAGATCGGCGCGTTGGCGGCGGACTTTCGCCGCATGGCGCAACAGATCCGTGACGGGCAGGCGAGCCTGATTCAGTCTGGGAAGATGGCCGCCTTCGGGCAGCTCGGGGCGGGCATTACGCACGAGGTCAAAAACCCCCTCGGTGCCATTCGCGGCTTCGCGCAGCTGGGTTTGCATTACAGCGACGACAAACAACAGGTGCACGAGTCGCTGGAAATGATAGAGCGCGAGTCGGACCGCTGCCTTGGTATC
>CAYHNK010000047.1:0-20670 GCA_964357695.1 uncultured Bdellovibrionales bacterium | reverse complement strand
GAGGCGAGTCCAGCCAAGAGCGGCTCACGTTGCGCGAAGTCGTCCTCGCTCGGGTCGGCGTCGAGCCATTGTCCGCGCTTCTGGAGCAGCGCGACGGTTCGCTCGCACACCGCCCCCGCCTCGATGCGAGAGCTCTCGGGTAGCGCGACCTCGCGGCGGGCCACCTGGGGAAGGTGCGCGAAGACCGCGTGCACGAAGATGCGGACCACGTGGGCGAGCAGCTCGGCGGCGTAAGCAAGCAGGTAGCGCGCCGGCGGCGATCCGTACGCGAATGCGCAGCTGGAGAGCTTGCGCAGCCAGATCGACTACGGCTCGGTTCGCGCCGACTACCAGGCGCGGCGGATCATCGACAGCCACCTGTCGGTCTACGGCCGCTCCTATCGTCACGACTATCGGCCGCAGCCCATGCCCCCCCTCGCGCCTGAGTGCCGGCGCTCGGTTGGCGGCGTGGTGCGCGACGGCGTCATCGGCAGCGTCATTGGCGGCTTGCTTGGTGGTGCCATCGGTGGGAGCGACGGTGCGGACGTGGGCGCCGCCATCGGCGGCATCGCTGGCGTCACCCAGCCCTGCGACTAGGCGGCACGCTCCGACCCCGCATCGGCGTGAGGGTTGCGGTGGGTTGTCGTTACGCCCCGCACGCAGTGCCCATTTCGTCGCCAACCTCCGCAGTTCGTCTGCCGCGACCTGTTCGGCGGCTACAAAACCGGCTACAAATCGGGTTTCAGATCGGCGCAGGGGCGCCGGTGGCACGCGGCGCTCTCTGCTGCAAGAGGATGTAATTCATGGATGGTCTGTGCGCTGCTTGGGGCCTCTCGCTGGTATTGACCGCGGCATCAACTGGCACGGGCGTGGGACACAAGATCGCCGTGCTGAAGATCCCCGCTAGAGTCGGCATCGACCAGGCACGTATCGACATCTTCTCGGAGTTTTTGCAGAACGAGCTGCGCGCGCGCGGCTACGTCGTCGTGGGCCATGGCGACATCGAGGCGATGGTGGACTTCGAGTCCAAGAGGCAGTTGCTTACCTGCGACGAAGCCGCGTGCTTGGCCGAGATCGGCGGTGCGCTCGGCGTCGGCGAGGTCGTCAACGGCAGCGTCGCGGTGATGGGCCCCTACCTGCTCATCACTCTCAAGCGCACGAGCCCACGCGACGCCCAGGTCCTCGCGCAGTCGGTGCGTAAGCTCGAGCACGCCGGGGACAAAGAGCTGCTCGATGCCATCGGGCCCATGGTCGACGAGCTGTACGGCTCCGCGCGTCCGGGCGACGTGTCGCCAGAGGTGCTCGCGGTGACGTCCTCGCGCGCAGGCGGGTATCGCGCCGTCGCGCCATGGGTGCTCATGGGTCTCGGCGGCGTCGGCGTCGCCATCGGCGGCTACTTCGAGCTTGCGGCCATCGACCACAATCACAACGCCCAAGATGCGAGCTACGTCGGCGGTCAGCTCGAGGTCGACCGAGCCAAGAGCGCCGAGAAGGTGGCGTGGGCCGCGGGGCTCACGGGCCTGGGCTTTGTCGCGGCCGGAGTGGTTACGCGCTGGCTCGGGTCGGCCGATAGCGGACCGATGCTTGCCGTTACGCCAGCGGCGAGTGGTCTCGGGCTGGCCGTCGCGGGGAGGTACTAGCCATGGACACAGAGCTCACGTCACAAGGGCTGCTCGCGACCCTGGCACTCGTCGCCGGTATTAGCTCGGCATGCCTCGATGTTCCCAGCCTCGGTGACACGTTCGCCTGCGCGACTCGTGCCGATTGTGTCGACGGCTACGACTGCGTCGCCAACGTGTGTCAACGCCATCAGGATGCGCCACAGGATACTGTCCCGCCAATCGTGGAGAACACGGTGCCGTCGCATGGCGCACTTGCCGTGCCGACGAGCACCACGGTCGTCGTCACCTTCAGCGAAGCCATGGACGTGACCACGCTGGACCTCGACGTCAGCCCTTCGGTATCGTGGTCGGCCCTTTGGAGCGCCGAGAGCGACGTGCTCACCATCACGTTTGAAAGCGCGCTCGCAAACGACACGGGCTACGTGATCACCATCGACGTGGCGACCACGGACCTTGCAGGGAACCAGCTCACCGCGGCGTTGACGATGACATTTCACACGGCCCCGGCCCCTGACACGGCGCCTCCCTTCGTGGTGTCGATTGCGCCGGACATCACGGCCATGCCGCTTGCCCCCGTTGACGGCAGCTTTGTCATTACCTTCTCCGAGGCGCTGGCGCAGAGCGCGACCGCTGCGGGAGCGGTGACTCTCGTCGCGACTGCCAGTGGCGCTTCGGTTGATCTCTGGGCACTCGACTACGGTACCGCGACGTTCACCCTCACTGTGCGGCCGTTGGCCGTGCTCGCCAATTCTACGGTGCACACGCTGAGCTTCGGCAGCGATCACACGAAGATCATGGATGTGGCCGGGAATCCGATGTCCGCGCCAGTCGCATACGAGTTCACGACCTTCGGCAGTCCGGGGTCGCTCGATACGACCTTCGCCGGGGGCAATGGCTTCGTTGTGGCGCAAGCACCCGCGGGGGTACATGCCGGCAGCGCCCTACGCATCGACAGCGACGGCAGCCTGGTTATCGCTGGCGGCAGCGCAGCCAGCGGCATGATCCTGTGGCGCTATCTCGCCAACGGCAATCCAGACGCGAGCTTTGACAGCGACGGCGTGGTCACGCACCAGGGAGCGTTCGGCAACACGAACGACGCTGCCTACGACGTGGCCATTCTGCCGGGCGGCAGTATTGTCAGCACTGGCAGGGCCCAGTCTCAGCTCGACGGTGCCGACTATGCCGCCGTCGTCTGGGGCCTCGGCGCGACGGGCACTCTACTCAACAGCACGGGCGGGTCATTTGGCAGCGACTACGGCACGTATCACATCGGCGCCGACGGGGACTCAACCGCCGACGGCTTCTTTCGTGACGGCATGTACAATTCGGAGGCCAGCGCCGTGGCCGTCGACGGCAGCGGCAGCATTCTCGTCGCCGGTCGCCGCGAGGGCACCGCTGGCGTGTGGCGCTTGAGCAGCGTTGGAGTGCCGGACAGCACGTTCGGCACCGCGGGCTTTGCGCCGCTTCCTTATGCTGGCACGCCAGCGGACCTGCGAGTCGACGGCGTGGGGCGCCTCGTCGTGGGTGGTTACGCGAGCGCGGGTGCGTGGCTCCAAATCGCGGTGTGGCGCCTGCTGGCGACGAGCGGTGCTCCTGACACGACCTTTGGGGTCAACTACGACGGGGCCGGGTCCGCCGACGGCTACGTGCTGTCGCAAGTCGCGTCGGGTGCCGCCGGGGATGAGACCATCGATGCCATCGCCTTGGACAGTAGTGGACGCATCGTGGCCACCGGTCGGAGCGACAACGGCGCGACCGACTGGGACATGACGGTTTGGCGCTTTCAAGCCAACGGCGCTGGCCTCGATGCAACCTTTGGTAGCGGAGGCTACTTGCGCCACGACGGCGCGCGCGGCGGCACGTTCGAGTGGGGCAACGCCCTTGTCATCGATGATCAAGGGCGAGTCGTTGTGGTTGGCGGCGCCGAAACCGGCGTGCTTGACTACGACATGGTCGTGTGGCGCGTGCAGGCCGATGGATCAGCGCTCGATCCCACTTTCGGTACCGCGGGCGTGGCGGGCTACGACGGTCAGGCTCTCAATCGGGACGCCGAGGCTTTCGATGTCGAGATCGACGCACTTGGGCGGCTGGTGCTGGTCGGCGCCAGCGAGAGCACGACGAACGTCGAGCAAATGACACTCTGGCGCCTCTTCCCCTAGCGCGAGCGCTGCATGTCCGTTCTCTGGCTCTCCGCCTCGTTGTTTCTCATCTCCATCGCTGCCGGCCTCCTCGGTGCGCGTCAGCCGGTCGTTCGACAGCGGTGGCCGCAAGAGATAGCGGAACAGGCGCTCTCGCGCCTACTTGTCTGAGGCCGAGGCCCTGGCGCCAGCTTCGAGGTCGAAGCACCGTTTCGTTGACGTATCCACATCCAATCAGTAATGTAGACACATGACCGTCGGCGTACGCGAACTCAAGCAGCATCTGTCGGCCTATCTCGAGCGCGCGGCCCGGGGCGAGCGCATCGAGGTGACCGAGCACGGGCGCCCCAAGGCGCTGCTTACAGCCATGCCGGAGGTGACGATGTTTGCTGATGGCGTAGCTCAAGGGTGGCTGCGACGCGGTAGCGATACGCCTGCGGAGCCGGTGCCTCGAGTGCGGGCGCGTGCGTCGGTGGCCACCGTGCTCGGCGAGGACCGCGGCACGTGACGCTGTATGTCGATTCCAGCGCGCTGCTCAAGCGCTACATCGACGAGCCCGAAAGCCCTCAGTGTGAGCGCCATTTGCTCGCTGACCCGCGATGGGTGACGGCAGCACTCACGCATGTGGAGGTACGGCGCAACCTGGCGCGCCTGCTCGACGGCGCCGATTTGGTTGCCGCACAGACCTATCACCGACGCGACTGGGAGCGCCTCAACGTCGTCGCACTCGACGCGCGCACGCTCGAGCTGGCAGCGGAAATCGCCGAGAGCACAGGCGCCCGCAGCCTCGATGCGCTGCATCTTGCCGCCGCTATGCGTCTCGGCGTGGGCGCCATCACCGTGCTGACCTACGATGTGCGCCAGGCACAGGTAGCACGCCGCCTCGGGTTCCCGGTCATCGGCGTGTAGCACGTAGCGACGGCGGCTTGGCGGGTGCCTCCGGAATGCGCTACGTTGAGCTGAAGCGCCAAAGCGCGTTCCCCACATCGTTCTCGGCTACTGGGTCATCAAGATCGCCGCGACGACGCTCGGCGAAACGGGCGCCGACATGTTCTCGATGACCCTCCCGCTCGGCTACGTGGCGGCGGCGGTCGCGTTCCTGCTGGTGTTTGCGATGGTCCTTGGCGTCAAGCTCTGGCTCGGCCGCCTGTACGCGAAACTAGCGGTACTCGACCAGTTCTTTTTTGCGAAGCCGGCGCCGTCTTGGCCTAGTAAGGTCACCACCGGCGCCGATTTCGTGGTGCGATCATCGACGCAGATGCCGCAGGCGCCCGGGAAACGCGTCGTCTGCGTAACCTCGAGACCCTCGCGAACACCGACCGCACGCACTACCGCATCGACGACGATCTCGCGCCCTGAGCAACGACTCCCTGGACAAGCATCGCGCGCGTGACACCCGCGTCGTGGATCACGGCGATCTGCTGCATCCCTCGCTGGCAACACCGCGGGCAGTGGGGAGGGATGCGAAGTTGCCCTGCAAGCGGCCCCATGTCGCGCAACTCGCGGCCACGCGCACCGATAAACGCCTGCGATGGCCCCGGGGAGGCATGTTGCCGCCCGCGTGGACCCAAGAAGCATCGTTGTGGCGCGCCACGCCAACGACGAGAGGGAATCATGCCAACAAGTAGCGTCAGCGGCCTCAAATCCTACATCTTCGAGTTCCCGTCGGCCGACAGCGCCGACGCCAACATGCCGCAACAGCTCGACGAGTCACGCATCGACAAGCAGTGGACCACCGAGCGTCGCAAGGTGCTCAATCTGACGAAGGCGGAGTACGCGGCGTTGCGCGCTCAGCTCGACAAGGTCGACGGCGTCAAGTACGGCGAGAATCGCGTCGTCACCGTGCCCGAGAAGACCTCACCCGAGATTGTCGACCCGCAGGGTCGCGGCGCCACGGGTGCGAAGCCACTCGACGATGGCTACGAAGTACACGAGGCGAACGTGCTGCATGCCATGGGTGTGCGCGGCGCGAGCTCGGCCAACGCCCCCGTGGTCGCCATTGTCGACACAGGCATCGGCGAAAACAGTGAGCTCAAGCACGTCGAGGGCGTCAAGGACGCCTTCGATCACAAGTGGTACAACCGTATCGACAAGCACGGCCACGGCACGCACTGCAGCGGTACCATTGGGGCCAACGGCCGCGTGCTCGGCATGGCGCCCGAGGTGCACGAGGTGGGCTTTCGCGTGCTCGACGACCGCGGTTACGGCACCGACGCCTCGGTGCTCCAGGGGCTCGACGACGCGAAGGAGTACTTCCTTGGCCATGGGCAAAAGCCCATGGTCATCAGCATGTCGCTCGGCGACGATCCGGCAGACCCGAGCAAGGATCCCATCGTCGCCAAGGTCAAAGAGCTCGCCAATCTCGGCATCTACTTCGCCATCGCGGCGGGCAACTCCGGCGGCAAGGGCACCATCGGCTCGCCCGCGACGACCATCCACCTGCGCGTCATCAGCGTCGCCGCGTTCGATACGCGCGGCAGCATCGATCAGAGCGACGATCGCATCACCTCGTTTTCGTCCAGGGGCGACAGCAGCAAACCCAATATGGGCCAGGACTCGCTCGCCAAGGGTGGCATTGGCGCCAAGGGCGCACGCGTCACCTCGACGCTGCCTGGCGACCGCTACGCGTCGTGGGATGGCACGTCGATGGCGACACCGCACGTCTCCGGCGCGCTCGCGCTGCTGCTCGATCTCCTCTACAAGATGGAGGCCGAGGGGAGCCTCACCGTCAAGCCGAGTGCGGTCAACGTCGCCGAGCTGCTGCGCCGGACGGCCAACAATCACAAGGAGATTCCCCCGGGCCAAAAGGTCCCGGCGCCGGACGATTGGGAAGGCTTCGGCGAGCTGCGCGTTGGCAAGGCCGCCCAGTTGCTCATCGACACCTACGGCAAAAAGGGCAGCGCCATCGAGCGCGCCTTTGCCGTCGAGCAGGTAAAAGTCGCCGCCACGCTGGTGTTTGACGCCGCGTAGGGCGAGCGGTCCGTTGTCGCCGCACGCCGATGGACGCACTGTGAGATGAGTCGGCAATGATCACCGAATCGGCCATCGGCACGCTCGCCGCCTTCTTGACCACGGTGAGCTTTGTTCCCCAAGTCGTGCGTGTCGTGCGCCATCGCGAGACGGCTGGCATCTCGCTGTGGATGTACTCGCTCTTTACTGTCGGCGTCGGCATGTGGATCGTCTATGGCTGGATGATCGATAGCGCGCCGGTCGTCGTCGCCAACGGCATCACCCTCGCTCTGGCAGCGACCGTCCTCGGGACGACCGCCTATCTGCGCGGCGCATCTCGCGAACGCATCGCGGCATCGCGCCATTAGATCAGATCTGTCAGACGGTCGTGCCAAAAGACCCCCCACTTCTGACGAGTCCACCCACCCATTCCCGAGGAGACGTCCTACCATGGAAGCGAACACCGAAGTCACCCACGAGGCCTACCCGAACGCCGAAATTGCCGGCGAGGCCGCACCGAAGGCCAAGAAGGTGCGCCGCAAGAGCGCAGAGGTCGAAACGGCGGCCACGCCAGCCAAGGAGGCCGCGAGCCTCGACGACGTCATGGAGCTGCTCGACAAACAAGACGACGCGCTCAAGCTGCTCGCCGCTCAAGCGAAGGACATGCTCGCCGCCAACGCCGCCGTGCGCCGCGCTGTGCGCCAGGTGGTCAAGGACGCCTCGCGCCGCGACGAGGTCGCCGCCGAGCTCGATCGCTTCAAGAAGCGCTGGGCGAACCTCAAGTCGCTCGTTTCCTGAGTCGACGGGTGCGGGCAGTCGCTAACGGTGGCTCAACGTGAGATTGAGCTTCTCGTTCTGGTCCACCGTGATGGTGACGCGGCGTCGTTCGCTGATGCCCGCCTCTTCGTTCAAGAGGTGCACCTCATGGGGCCCAGCCGGTAGTCGCAAGCGAAAGATCGGCGTCGAGCCGTAAGGACGCCCGTCGATGGTCACTTTGACCCACGGGGTCGCGTTGAGCGTGAGATAGCCGTCGCCGGATGCGGGCTCGACCGCTGGAGTCGTTCGCCCACGGCGCCCAAGTGACTTGCGACCACGCGCTTTTGACTTAGCCGTCGCGGTGTCCCCGGGTGTGCTACCTGCGTTCGGTGCCGGTGCCTCCGGGGAGAGTGCCGACGCGATCGGGCGGGGCGCAACCGGAGGCGGCGGGGCGATGGCTGTGGGCAAGGTCGGTGTGGGACGTCCGGACCTGGCGATCTCCAGAATGCGGTCGCGCCATGGCCACGCGCCGACGAGGCCCAGCGCGAGCAAGGACAAGCTGGTGACTGCGACGCGAAGGGTCCGCTTGCGCTGTTGCGCACGCTCTCGCCCGAGCTGCGCACTGGCGGTGGCGACCGTGGCCTCGAGCGGCGTGCCGAGCCCGCGGAACGATCCCGAGCTCGCGAAGACTTCGGCGGTTGGTGTCAGGTCGCTCGTACGGGAGACCCCGCCGAAGCCCAGGTTGCCGTGCACGAATTCGGCGACTTGGCGCTCATCGACGCTTTCGTTGGCCTCGGCGAGGTGGGCCGTGATCGCCGCCGCGACGTCACCGCAGGTCGCATGGCGTGCCTCGCGGTCACGCTCCAGCATGCGCATGACAATGGCCTCGAGAGCTGCCGGAATCGATGGGTCGATGCTCGTCGGTGGGGGAACGACGCCCGTCGCGATCTTCTGCATTGCGAGGAACTCGTTCTCCTCCTTGAACAGACGACGGTGCGTGAGCATCTCCCAGAACACGATGCCGAGCGAGAACTGGTCGCTGCGACCATCGAGATCGTCTCCTCGCAGCTGCTCGGGCGACATGTATTGGAGCTTGCCCTTGACGAGTCCTGTGCGGGTTCGCGTCGAGCGATTGGCCGCGCGGGAAATGCCAAAGTCGACGACCTTGACGACGCCGTCGTCGCGCACCATCAGATTCTGCATGCCGATGTCGCGGTGCACGATGTGTAGTGGCTGTTGATTGGGATCGGCGGCGCGGTGTGCGTGATCGAGCGCGCGGGCGGCTTCGCGGACGATGTACGCGGTGATCCGATGCGGAACCTTGACCTGGGCCTTTGACGCTGTGCGCATGAGCCCGCCGAGATCCTCCCCAGCGATGTACTCCATAGCGATGACGTACAAGCCCTGCCACTCACCCACCTCATAAATGGACACGATGCTGGGATGGTTGAGCATGGCAGCGATGCGCGCCTCGTCGAGGAACTGCTCTACGAACAGTGGATCTTCGGCGAGCTCTGGCAGGAGCGTTTTCAGGATGACGATGCGGTCGAAACCGGCGACACCGGTTTGGCGCGCAAGAAAGATCTCCCCCATGCCGCCGACCTTGATGCGGCGGATCGCCTGGTACTTGCCAAAGACAAGGGCCGTCTCGATCTGCTCGGGCACGCTGCCGCTCCGCTAGCGAAAATCGATCACGCCATCAGAGGGCGGCGGCTCGTTGGCCTGGGTGTACGTGAAGTACCCAGAGACGCCGGCCACAGCGACGGCCGCGATCGTGCCCCCCCAAAACCACCACGAGCGATAGAAAGGGGTGGCAATCTCAATCCTGCCCGGTGCCACCGCGATGCGCAAGGGGTCCTGTGGCGCACCGACCGTGACGAGGTCCAAGGTGTCGGCACCTCGGGTGACGAGATAGTAGTCGATCACCAAACCTTGCTCGTTCTCAGTCGTTTGGCCCGGCAACCGCGCGACCCAGGCGCCACTTTCGTTGACCTGCATTGCCAGTGACGAATAAGGCTCGTCCGGTGTGCGACGATAGTAGACGCCGGCCGCGTTGACTGCGCCATGCGGGTCTTTGATGCGGCACGCGAAGTCGACCGGGTTTCCGCCAACGATCTCGTGGGGCACCTTGGGCAATAGCTCAATCTCGCGAATGGTGCGCTGGCGCGCGAGCTCGCGCATCTGCTCGACGATGGAGCGCTCTTCCACCTGCACTTTGCGAAAGACAGCGAGGATCTTTGGCGGCGTATCGGGCGACATGTCGAAGTCGGCACGCCCGCGCAACAGAAAGCGAAACGGCTTCTCCGCCTCCACCGGGTCGCCGACCACGGACAGAGCGCTGCCCTGCAAGAGGTAGGCATCGAGGCGCTCGTCGATCGTCGCCTCCGGTCGTTCAACGAGCTCCTCGGCGAGCGGGATGACATCCCCATACTCGAGATTGGCGTAGAGTGACTTCGCGCGTGTGAGCAGCTCTCGTGGCGACATGTCCGGATAGCGGCGACGTTGGACGCGGGGTGACGCGTCGGTTGGTGCCGGCGTCGACGACGTCTCCGTCGGTGCCGATCCGGGGGTTATGCCAACATCGTTGTGTGGTGCCTGCTGCCCCGTGGAGGTTGCCGGCGGCGTCGCGGTGACGTCGCCGCGCTGTTTGCCCTGACGCCCACCCTTCTTCTTTGCGCCCGCCTTGCGAGCACAGGTCGTGGCGCTGGTGGGGGTGCATTGTACCGCGGACACCGCATGCGGTGCAGCAGCAAGCGTGTCCGGCGGTAGCGCGCCGACGACGATGGCCAGTATTGCGGCGACAACAGCCTCACGAACCAATGGCATGTGGACTCCGGATGCGGCGTCGTCGCCAGAGCACGACGATGACGATGCCGATGATCCCTACGGGCGGGGTAGCGTTACAGTTTGTCGTCGCAGCAGACCCAACCAGGTTCGCGCCCTGTCGCGACCAACTGCCGGTCGGTGCTGTGCTCAGCGAGCCACGCTCCAAGGCGTACACCCGACCGGCTGTCGTTGCGGCCACGACGACACCCCGTGTCGCGATCACGCTGCCCGACAACGGAGCGTCCAACACAACGCTCCAGCGGCTCGAGCCGTCGTCGACGTTCACGGCATGCACATAGCCCGCGCTGTCGCCGACGAAGACGGTGTCGGCGGTGAGCGTCGGCGTAGTGTCGATGCTGCCCGCGCCGCTGTCGAAGGTCCACGTCACGGCGCTAGGCTGGGCACCGCTTACCACGTCGATGCGTCGCAGGCGCCCATCGCTGCCGCCAAAATACACCTCGCGCGGCGTGCCCGTGACGGCGCCGTTGAGCACCGCAGGCGCCGCGGTCAGTGTCGTGCCACTCGCGAATCCCCAGTCAACCTGGAGATTTGTGCTGTTACAGTCGCTCGGACGTGAAAAGCTCAGCTGCACGACGCGATTCGTGCTGGTCGCAGCATACGCCTTGTCGTCAGCGGTGATGTTCGTGTCGTGCGTCCCGACGAAAGCAATCTGATCGAGAAAGACCTCACCCGGCGATAGTGTCAGCGTAGCGGGTGGACACGGCGTCTGCACCTCCACCAGCACGGCAATATTGCCGAGCGGTACGATGATGCCCATCGGGTCGATGGGGTACGCAGGATTCGAAATCGTCGGGGCACAGCCAGCGGCGGGGCAAGCACCCAGCGCGCCAACCGCGTAGGGATACGAACTCCCGATGGTGCCATCGAAGGTGCCGAGCGTTCCATCGTAATTGACGTCGAACAGCGAGCCGTCATCGGTGACCGCGATGACGCCGTTGGCGCCAGCCGCTTGTCCCCCGAGGCCGACCACGTTCGCCGCGGTGTGACCGAGGGAACGGGTCCATGCGGGCGCGCCCATCGTGTCTGGACCGTCGAGCGAGAGCGCGTGAACGACACCATCCGTCGATAGGATGTAGACCTGCGGATGGTAGGTGGCACCGATGGCGAGCATGCCCAGGGGCATAGCGCGCACGGTGGCGCCGGCATCGTACATCCACTGTTGTGCTCCGGTGAAAAGATCGACGACATGCAGCTCCCCGCTCTGCGTGACGACACCGACGTTTGAGACGAGCCCCGCGCTCGTGCCCAGCCGGGCGAGCGCCACCGGCGCGGTGGCAATGGGGCTACCGAGGTCAACGCTCCAAACGACGTAGTCGCAGTCGGCGCTGCAGCCGTCGAGGCTTGTCGTGTTGCCGTCGTCGCAGGCCTCGGCACTGGGATTGAGATACGTGTCGCCGCAGACGTTCGCGGTGCAGTCCGGCAGGCAAGCGTCGTTGGCGCTGAAGTTGTGATCGTCGCAGGCCTCGACGGCAGAGTTCAGCTCGCCATCGCCGCAGACGTTCGCGACGCACGTCGGTAGGCAAGGGTCGTTGGGACTCGCGTTGCCGTCGTCGCAGGCCTCGATGGTATCGGTGACGGTGTCACCACAGCGCGGCAGTGTGCAGTCGGTGCGACACGCATCCGCGGTCGAGTCGGAGTTCGCCGGACCATCGTCACAGGCCTCGGCACGGGCGGCATCGGTGTAGCCGTCGCCGCACTGGGACGCGGCGCAGTCTCCGTTCAGACAGATCCCCAACGACAAGTCGGGAAGGGTGCAAACGTTACCATTGACGGTGGGATTCGGTACATGAACAGCGCCAAGCGCCGTGTCGCAATAATCGATATTGCAGGGATTGTCGTCGTCGACATCGAGCCCGCCCTGCGGAATGCAGCGTCCCGAGATGCACGTACGCGGATCGCATGCGGAGACGATCGGGCACGCCGCACCTTCGTTGCTGCACGCTTGGCCCGGAATGCAGCCGACGCGCACGTCGCAGTACGTTGCCTCCATCACACCGGGGGTGTCTGTAGGGATGGGGTCGCAGCGATCGTGCTCCGGGACGACGATGCACGTGTCCCCCTCTTCGAGACACGAAACGTCGACACAGGCGAACGGCGATGGCGGACACGGACGCTCGCCAACGACACAGACCCGGCTCACGCAATGCTCCACGCCGTTGCAGAACGAGCCATCGTCGCACTGCGCGTCCTCGTTACACGGTGGCGCGAGTGCGACCACCGCAGACCCCGTGCGCCCCGCATGAAACGCGACGGCTACCTGGCCGCGCCCTCGAATCGTGTCGGCTGGACCGAGGGCCTCGACCCACAAGACCGCCTGCGCGCCGTTGCGGTCCACGAGCGTCAGCGTTACGGGAAATCTCTTGCCTACAATCGAGGTCGCCTCGGCCGTCGAAGCGTCGTTTTGCACGGCAACGGTTGTGCTGTCAGCCGCAATTCCGAGCGGGTCTTCCACGCGCAGCAATACGTAGGCGTGGTCGGCACATCCGCACGCGACGATAGCAGCGAGTGTTCCGATCACCGCGTTGCTGTGCATGCGAACAGCGTAACACGCCCCCACGAAAGGTGCAGCCCACGAAACGGTTCAACCGAGCTCGTTTGACGGCTTTGGACCGGGCTGTTACCGTTCTCGCGTCAACACCAACGCGCGGGGATCACCATGTATCGAGTCACGCTGGCCACGTTGCTGCTGCAGATCGCTGTGCTCGGATGCTCCGGTAACAAGAGCGAGAGTGGTTGTTCCGTCAACACGTGCGATCCGGGCTACGTGTGCGTGGAGCGCGATTGCCTCAAGGTGTGTGAGAGCGATCTCAACTGCCCCGATGGTTCCATCTGCGAAGCAAACACCTGCGTCGTCGGCGGACGTGCCGGCGAGCCGACGATCACAGCGGTCGATGGTGACTCGACGATGCTCGACGGGGCGAGCGGTCATGTTGCGCATCTCGCCGAGGGGCGCGTCGTCATTCGTGGCACGAATCTTCTGGGGGCCCAAGTGACCCTGCGCAATATGCAGCGTGAGTGGGAGCTCACCGTGTGCAGCACGGGCGATACCGAAATTGCCGCGCTGCTGCCAAGCGACTTGCCCGCAAGTGCCGGCGCCGCGACGAGCTACACCCTGTCGGTCGCCAACCAAGTGAGCTCCTGCTCCGCGACCTTGCCCGTCTTGCAGGGAACGCCCGGCGAGCCGCAGACCAGCATCGATGGCCTAGGTGGCGGCAGCATCTCGAGCCTTCTGAATGTCAACGGCACGTTGACGGCGACGGATGATTTTAGCACCGGTGGAAATGCCGCCGTGGCTGGGGACGCCCAGGTGAGCGGCGATGTCACCATCGGTGGCTCGTTGATCGTCGGCGGCGTCGCGCTTGGCTACCCCGACAGCCCACGCGTGCTCATGGGTGTGTCGTATCCAGGCTGCCAATCGAGTGCGGCGTTCAACACGGCGACTGTCATCTTTCCCGCGAACTTTGCCGCAGCGCCAATCTTGGTGGCGACCATCGACGAGACGGGTGACAACAACGGCGCGTTTTGGACGCGCGTGTTGCGCGGTCCGTTTAGCAATCGGGCCATGCTGCACTGCAACGCCTTGGCCGACGGTGTGCACTGGCTGGCGCTCGATGCGGGGGATCACACGATCAGCGGCAAGAAGATCGCCGCCGGTCGCTTGGATCTCGCCACGACCAACGCATCGGTCTTCTTTCCGTCGATCTTTCCGACCGAGCCCGTCGTCCTCACTGAGATCGACGAATCCGGCGACGACTCGGGCGCGATCGTGACGCGTGTCATTAGCACCGTGACCACCGGGGGCTTTCAGATCTCTCTCGACGCCGCCGCCGATGGTCTCCACTGGGTAGCGATGGAGCCCGGCCTCTACCAGAGCGGGCGCTTTCGGTGGGTGGCGGGCGCCTTCGAGGTCGGCAATGCATGCAGCAATCCCTGCACCTTCGACTTCCCTGCGGAGGCCGCGTTCTCCACGGCGCCTGGCGTGCTGCTGACCGTCAACGATACCGACAACAGTGGTGCCTATGCAGCTCGGCTGTACAGTGTCACGCCGACGAGCGTGAGCTTTCGCACGTTTAACGGCGGTGGCGCTGTTGCCGCCACCGAACGTGTCTACTACGTGGCCTTTGAGGAGTTGCGCTAGCACGCTCGAGACTTCATCACGGCAACAACGCCCCGCATGCTCGCCATCGCCCGCCCCGAGGTTCTCGCCGCCAAGCGCGTCGTCGTCAAGGTGGGTACGCGGGTGCTCACCCACCCCGACGGCGGCATCGCGCTCGCCCGTCTCTTTCAGGTGGTGGAGCTCGTGGCGTCGCTGCATCGACAGGGGCGCGACGTCATGCTCGTTAGCTCCGGGGCGGTCGGGCTCGGGCGGCAGGCCCTGCGGCTGGGGGCGGCGCCAACCGAGCTCGCCGAGCGCCAAGCGTGCGCGGCCGTGGGTCAGACGCAGCTGATGGGGCTCTATCGCGAAGGTTTCGACCGACTCGGTATTGTCTGCGGCCAGGTGTTGCTCACCGAGGCCGATTTCAGTGAGCGGTTGCGGTACCTGAATTTGCGTTCGGCGTTGTCGGCCATGCTGCGTCATCGCGTCGTGCCGATTGCCAACGAGAACGATGTGGTCGCGACCGACGAGCTGGCCCTGCAAGGCTCTCAGGGTCGCGCCGTGTTTGGTGACAACGACATGCTCTCCGCGCTCGTCGCCGGTAAGCTCGGCGCCGATCTGCTGCTGCTGCTCACCGATGTTGCGGGTGTCTACTCTGCGGATCCGAGTGAGCACACGGACGCGCAGCTGCTCGAACGCGTGGATGCCGGGGACGTGGATCTCGAGGCACTGACCGGCTCGCGCTCGGGCGTCGGTCGAGGTGGCATGCGCAGCAAGGTTGCCGCAGCGCTTGTCGCGGCACGCTCCGGCTGTCATGTGGTGATTGCCTCCGGGGTGGATCGCGACGCCATGCACCAAGCCGCTCGCGGCGAGCCGGTCGGCACGTTCTTTCCGGCTATGGGGCGTCTGTCGGCCCGGCAGCGCTGGATGGCGTTTGCAACTCGCGCCTCGGGCGCGTTGCACCTCGATGAGGGTGCGGTGCAGGCGCTCACCAACCGCGGCGCATCACTGCTCGCCGCCGGCGTCACCCGAGTCGAAGGACAGTTCGAGCGCGGCGATGTGGTCGAGCTGCGCAATCCGCAGGGCGAGATCGTCGGTCGTGGGATCGCCGAAGTAGGCGCCGCGGAGGCCCTCGCGTGGTCTCACGGGGAAGTGCCGACCGCCGTGCGCAATCACGACGCGCTCGTCCATCGTGATCACCTGGTGCTCGAGGAGTAGCGCGTGACGGACAACGCACGAGAGCTTGCCCGTGCAGCACACACGGCGCAGCACACCTTGGCCGCGGCGAGTGCCGAGCAGCGCAGCGAGCTGCTGGCCTCGGTGGCACGAGAGCTCGAGCAACGTCGCGGCGAGATTCTTGCGGCCAACGAGCGCGACCTGCGCCGTGCTGGCGACGAGGGCCTGCGCGGCCCGCTGCGCGACCGCTTGACGCTCAGTGAGGCAAAGCTCGGCGCGCTTGTCGAAGGGGTAAGACAGCTGCAACGCCGCGCCGATCCGGTTGGGGAGGTGCTGGGGCGAACCGAGCTCGATCGGGGGCTCGTGTTGTCGCGTGTCGCGAGTCCCATCGGCGTGTTGCTCGTGGTGTTCGAGAGTCGGCCCGACGCGGTGGTGCAAATTGGCGCATTGGCGTTGCGCTCAGGCAACGCGGTATTGCTCAAGGGCGGTCGCGAGGCTTCGGCTTCGAACGAGGTGCTCGTCGACTGTCTGCGACAGTCGCTCGATCACGTGAGCCTCGACCCCAACGCGGTGGCGCTCGTTGCCGGGCGCGAGCAGGTGGGCGAGCTGCTCTGTCTCGATGACCTCATCGATCTCGTTATCCCGCGCGGCTCGCGCGAGCTCGTGCGTCAGATCCAAGCGACGACGCGCATCCCGGTGCTCGGGCACGCTGAAGGGATCTGCCACGTCTATCTCGATGTCGCGGCCGATCCCGCGATGGCCGAACGGATCGTCATCGACAGCAAGTGTGACAACCCGTCGGCCTGCAATGCGCTCGAGACGCTGCTCGTGCATCGGGACTTTCTGCCGCATCTGGCCCGCGTGGCAGAAGCCCTCATCGGTGCCGGCGTCGAGCTGCGGGGCGACGAGCGTATTCGGGCACTCGTACCCGCGGTGCGCGCGGCCACGGAGTTGGACTGGAGCACCGAATATGGTGATTTGATTTTGGCGCTGCGAGTGGTCGACGACGTTGACAGCGCCATCGAGCACATCCATCGCTACGGCAGCGGGCACACCGAGGCCATTGTCACCAACGATGCAGACACCGCCGAGCGCTTTCTGCGTGAGGTCGACTCGGCGTCGGTGTTTCACAACGCCAGCACGCGCTTTGCGGATGGCTATCGCTACGGCCTGGGTGCGGAAGTGGGGATCAGCACCGCGCGCATTCATGCTCGCGGTCCGGTGGGCGTCGAGGGCTTGATGACCTATCGTTGGCAGCTGCGCGGCGCCGGGCAGGTGGCGGCCGACTACGCGCGCGGCAAGCGCGCGTTTACCCACCAGCGGCTCTAACGCGCGAACAGCCTGCGCGCGATCTCGGGCACCGAGCGCAAGAGCGCCTTGACATCACCGGCAACGATTTCACTCGTGCGCGCCTCGACGCGCGCCTCACGCAGGTTGATGAGCTTGGCGGTCACCACCCAGTCGGTACCGAGAAGGGCCACCTTCACCGCGACGATGAGGTCGACGCCGAGTGCACCACCGATATTGGCGAGACAGCTGGCATCATCGCACCCGACCAGATCTTTCTGCTTCTCAAAGCCGAGCAGCGCGCTGATGTCGTCTTGACCGATGACCTCGAGGCCGCTCATGTTCTGCACGGCGGTCAGCAGATAATCATCGATGAGCTGTGGCACCTTACCCTCGGCGCCCGTATCGAGCTGTACCGGCAAGACGGCGACCTTGCGCCCGGCGGTGGCCCCGCGAGCAGCGATCATAGACCCGATCGCCGGGGACGACGCGGGCGCTGTGGCGATGGCGCTGCCGAGCTTGTCGACGACGCGCGCGAAGGCCTCGCCGTAGGCCTGCTCGTACGCAAGCTCGACCGGTGCAGTGCGAAACCAGGAATAGAGGATCATCGAGTAGTGTCCCGCGCCGCTCTCTTCGCCCTGCCACGCCGGCTCGCCGCGCGGGTCGAAGGCTGCAAGGCGCACCTGCACCTTGGCATCGCCCCACGAGGGCGTTAGCGGCCAGTAGCCGACCATGGGATAGACAGCCGGCAAGTCCAGGATCCAGGTGCGCTTGGTTGTGTGGCCGACGTCGAGGACCACGTCGGCGACCACCGCTGGCAGCTCAATCTGTCCCAGCGCGGGGGTCGAGGCGTGCACGGCGCGAAATAGCGCCCCACGCTCGACGTAGGACGCAAATGCCTCACGCAGCATGGCGACGTCGGCATCGGTGTCGTTCTTGCTGCGCCCATTGACCTGGAAGTCACGCAAATAGAAGCTCGCATGCGACACATCGGCGCGCGTTGCGGCGTAGCCCGGCACCGGCGGCCGCACCAGGCGCCTGGCGGTACAGGCGCCAAGAACTGAAACGAACATCGTGGCAACGAGCAACATGCGTCGACAGCTGTTCATCGTTCCGGCCTCCGGGTGGATCTCATGCTACTGCGTTGGCGAGCGAGAAAGAAGCGCTGCTGTAAGCCGCGCTGCGCCACTGGGCGATCCACGGGGCATCACCTTGGGGTGGCGCATCAGGGCTGCTCTGGTGTAAGTCCCGGGAGCCATGGCCAACAAGCAATTTATCGCCCTCGCGGGCAATATCGGATCGGGCAAGACCACCATCGCCAAGCTCCTGAGTCGCCGTTTTGGCTATGAGCTCTTCGATGAGCCGGTCATCGACAACCGCTTTCTCGCCCTCTACTACGGCGACATGCGGCGCTGGTCGTTTACGCTGCAGCTCGAGTTTCTCATCAAGCGTGTCAACCACCACGAGCTCATCGACACGGTGCCCAAGAGCTGCATCCAAGACCGCTCGCTTGTCGAGGACCCGGAGATTTTTGCCAAGTACTTGCACGGCCTGGGACACATGAGTGACGACGAGCTGCAGCTCTACCTCGAGTACTTCGAGCGGCTCAATCGCGCGATTCGCCAGCCGGACAAGGTTATCTACTTACAGTGCCCGGACGTCGACGTCTTGCGCAGCCGCATTCAGCGCCGCGGTCGCAAAGAAGAGGCGGAGATCAACGGTGATTTTCTCCAGGGTCTCAACGGTTACTACAGCGCCTTTCCGAGCATTCTCAAGTCCAAGTACTCGGTGCCGACGATGACTTTTGATGTCACCCACTTCGACGTGCACGACGGGGCCCAGGCCGATGCGTTCGTGACGTTGGCGGAGGCTTTTCTCTCGTCATGAAAACCAAGCGCATCGTTGTTCTCGGGGGCGGCCGGCAGGGACGGGTGGTCGCAAGCGAGCTGGCGCCGGACTACGACGTGACGGTAGCCGACGTGCGGGCCATGACTTTCAAGGGCGTCACGTGTCGGGAGGTCGATCTGGCCGACGCTGTGGCGGTGGAGAAGCTCGTGGGCGAGTTCGATCTCGCCGTGGGAGCGCTGCCGGCAGAGCTTGGTTACGCGGCCGCGCGCGCCTGTGTGGCGGCACGAAAGTCGTTTGTCGACGTCGCTTTCTATCCCGAAGACGCGGCGACGCTCCACAAAGATGCGAAGAGCGCGGGCGTCGCCATCATGCCGGACTGCGGACTCGCGCCCGGGATCTCCAATCTGCTAGTCGGTCGCGCCCTGGCGGTCCGCAAGCCGCGCGAGCTGCACATTCAAGTCGGCGGCGTCGCGGCCGACCGCACGCGGCCGTTTGGCTACGTCGTCACATGGTCGCTCGACGATCTTGTCGACGAGTTTCGCCGCCCGGCGCGTATCCGTCGCGGCGGCAAGGTGGTGACTCTCCCCGCCATGAGCGAGCTAGAGCCCATCGACATTCCCGGTGTCGGCACACTCGAGGCATTCCTCACCGACGGGCTGCGCACGCTGCTCGATTGCGACGTGCCGGAGATGACCGAGAAGACCATGCGCTGGCCCGGTCACATCGCGGCCATCAAGCCGCTGCTTGCCAACGGTACGCTGCGCCAGCGTCTCGAGACCGAATGCCGCGAGGGCGATGACCTCGTGGCGTTTCGCGTCCAAGTGGACAAGGAAATCGTCACCATGGTCGAAAGGCCGCAGGGTGGTCTGTCGGCGATGGCTCGCACGACGGCTCTGACGTGCGCGGCGTTCGCACGACTTGCGGCTGAGGGCGGCGTGCGTGAACGCGGGGTGGTGCCGCCCGAGCGCATCGGGCGCGACGCCGAGGCTTACCGCTTTGTCCTCGATGCCATGGCGAAGCACGGCATTCTGCTCACGCCGCGCTATCCCTTCTTAGATCAGTAGACGACGAGGAAAGTGATCGTCGGTCGCGGTGAAGGTCCTCGCCGCCTGGGTCCCCCCCGCTTCGCGGGTCCTCCCCAACGGCTCCGGTCCCCGCGCTCCCGACTGTGTGTTCCTGGGTTCGTCCCAGGCAGCCAAGTCGCGAGCGGCGGGAACGCGCGGTGACGGCTGGCTACGCCTTGTAGTTGGACGGCACCGGCGCTTGCCGCGCGGCACCTCGGACTTCTTGGCGGCTCTGCTTGGCGCTATTCAGGTCGTTGCGGTTGTCGACCAGCTCTTCGACGGTGCGCGCTTGGCTCACTTCCACCTGCTCGTGGGTCTCCATGTTGAGAAAGAACTGGATGGCCCAGTATTCGTGCTGCTCGGCCGTGAGCTCGGTGCGCAGGCGCGCGTCGGCCTCGCGACGGCGCTGCTCGAGCTCTTTCTTCTCGCTGCGCTCGAGCCGCTCGTGCGTTTCGTGCTCTTGTTCTTCGGCGCGCTTCTCTTGCTCGGCTCGCATTTCACCAAGGAGCCGCGAAAAGATGGCATAGCCGAGGGTCTCGCTGGCACGCAGGGCGGCGACGGTGAATTGCTCCGGCGTGTCGCTCGTGAGCACCGCGGTCTTGAGCGCACTCATCTCCTGCGCACTCACGAGTCCTTGACGCTTCCATGCGTGGATCTCGCGCCACTTGGCGCGCCGGTCGAGTGTGCCGGCGACGAGCGGAGCGAGCTTGTTGTCGATGGCGGTGCCGACCGCCTGCGACCTTTGACGCTCGCCCGCGTCGCTCGTTTGCCGCTTAGCGCGGCGCACTTGGCGTGCGAACACCTCTCGGGCGTAGTTGAGTGCGTCGGGATCTCCCTGAATGCGGTCGACAAGGGCGCTGTAACGGCGCACTGCGGCGTCGCTGAACCCGTCTTTGCGCGCGGCAAAC
>CAYHNK010000046.1:0-20776 GCA_964357695.1 uncultured Bdellovibrionales bacterium | reverse complement strand
AGGATGATGGCGAGACCCGTAATCACCTGCGTCGGCGGGATCTGCTGCGTGCCGATGGCCTGGCGCACGATCGACAGCACCACGGCGATCTTGACGAAGGAGGTGACCATAATGAGCACGAACGGGACGATCGACAGCCCGGCGATAGCCACGAGCAACACGAGCGGGCGACTGGTGACGCCCTCTTTGCCCATCACGTCCGTGAGCTTTTGCGCCATGGCCGCCGAGCTCGCGATCGTCGCGCCAATGCCAGCGGCGACGCCCAGCCAGCGCGCGCGTCGGTAGCGCGGCGTCTTCGGCGGCGCGGTCCCGGTCCTACTACGCCTTATCATGGCGCTCCTTGCCCTCTTCCCATGGCGGCACGTGGGCGATGACTTGTACGCCCTGCTCACCCGTCGCAACCAGCAGCGTCTGCTTGCCGCGCACGTCGATGAGCAAGAGCGCGTGACGCGGGTCAAGCTGTAGGCGCTCGAGTACTTTGAGTCCCTGTCCGCTGGCGACCTGACGCATGTTCAGCAAGCGAGGCAAGAGCACCTTGAGCGTGAGGTAGATGAGCCCGACGACGACGACCAAGCCGAACATCGTGCGCGCGAGCTGGCGGAGCAACGATTCCCCTTCGAAATCGCGTGGCACCGCCTCGCCCTGGCTCAAATCGTAGGCAGTTGGTGGCGGCGTTTCCGCGTCTAGCTTGCTGGCGTCAGGTGTCGCGCTCGGCGCGGTGGGTGCCGAGAACGCAGGCTCCACAGCGCCGGTCGCCCACAGCAGGAGCACCGCGGCCAGATGTCCGGTCATTCCCATCGCCGGTCAGCGAACGCCGACGATCTGCATCAGGCGCACGCCGAGCTCGCCATCCACTTCGATGAGCTCGCCACGCCCGAAGACCTTGCCGTTGACCACGAGATCGACCGGGTCATTGGGGCCGCGGGGCAAGCGCAAGATCTGTCCCGGCTTGAGCCGGATCACCTGCGCGGTGTTCATGCGGATGCGGCCGAGCTCGACGACCACCGGTGCAGCCACGTCGCGCAAGAGGCCCTCGGTCTGATCGAAATTCTCACCCTGTGCCGCGCCATCGGCGCCGAGTGCTTCGTCTTGCACCATTGCTCCCTCCAGGGGCTTTTCCTGGACCAAGATCTCGAGAATCTCGAGCCGCAGCTGATCATCGGGCTGCGCGACGAGACGTCCACGCAAGCCGCCGTTGTTGCCATCTCCGAACCGCACGGTCACGATGCCGCTGAGCCCGGTGTCGCTCTTTGTGACCTCGTGGTGCTCAAGGATGACTATATCGCCCACCTCCAGGTTTGCAATATCATCAGGTCCTAGATCGAGCGGCGCGAGCTCGACGCGAGCCTCCACCGACACGGGCCCGATGGCCTCGAGCACGTGGCGCATGCGTTGCCGCTCCTCGACCGTGGCGCGCCCCTGATCGGGAATCGAGGAGAAGCTCTGGGTCACAAGACTCGCCGGCACGAGCAGCCGCACATAGCCGACGCGCTTACCCAGGCCCAAGCGCAAGCCGACCATTTGGTAGCTCGACTCGGCATCGATGAGCTCCTGCAAGTCATCGACGCGCGAGGCAAACCGATCGAGCGTTAGCGCGAGCTCACGGCCCGTCGCCCAGCCCTCATGGAAATGCGCGAGCACGTGCAGCAGCACAAACGAGAGCACACCCTCTTCGATTTCGGTGAGCGGTCGTTGGATGCGGCCCACCTCGCCATTGCCACCCAAGAGGCGATCGATCATCGCGGCCGCGAGGGTGGTGTCCAAATCGACGAGGATCTTGTGCTCGGTAGGCGCCGCGCCGACGACGAGAAAGCAGCCGACGTCCGGAAACAGCGCGCCAATCTCGGTGCGCGCCATGGTGCGCTGCTGCGCGTCGGCAAGCGTGCAGGGTACTTTCAAGTAGCGCTCGAGCACCTGCGCGAGCGAGTCACCAAAGCCGTCGGCGAAGGGGCGATAGGAAAGGTAGCGAGCAAAGCTCTCTTGCAGAGCCACTTGCTCGCGGGTGTAACGCCGCAAGCCAGAGAAACGAAAAGGTCGTACAGAAGGCATTGCCGCTCAGATAGCGAGCGACGCTAGCACTAAGGTCCTGTCACTTCAAGACGCTCGAGACGCAGGCCCTTGCGACCAAAGGCACGCGCCAGCTCGCCTTCGCTGGCCTTGAGCAAACGGCCCACATTGGTGTCTTCGGTCTGGAAGCGGGCGAAGATCTTACCGTCACGAGCGCTGATCGTCAGACGCGAGCCCGCGAGCACGCTCTCTTTGAACTCGATGTGAAACTCGCTCAGCCCTTCGGTGTTGACGCCGACGTAGACGCGCTCGACGAGCTTCCGGATGACATCCGGGGGCAGCCGCGGCGCCGAAGAGCCGTGCGCGTGCTCGGTCGCCGTCGTTGCCGCGGGAGCACTAGAGCCCGCGAGGTGCTGTCCGCCCATCGAGCCGTGCTTTTGACCCCCGGCACCGCTCTCGGCGCTGTCGCCGCCACCCGCGCCGCCGCCCTGACCCCGATCGTCGCGCGAGACTGCCGACACACGCCCTTCCTTCTGGTCGAGCTCGCGCTTTTCACGCACTTCTTGATGCGCCTCGCCGCGGCGCGTCTCCTTCATATCCGTCGTGCGCTCTTTGTGCTGCGTGCGGTTGTCGGTGACGAGCTCGTGCCCGCGCTTCTCGATGTGCTGCTGGAAGCTCTGCGACTGAATGCCGTGGCGAGCGAGAAGAGCTTCTTGCCCGCGCGTGCCCTGCGTGGCTCGATTGACCGCCGCTTGCTGCTGCTGGCGCGACGAGCTGTGATCCTCGGCCTGCTTTTTCGTGACGAGGCGATTGAAGTCTTCGCGGGAGCGCTGGCGCTTGGTTTCGTCTTTTTCTTGGGTACGCTGCTGCTCTTCGTAGCGCTGCGTGTCGAGATCTTCGGTCACTCGGGTCATGGTGCTTCTCCTGCAAAAGCCCCATGAGGGGCCTTTGTCTACACATAGGCGGGCCGGCGACGTCCCGGCTGATATTTTTTATCGATGCACCTAACTAGCCGTCGCGATTGATAAAAATAGTCTGCGCGATCTCGTCCATCACCTCTTCTTCTTTCGCCTCGCGCTCTTTTTTGACCTCCTCGGTCCACTTCTCTTTGTGCTTCTCGATGGCCTTGAGCTCCTGGGTGGCCGCGAGCACGTCTTGGCGCGCCGCGTCCACATCCTCTTGGCGCTGGCGCACGACAGCCTTTTGCGCCTCGATGGCGTTCTTCTGCTCTTCTTCGAGCTCTTTGAGACGCTCGAGATAGACGTTGGCGCCGATGGCATCCTGCGCGCTCATCTCGCCGCGCATGGTCTTCTCGGCATACTCGCGCGTGCGCGCCTGCCGCTTCGCGATCATGCGCTCGAGCTCCTCCTCCATCTCGCGCTGCCGCTGCTGCTCTTCACGCAACGCTTTGAGACACGCGGCGAGGTGATGCTCCGCCTGCTCCTTCTTGCGCTCACGCAAGGTCAGCACCGTCGCAAGACGGTAGTCGGGAGGCAGAGCCATCGCGCTACCTAGCCCCCATCCTCATGCGGCACGTGTGCGGATCAAGCCGCGTCACCAAACATGTCGACGAGCTTATGCACCGTGTCGGAAAACTCATCCTTCTCCTGCGTCCCCTGCCGCAAGAACCCTTCGACCTCTTCGATCTTGTCGATGGCGTAGTCGGTCTTGGCGTCGGTGCCGTACTGATAGGCGCCGAGCAGAATAAGGTCGCGTTGCTTTTCGTAGGTGGCCAGCACCTCGCGCAGCTTGGCGGCGGCCTTCTTGTGCTCGGGGGCCGCGATTTCGCTCATGACGCGCGAGAGTGACGGCAGGATATCAATCGCGGGCCAGTGATTGCGCGCACCGAGCGCGCGGTTGAGCACGATGTGACCATCGAGGATGCTACGCACTTCATCAGCGATGGGCTCCTCCATGTCGCCGGCTTGTACGAGCACCGTGTAGAGCGCCGTGATCGAGCCAATCTCGTTGTTGCCCGTGCGCTCCATCAAGCGTGGGATCTGCGCAAAGACGCTCGGCGGATAGCCTTGACGCGCGGGTGGCTCACCGATGGCGAGGCCGATCTCGCGTTGCGCACGCGCAAACCGGGTCGCCGAGTCCATCATGAAGAGCACCCGCTTGCCCTGATCGCGAAACCACTCGGCGATGGCCGTGGCGATAAATGCGCTCTTAAGACGCACGAGGGATGGCTGGTGCGAGGTGGCGACGATGACGACGCTCTTTTTGAGACCTTGCTCGCCGAGCGACTCCTCGATGAAATCTCGCACTTCGCGACCGCGCTCGCCGACGAGACAGGTGATAACGACCTCGGCCTCCGTGTTGCGTGCGATCTGCCCCATGAGTGTGGATTTGCCGACGCCGGAGCCGGCGAACAGACCGATGCGCTGGCCAAGTCCCACGGTCAACAGACCGTCAATGGCGCGCACGCCCATGGCGATGTGCTCGGTGACGCGCATGCGCTTCATCGGATCGGGCGCCGTGCGCTCGACCGGCCACATCTCGAGGTTGGGCATATCGAGCAGCGCCGCACCGCCGTCAATCGGTTGCCCGAGACCGTCGAGCACACGCCCGAGCAAGTCCCAGCCGCAGCGAATCGAGAACGGCTTGCCGGTCGGCAACACTTCGCTGTCGGGACCAATGCCGTGCGCCTCGCCAAGCGGCATCAGCATGACCGCCTCGTCGCGAAAGCCCACCACCTCGCAGGTGATGCGCTCGCCGCCGCCGACGTCGATGTAGCACATCTCCCCCATGCGCACGCCGGGCACCATGGCTTTGATGACGAGCCCCGTGACTTCCGTCACGCGACCGCGCACATGCACCGTCTCGGTATCTTCGACCGCCTTGAGATAGCGACTCAGATCGACGACTGGCGCCGCTGGCTTTACTTCGTACATACCATCCTCCGCCCGCGCGCTCAGTGGGTCTCGCGCAGCACGCGCTCAAAGACCGCAAGCTGGGTCTCTAGTTGCGCATCGATGATGCCAGCGTCGGTTTCGATGATGACGCCATGTCGCTGCACATCAGGATCCTCACGGATGCCAATCTCCTTCGCGCGACTGAGCACCTCAAGCAGATCAGCTTTGTGCTCGCGAATGGCCTGCATGTCCTGCGGGTTGATACGTAAGAAGATCTCGCGCCGCTGACGAGCCTTTTCGCTGAGCGCCTGCTTGACGATGTCGACGACCGCCTCGGGACTAAATTCCAGCTCCCGCCCGAGGATCTTGCGCGCGATGGTGAGCGCGAGCTCTTTGAGCTGCGGGATCGCCTGCGCCTCGATTTGCTGGTAGCGCTTGGCGACGCCAGCAATCACCTCGGCAAGCTCGAGCGCCCCTTTCTCGCGGCCCGCGGCGTACCCTTCATCGAACGCCTGCTGACGAATGGCCTCGGCGTCCTGTTCGGCTTGCGAGCGAATGTCGTCGGCCTCACCGGCGGCGCGGTTGCGAATGACCTGCGCGTCGGAGCGGGCCTCATACGTATTTCGATCGATGATCGGCGCGCGGTGAATCGGCATCTCTTCGAGCGGCGAAGACACGTCCACCTCGTCAAATCCCAAGCCGCCCTTCTTGATCACCTTGCCCATGGTGCCGATTGTGCCATGAGCGCCGCACTAAGCAAAGGCTCGCGCCCGCACGCGCTCAGTAGCTCATGCGCCAGGTGCAGCACCGGTCGCGGGGAGCGGCTGATGCAGCACCATCTCGGTCGACTGCCACTGCGGCGCGATGGCGCCACGACGCGACAGCTCACGAATGCGCAGCAAGACAGAGTCTTGTAGTCGACGCAGCACGTCCTCGGACAAATCCTGAAGCTCGGCAGCTTTCTCGGCATAGCTGACAAACAGACGCCCCGCCTCGGGCGACAGACGCTGCTTGAACGCGGTGCGAAAACTGCCATCCTCGATGAGCGAGGCCTTCGCGAGGCGCCACAGACCCGCCTTGGTAAAAAACTCCTCAGTGTCCTGGAAATTGACGACCACGCGGGAGAGAAAGCGCTGCGCACTCTTGATGTCCGGCACGTCCACGGTCGAGGCGCCGCGCACGGCGAGGATGAGCTCTTCCGCCTTGTCGCGTGGCAGTCGCCGGCACAGCTCCGCGAGCGCCATCTTTCCCACCGCGACGAACGCCTGACCGAGCTCGATGAGCCCGAGGTCGCGCATCAAGCGATACAGGTCCGCGCGCTCGAGCTGCATGATGTCGCGAAACGCAAAGCCGCGCGTCGAGGGTGCTGGCATCGCATGAAAGCGGGATTCGAAGGTCTGACGCACTGCCCGCACGAGCTCAAGCGGAATGCGCGTCACCTCTTCCTTGGGCGGCAACTGTTTGCGGATGCCCGTCGGCAGTCGCTTGAGCACCGCGCGCACGAGCGGATTCGGCAGGCTGATGAGCACGGTGGCGACGACGCGGGCGCTCTCACCCTTGAGCCCGAGCACGATCCACGCGGGGTCGACGCGCTCGAGTCCCCGCAGACCCTTGAAGGAGAGCGCCTGCTTGATCTCGTGCACCATGAACGAGACGCGCTTGTCTGAGGGCATCGCCAGAAGAGCCTGCGCCTTCTGAGCAACATATCCGCGCCGGTCAGTCGGCAGGTGCTCAAAGATGCCCGTATCCGCGCTCCCCCCGACCGTCAGGGTCGTCAGGAGGAGCATCGCCTCGCGGTCGTCGAGAGGCTCAAAGAACGGGTGCATGCACTATCCGCCCGCTGCTACCTCGGGCGTGCGCCGACGGGCCATCGCGATCTCGTTATGCAGTCGCAACAGGCGGCCCCGCACCGAGCGCAGGCGCATCTGTGAGAAGACGAGACCGAGGCTGAGCAAGAGGACAAGACCCAGCACGGCCGCAAAGATCATATTCAGCTGCTTGGTCGTCAGACGCTTGAGGCCGGTGCCACGCATCTCCGCCGCGCTGCGACCGCCGCCGCGCAAGGTTCCTGCTCCCGTCGCGGGCGTCATGAGCACCACCACGTTGTCGGGGGTGAGCTTCTCGACACCCGCCGCGACCACCGAGCGTACCTGCAGCTCGCTCAGCGGCTTGCTGCCACCCTCACCGGGCAAGTACTTGACCGTGGCGCTGGCCGTGGTGGTCGGCTGCTGTTCCTGGGTCGTGCGCAGTGCGGATTCCTCCGGCACAACGATCTGCACCTGCACATCGAGCACGCCGTCGATGAGCTTGAGCTGTCGCTCGATCTCGCCCTCGAGCGCCGACAATTCCTTGGCGCGCTCTTCGGAAGAGGTCGGGATGAGACCGCCCTCGCTAAATACCTCCCCGTAGCCACGATCGGCGCGGCGCGGCAGCTCGTTCTGATTGAGCACGCGAATGGCCTCGAGGCGCTGTTTGGCTGGTACGGAGATGAGAAAGTACACTTCGCGACCCGTGTCGCGCATCATCTTCGCCGCGGTGACGTTGTTGTCGGCCAGCACTTCGATGATTCTGTTGGCCTCGCGCTCGTCCACCTTGTGCCCGATGGTCTCAGTACCGCAGGCCACGAGCCCGAGCGCCAGGAACACGGGCAATGCCAAATGAGCTCGCACGGAGGATAGCTCCTTCGCGACGCTCAGGCGCCGCTCGATGACTGGGCTGACGCTAGCGCACCCGGAAGGCGAGCGCAATACGGCGTTGCGCGTCGGACGGCACGCACGCGGAAAAACGAAATGCGACAACGGGGAGAGGTCTCGAGCGGACGCTCAGACCTGCGTATTCATCGTCTGCTTGATGCCGCTCGTCGCCTTCTCGACAACCTTCGAGGTGAGCTCGAGCTCCTGCGAGAAGCGATACACGCTCGCCTGCATGACGATGAGCTCCGGCGGACTGAACTGCTTGCCGGAGAGCGCCATGTTGATGATGCCCTGCATCTTGTCCTGGCCCTGGATAATGCCGTCGAACACCTTGAGCATGCGCGACTGCTCGGTACGCGCCGCCTCACCCACGCGGGTCGACGCCTTCGTGGCATTGATCTTGGCGGTGACGAGAACGCGCGTGGCCTCGTTGGCCGCCTGGACCTGCTGCGGTGCCTGCACACCCTGCGTCTGCTGGGCCTGCATGACATTCTGAAAGCCCTGTGCCGCCTCGGGCTTTTGCGTCTGCTCGACTTTTTGCAGCTCGGCCTGCGCCTTCTGCATCTCTTGAACGAGCTCTTGCGCCGCCTTACCTACGCCACCACCAGTCGGGTCCATCGCAACCTCCATCTATGTTGAGAGCCGGTGCCCGTCGGCAGGGGCCCAGAGTTCTGGGAACACAATGCTCCGCCTAGATATTATCGCAACGCGCGACGCGCGGTTGACTAAATTTGCAACGCAGAGCGTCACGCGCTGTCAAGTGAGTCGGACAGCATACGATGCAGCTTGTCGATGACGCGCGCGTGCAAGCGGCTCGTCCAGCTCTTGGAGAGGCCAAGCTTGGCGCCCACGCTCTCGAGGCTCATCTCCTGGTAGTAGTACATTTCCAAAAGCTCGCGCTCCTGATCGGAGAGCTTCTTGATCGTCTCGCGCACGAGGAACCGCGCCTGCTCGAGGCCCAACGATTCTTCGGCCTGCACGGCCTGCTCGTCTTTGAGCTGCATGCCCTCGGCGCCGTCGATGGCGGTGATGTAGACTGCGGCCAGGCCCTGCACCGCGGAGGCCAGATCTTGCACCGCATGCTCAAACGGATTCTCGGGCACTTCCGTGCCCGCTTCCTGCGCGGCTGCAACCTCGGCGAGGTACTCGTTGGCGCGCTCTTCGAAGCGCGCTTTGGCATACTCGGTGCGGCTCATCCAGCCCATACCACGCAGGCCGTCGTAGATGGCGCCGCGAATGCGGTAGTAGGCAAAGGTCATGAAATTGGCGCCAAATTTGGCGTCGTAGCGGTCCGCGGCCTCAAGCAAGCCGACAATGCCGTACTCGACGAGATCTTCGAACTCGATCTCTTTGGCGACCGTCTTTTTCACCTTGCCGGCGATCGAGCGCACAAACGGCAGGTACTTCTCGGTCATCTCGCGACGGTCTAGGACTTTCTGACTGCCCCCCTCCTTGCTCATCGTGCCGTCACCTTGCGTGCGCCCTCGGTGACCTCATCGACGAGCTGCGCCATCACCGGCGAGCCGTCGAGCTGATCGGCGATGAGATCGAACATCTCTTCGAGACGCGCCTCGTCTGCCTCGTCGAGGTTGGAGAAGATCTTGTCGTAGCGCTTGCGCTTGAGAATGGCCCGGGCAAACGCACGGGCGCGCGTCTTGCGATCGGCGTTGGGATTTTGTAGCACAAAGACGGCGACGGCACGCGCCACCTGCGCCAAGTCGGCGTTGGTGAACTTGATCTTGCCCGCAAGGGCCTGCATCGTCTTCTCGAGCGCGGGTCCCGCTTTCTCGAAACGATCGACGATCTTCGTAGGCACGCCTTCCATGCGCGCCGCCTGGCGAAAGCTCTGGATGCCTTCCTTGGATCGGAGATCGGCCTTCGAATCGGCCTCACCGGTCTTCGGGGCGCCCTGCGACGACTCTGCCGGCGTATCGACCGGGGGGCGTGTGCCTCCCCCACTGACCCTGCTCATCCGTGTCTCTCCTTAAGGACCCTGGCTCAGCCAAAGACACCGAGCTCGAACGCCTCTTTGAGTGATTGCGCAAACTGCCCAGCCGGGCCATCGGGCTCGAGCGCCCTCGCCTTGTCGAGCTCGGCGACGGCCTCTTTGTGCTTGTGCAGGAACATGAGCGTCTCGCCGACCGAGGCATGCGCCGCGGCGGACTCGGGCTTGAGCTCGATTGCCTTCTTGTGGGCCTTGAGCGCCGGGCTGAAGCGTCCGCGCGAGAAATACAGGTGGCCGAGCGCCATGTGCGGCACCTCACTGTGCGGCACGAGGGCTGCGACACCCCGAAAGACTTCCTCGGCCTCGGTCCACTTGCTGAGCTCCATGTAGAGGTAGCCCGCCTCGAGCAGCAGCCGCACGTCCTTCTGCGCCACAGGAATGATGCCTTCGATCATGATCTCGTCGGCCATACGCGCGCCTTCCCTCGCCATGCGACGTGTAATGTCGTCGTCAGTTGCGGCCCACCCTAGCACCGTTGGTAGCGCTTTGCACGTCCCGCGCGGCCTAACATTGCTGCCTACGGGACCGCGGCGACAACGGCTATCTGGCCGCGCATGGCAGCCGGGTGGGCGGTGCAGCGGTAGCCATCGAGCAAGTCGACGAGGGTGCCGGCGAGCGTGAAGCGCACCTCACCGTCCGCGCGCTCGTCCCAGGCTATTTCCGGGTCGAGCTCTTGCACGCCGTCGCCTGTTTGTGCGAGCAACACCTCGTCGGCGGTCGAGTCCAAATGCAACTTGATGAGCTCGATCGGGTGCGTCGCGCTCACCGTGTCAACGAGCGCATAGCGCCAACCGGCGGTGAGCGTAATCGTTGGGTTGGCGATATCGGGCTCGATGCGGTCGGCAAAGCGCACCGGCGCGACGCTCGTCCACCGCCAGCTCAGCGACGCGCGCTCGAGCGCCAAGGTAAAACGCAGCGCCGGCGTGCCGGCCACGACGTCGACCGCGAAGGCCTCGAAGACGGGACTCGCATCGTCGCGCGTGTAGGGCAGATCCGTCTCGAGGCCATCGAGCACGCCTGCCTCGCCGAGATCATAGAGCAGATACGCCACGAGCTGCTCGCCATCTTCGATGGGCCTTGCGAGCGCTACCGCGAGGTTGGTGTGCGTACCCAAGGTGAGTCGCTCCCAGCCCAGAAACTGCTGCGGCGCGTCCGCCGGCGTACCGATAGCGACCCAGCTCGTCGCGTCGGTATCGGCGTAGGCGACCGTAACCACGGTGGAAAGGTCATCGAGCGTTTGACGATGAACCACAAGCGGCGAGTCGTCGGCGTTGCCATCGCCGCCGTCGGGCGTGCTCGATGCGCGCATGTTGGAGCAAGACGCCACGAGCAGGGCTGCCGTAAGAGCCGTCGTCAGATGTCGGCACATGCCAGGGAGTGTAGCACTACCCGCGCAGGATCTCGACGCGCTCCAAGACCACCGGCTTTTCGGGGCGGTCGCGGCCGTCGCGCTTGACGTGGGCGATGGTCGTGACGATGTCGATGCCCTCGACGACCGTGCCGAAGATGGCGTGCTTGCCGTCGAGCCAGGGGGTAGCAACCTCGGTGATGAAGAACTGCGAGCCGTTCGTGCCTGGGCCGGCGTTCGCCATCGATAACATGCCGGGACGATCATGCTTGCGTCCGCTCGTAAACTCATCGTCGAACTGGTAGCCGGGCCCACCGGTACCCCAGTCGGATCGGTCGGCGCGCGTTTTTGGATCACCGATCTGCACCATGAAGTCCGGAATGACGCGATGAAACTTGATCCCGTCGTACATCGGTACGCCGCGACGTGTCTCACCCGACAGGGGGTCGACCCAAGGGATGGTTCCCTCGGCTAGGCCAACGAAGTTGCCGACCGTCACGGGTGCCTTGTCGGCAAATAGCTCGATCTTGATCTTGCCCATGCTGGTGTGCAGCAGAGCGTGCATGACACCACCAACCTGAGGCAGCTCGGGCGGAAGCTTCTTAGGTGCTTTGGTTCCCAACATGTCGGCTAGATAACACGGCCCCAGCGGGAAGCAAACAGCGCGCGCGCCCTGGCAGGCACGGTGCGCTCATGGTTAGAATAGGGGTGGTGAAGACTGCCCTTTACGTTGCCCCGCTCGCGCACACCTTTGTCGATCTGTGTGGGTCGGTCGCCCGCGAGCCGTGGATGCAATCCCAGCACGACGCCGAGGGGTGTACGTGGCAGGGGCGGGACCTCGCGCTGCGCATGGATCTCGTCACGGGACCGGCGGCCGCCGTCGAGCGATTGCACCAGCACTACTACAATCTCGTCATCGTCGACTGTCGGCACTTACCGCATCACGAAGCGGATGCCGAAGCGCAAGAGGCGTGTCTCTCGACCTTCCTCGACGCACTGACGGCCGAGCGCGACCGCGAGCGGCGCTATCCACTCGCACGTGTGGCCGTGCTCGTCGGCGACGCCGACGAGGACCGCGTCGATCGACTCATCTTTGCCATGGGCGAGCGCCATGTGGGCGCGTGCCTGCGCGATCTGTCCCTCTCCCCACGACTCGTCGGCAAACATGCGGCGGCGGCACGCAGTCGTCTTATCGAGCAATTCTGGCAGTTCTGCCACCACGCGCTCGTCGCACGACGCACCGGCAAGAAGGCCATCAGCGCGGCCGGTGGCGGCATCAGCGGCATCTACTACGAGCTCGGGGTGCTCAAGTGTCTCGATGACGTGCTCGACGTCGGCGCGCGCGATTTCGACATGTACCTCGGCATCAGTGCGGGCGCGGTCGTGCTCGGTGGCCTCGCCAATGGCGTCCACATCGACGAGATCATCGCCAATATTGGCGACATCGGCGGCGAGTGGCCGTATCCCCTGGGGCTGCGTTGGCGCCATCTCAACGTCGGCGAGCTGCCCAAGCGCCTGATGTTGGCGCAGCGCGATCTCGGGGCGTATCTCGTGCGCATGCTGCGGCGCCAGGCGGACTTCTCCGTCTCCAGCATCGTCGGGGCTTACGCCGCCATGCTCGGACCGATGTTCGACAACACCGAGGTCGAGCGTTTCCTACGCGAAGTTTTCACTCAGCCGGGGCGCGTCAACTCGTTTCGCAGTCTGACGCGCGAGCTCTACATTGGCGCCACCGACCAGGACAGCCGCGAGCACGTGATCTTTGGCACCGAGGGCAACGATGATGTGCCGATCAGTCTGGCCATTCAGGCCTCCGCGGCGGCGCATCCGTTCTTCCCGAGCGTGCTCATCAACGGGCGCTACTACACCGACGGCATGGTCACGCGCACGAGCAACCTCAAGGCGGCCATCGAGTACGGCGCCGATCTAGTGTTCATCATCGATCCGTTTGTGCCCCTCATCTCCGAAGAGGCGGGCTTTAACGCGCGTCACGGCAACTTGTGGCTCATCGAGCAGGACTACAAGACGGTGGCCTACACGCGCTTTGAGCAGGTCTCCGAAGAAGTGTTGCGCGCGAGCCCACACGTCAACGCCTACACGTTTGTGCCGTCCAATCGCATGCGTGCATTGATGGGGCAGAATCCGTTTGCGGCGCGCAATTTCCATCCCATCGTGTGCGAGGCGTACCTGAGCACGTACCGCCGGCTACGCCAGCTCGAGTACAAGCTGCGTGGCGATCTGCTCGCCCACGGCATGGTGCTCGACTTCACCGTAGCTCAGGCACGCGTACAAAAGCTTCTCGAGGCACCGAAGGCCGACGCGCGTCTGCTCATCAACGAGCCGCAAGAGCTCGAGGCAGCACCAGCGTAAACGCGACACCGCCCGCTGTGCCTAGGTTGCGCGCTTCGAGATAGCCGCCATGTCCCTCCGCAATGCGTTCGGCGATGGCGAGACCCAGCCCGGTACCCTCGTCGGCGCGGGTATAGAAGGGGTCGAAGATGCGCTCGAGATCCCCCTCGGCGATGGCGGGTCCGTCGTTGGTGAGGGTGAGCGCGACGCGCTCGGGGCCGTGGCCACCGCGCAGCTCGGCACTGAGCATCAAGACGCCACGGCCCTCCATGGCACGCAGAGCATTGCTCGCAATATTGAGCAACACCTGCGTCAGCTGATCGGCATCGGCGCGCACCTGCGTGCGTGAGACCTCGTCGGTCAGCGGCACCACCTCGAAGCGCACATCGATGGCGCCGCGCACGTGGGCGGTGAGCAGCTCGCACGCGCGCTCGTAGACTTGCGCAAAGCGTGCGAGACGCAGATCAGGGACTGCCGGTCGCGCAAACGAGAGAAACCGCTCGGCAATGCGCTCGAGACGCTCGATTTCTTGTCGCAAGACGCGCCACATCACCGCCTGCTCGCTGCCCTTGGGGATGACTTCATCCACGATCTCGGCGGTGCCCTTGAGCGTGTGCAAGGGGTTTTTGATCTCGTGCGCAATACCGGCGACGAGCTCCCCGAGCGCCGCCAAGCGACCGGCGCGCACGAGCTGTTCCGCCAGGCGCTCTTGCTCGGCGGCGGCCTGCTCGATCTGATGGCGGCGGGCAACCTCCCGGTCCGACGAGATGCCGGCCAAGATGCCGATGACTTGATAGAGCAAGAGCTCGCTGAGCTTGTTGATGGTCGAGCCCGGGTCCTGACTGTGCGACATGACGAAGAACGCGTGCGGGATGTAGGACAGCGAGGCCACCGTGGCCACCGCGAGGCCGCCCCCGAGCCCGCGCGTGAGGGCCGCGTAGAGAATTGGCACGTAGTAGAGGCGCCGCAAAATGTCGTGCGCCCAGTGCTCGTGCGCGCCGACCGTGTAGTGCAATACCCCGATGGCGAGCACCGGCAGCCAAGCGCCGAGCAACATCGGCGCGCTGACCAGCGCGGCGAGGCCGCGACCCTCCTTACCTCGGCGGGCGGACGATGCCATATTTCTCGATCCGATAGAGCAGCACGTGACGCGGGATGCGCAGGTAGCGCGCGGTTTCGCTGACGTTGCCCTGCTTGAGCACGAGCACACGCTCGATGACGCCCTTTTCTAGATCTAAGAGCGAGAGCCCTTCCGGCGGCAGCGTCGGCCACTCGCCAACGTCCGGCGGTGTCGTGCGCTGACCCGTGGCGTCGTCGTTTGGCGGTAGGACGTCGGTGGACAGGGTATCGCCCGGACACAAGAGCACCATGCGCTCACAGGCGCTGCGCAGCTCGCGGACGTTGCCAGGCCAGCGTCGCGTGCGCAGGTTGGCCAAGACCTCGAGCGGTAGGGTGAGCGCGCGTCCCTCGCCGAGCTCAGCGACAAAATGCTCGACGAGCGGCTCGATGTCTTCCGTGCGCTCGCGCAAGGGCGGCACCGCTACCTCGAAGACGTTGAGGCGAAAGAAGAGATCCTCGCGAAACGTCTTGCCGGCAATCGCCGCGTGCAGGTCACGGTTGGTGGCGGCGAGCACGCGCACGTCCACCTGCGCCGGCTTGTCGCCGCCGAGTACATCGACGGTTCCCTCCTGCAACACGCGCAAGAGCTTGCTCTGGGCCGCAAGTGGTAGCTCGCCCACCTCATCGAGAAAGATGGTGCCGCCGTCGGCGAGCACAAAGCGTCCTTGGCGCTCAGCCGTAGCGCCGGTGAATGCTCCTTTGCGATGCCCAAACAGCTCCGACTCCGCGAGCTCGAGCGGAATGGCGGCACAGTTGACGGCCACAAATGGCCTCGCCGCGCGCGACCCGCGGGCGTGCATGCGTCGCGCCACCAGCTCCTTGCCGGTGCCACTCTCACCCGTGATGAGCACCGGGGCGTTGCTCGTGGCGAGGCGGTCGCACAGCTCGATCGTCTGTTGCATCGCTGCCGATCGATACACGATCGGGCGCTCGATGCCCGCGAGCTGCCGGCGCAGCGCCGAGTTCTCCTCGGCGAGGCGTCGGTGCGCGAGCGCGCGCTCGACGGTGACGAGCAGCTGGTCGCGGCCAAAGGGCTTGAGCACGAAATCGTACGCGCCGGCCTTCATGGCCTGCACCGCGATCTCGATGCTGCCAAACGCGGTCGTCACGAGCACAGGGACATCCGCGTCGCGCTCTCGCACCGCGCGCGCGAGGTCGATGCCACTTCGTCCGGGCATGCGTACGTCGGTCATGACGAGATCGTAGGCGCGGGGCACAAAGCGTGCGAGCCCCTCTTGTCCATCGCTTGCTTGGTCGACCTCGTGGCCGGCCTTGCGTAGATTGTAGGCGGCCATTTGCCGCGCACCGCCGTCGTCGTCGACAAGGAGAATGCGTGCCATCGGGGGTGCGGCTCCGTTTCGGAGCTAGCATACTAGAACCCCCAGCCAATCCCAACTCGGCCTTGCGCGGCGGACAGATCCAGCGCGCCGAGACGCGTTGACGGCCCGGCAATCGCGTGATCGTCGGTACGCGCAAGGCGGATGCGGCGCGTAAGGTGCCAGGCGTACCCGGCCTCGACGAAGGCGTATACGTGCCCCCGGCGTCCCACGCGCGAGCGCGGCTGGGCGCGCAGTCCGAGGCTTGCCGCAAGCCCCGGGACAACGGTGCGACTTCGAGCGTCCCGTACCCGCACGATGGCAAGCGAGAGTGGTGCCTCCGCTCGCCCATAGGCGAGGACCGCGTTACCGAGCAGCAACCGGGGCCAGCTCAGCCGCACCGCAGGGCGCACATCGTAGACGTCGAGGGACAACAGACCGTCATCGCCACCGCGCGCGACGCCAAGATCCACGGCGACGGCGACGTAGGACGTGACGTCACGCTCGAAGCGCAACGCCACACCCCCGCGCACGCGTCCGCCGAACCATCCCATGGTGTCGCTCTGCATCCATTGCGGCGCAGCGAGCACGGCGACGCCCGAGCTGTCGGCGAACGAGGCGCAAACCAGGAGTGCCGCTTGGCATGCAAGGATCATGGGTGGTCTCCTGTGGCGAGCAGATCGGTCAAATAGACGTCTCGAAAGGCGATACCGCTCGCGCTGTCGAGGTTGTCGCGGGGAAAGAAGGTGATGGCACCGAGCGCGTCTCCATGGTCCACGTAGACGTAGCCACCGACGAAACCGAGGTGGGCGCCCGCGGCATCAAGGGCGACGTCGCGCGTCGCGAGGTCGGTGCCGAGCGACACATCGACGAGGTGAGGCGCATGGTCGAGGGGTGACTCGGCGACGAGCCACAAGTGCTCGCCGGCTTCGTCCAGGCGCGATACCGAGGGAGAAGAGGCAAAGCGCACGTCGAGCACCTCGCCGCCGTCAAGGCCCATGACGCCGAGGACGCGCGCGTCGCGGTAATACAGGAGGGCGCGCGCCGAGCCTTGGGCGACGCGGGCACTCGACAGCGGACCCGCGAGCCGCGCCTCGCTCAGGCTGCCCGAGCGCAAGCCTTGTAGCCCACGCGGATCGATGTGCAAGAGCACGCTGTCATCGCTGCCGCGCGCATAGCCGAGCGCCTTGGGAGCACCGCCCTCGGGGTCACGATAACGCACGAGCGTGTCCACCCAGGTGTCGAGGGCAAAGCGTCGCGCGACGCCGCTGTAACCGTCGACGAGCACGAGCTCGTCCCCCGTGGCGACAAGCAGCAGCTCACGGCCGTCATCATCGAAGTAAAGCTCCGCGTCGTAGACATAGGCGTCCGGGGTGACGACGTTCTCGAGCGCCACACGCACGCCCATCGACGGCGCGCTCCACGCGATGGACAAGACGAAGAGCTGCCCGTCGGAGGTGCGCACGAACGCCCGCTCGACATCGTCAACAAAGCCCCGTTGCGTGTCTCCTTCGTTGTCGCCAAAGAGCACCTCAGCCGGTTGCACGAGGGCGTCGGCATCAGCGGTGAGCGGCACGGGGGCGAGCGCGCGTCGGCCCGCGAGATCGATGGGCACGACACCGCCACGGACAAACAGCAGGCCGAGCGCCACCTGCGAGCCACCAGCCAAGGAGCCAGGCGCGGCGAGGACGAGCGATCCGGGGAACACGGCTCGCTGCGGCTGCACGCTGGATGACGCCAGCTGAAGCGACGCGGCACTCGGAGGCACGGCAGCAAGATCGACGACGGCGATGGTGTTCTGCAAGGTGAAGATTGCGCGCGTCGGCGCAACGCCCTCGGGCTGGTAAGCGATCGCGTAGCGTCCGTCCGGCGACACATCGAGCGCCTCGAGTGGCACGCCGAGATCGATGAGGCTTTCGTTGCCGCGCTTGTCGCGCACGACATGCAGCCTCGCTTCGACCGGATCGATGACGAGTAGTTGCCTGCGGCTCGCGTTGCCTGGGACCTTGGCCGAGGTGGCGCTGCTCGGCGCCCGGCCGACATCGAAGCGTGCGAGGCGACGGTCGCCGTGCGGCCCCGTCCCGCCTGCGGGATCGACCACCAACACCGACTGCGTCGCGCGATCCAGGTAGGCAATGGTGCCATCGAGCTCGAAGGGGCCCGCGATATCGAAGCTCACGTCCGCACCGGCGCCACAGGCGACGAGCATCGTGAGCGCAAGGACCATGACAGCGTGCCGCATTACTGCACCTCCAGCGCGAAGCCGGTGACGTGCCGCAACGTCGCACCGGCCGGGTCGAGGAACGTCACGCGTCCCCAGGGATGCTCTTCGGTGACGTAGACGCGCTCGGTGAGCGGCAGGTAGCCCATTTGCAGGGGCCGTCCGGCGAGCTCGATCCAACGGTCGTCAAATCCGGGGCGATGGGCGATGCGCAAGAGCTGCGGCGCCACCGGATCGGGGAGCGACTGGTAGGTGGCGGCGGCGTTACCCGCGAGCGCCGGCACGAAGGCGAAGGCACCGAACGGCGTGTTGCTGACGACGAGACGGTGCGCGCTCGTGACGAGATCGAGCCAGGTAACGCCGTACGACTTGTCGATGGACTCCTCCGGGTCCTCCATCTGCGGGTTCCACGCAGGCACGCCGTCCTTCTTGAGGTTAACGATGAGCAGCGTCTCGCCGTCGCTCGCAAACGCCACGGCTGCCGCGGCCTTCTCGAGCGGTAGGGCTGTTGCCGTCAACTCGGCGAGGTTTAGGCGCCAGACGGTCTCGGTGGTGAGCGTGGGTGCAAAGGCCAGTCCGAGATCGTTCGCGTTGCTCAGCTCGATGCGGGTCGCAGTGCCCACGGCGAGCTGCGCTATGAGCGGCGTGCAGACTTCGGCTGCATCGACGAGCGCCACGAGCGCGAGAGACTGCGCGACGCCGTCGCCAAACAGGACAGCGAGGCGGCCATCGCGCGCGAAGGCCGTATCGGCAACCGGCGAGGCGGCAAGAAAGCAGCGTGCGGTGCCAGAAGCGAGCTCGAGCACGTCCACGCGTGGGTCGTCGGGATAGCGCACGACCGCGTGCGCCGCCGTGTCGTCGATGAGGATCTCGGCCGCGGCCTCGTCAAATGACACGGGCGCGGCGGCGAGGGCCACGTCGCCCGCAACGTCGCTGAGCTGAATGGGGGTGAGCGTATCGCGCGAGATGACGACGGCGCGCTCGCCGTTGACCGCAAAGCGCACATCGCGGGGCAAAAAGCCCACCGTGACGCCACGCAGGCGCACATCGTCTTCACTCAAACCACCCTCGGCAGCTCCGAGGTAGAGAACCGACACCTGGTTGATGTTACCAGGCTCGGATTGTCGCTCCTGCGCCCGTGGATCATCCCAGTCGTAGTAGGCGATCACATGGTCGCCGCTCGGCGAAACCACAAGGTGTGAGAGCGAGCGGGCAGTCGGCCACGCGGTTGCCACGGGGTCGACAACACGATGGTCGAGCACCTCGACGAGATCCATGCCATCGAGCACGATGGAGGTTTCGCGTGAGCCGATGACGGCCACATCCATCGGCGCCAGACCCGCGGCAAAGGCCGCCACCGTGAGCTCGGCGCTGTCGATGCGCACGAGGCGACGATTGTCGACCTCGAGGCTAAAGACGTAGCGGCCGCTCGCCAGCGGGTCGAGCCCCGCCGCTGCGCTCGGAGATGGTGGCGGCGCGTCGGGCACGCACTCATCGAATGCGCAGTGAAAGCCCGCGTAGCACGCAGTCGCGCCACACGCGGTGGCGCCATTTTCGTCAACATCGTTGGCGCCGGGATACGCGGCGCGCTCGCCGAGCGTGCTTTGCGCGCTGCACGCTGTCAGTGCACACAAGCCTGCCGACCACACCTTCGCCGTCCTGCGATTGCACGCACCCATCGCCACTCTCCTTGTTGTCACGAGAAGAGCACGAGCACCGCGGAAGGTTGCAGGGGAGCCGCACCCATGCATAGCATCGCCCGCGCGCAAGACCGACGGGAGGCGAGCGATGCGGATCCTTTACGGTGTCGTCGGCGAAGGCATGGGACACGCGACGCGCAGTCGCGTCGTCATCGCGCATTTGCTCGAGGTAGGACATACGGTGCGCGTCGTCGTCTCCGGGCGCGCGCATCGCTTCTTGCGCGAGGCCTTCGCGGGACAAGCGCAGCTCTCGCTCGAGGAGATCCACGGCTTTCATCTCAACTACGAAGGCAACGCACTCGACAGGAGCAAGAGCCTGCGCACGAATCTTACGGCCGCGCCGCGAGGCTTACTCAAGAACATTGGTGTCTATCGCAAGGTGGCAGAGGACGGCTTTTCGCCCGAGCTCGTGGTCAGCGATTTCGAGTCGTGGGCCTACCTCTACGCGCTCAATCATCGGCTGCCGGTCATCAGCATCGACAATCAGCAGGTCGTCAATCGCTGCGACATCCCGCCGGAGGTCACCGACGGCAAAAGCCTCGATCATTGGATGACCCAGCTCGCCGTCAAGCTCAAGCTGCCGGGCGCCTATCACTACCTCGTCACGAGCTTCTTCTTCCCCCGCGTGCGCAAGCCCCGCACGACGCTCGTGCCGCCCATCTTGCGACCCGAGATCCTCGCAGCCAAGCGCGAGCCCGGTCGTCACGTGCTCGTCTATCAGACGGCGGCGGCGAACACCGAGCTCGTACCGACACTGCAAGCCTTGCCCTACGAGTTTCGCGTTTACGGCATGGGGCGCGAAGGCCGCGAGGGCAACGTCACCTTGTGCGCCTTTTCGCAGCACGGCTTTGTCGACGACTTGCGCACGGCGCGCGCGGTCGTTGCCGGCGGTGGTTACTCGCTCATGGGCGAGGCAGTGCACTTGCACGTGCCGATGTTCTCGGTACCGGTCGAAAAGCAGTTCGAGCAGGAGCTCAACGCGCGCTACCTCGCGCACCTGGGCTACGGCGCCTGGGCGAAAAAGCTTGAGACCGCGCACCTCGCGAATTTTCTCGCGCACGTCGACGACCATGCGCACGTGCTCGCGTCCTATGAGCCTCACGACAACAGCCTACTGCTCGGGTGTCTCGATGAGCTCGTCGACACGATTGCGAGTGAAGCTC
>CAYHNK010000045.1:0-20854 GCA_964357695.1 uncultured Bdellovibrionales bacterium | reverse complement strand
GGGGGGTAGGCGAGATGCAGGCCCGCTTTGACGCGGCCATGGACGACGACTTCAATACCGCCAAGGCAATCGGTGATCTGTCGGAGGCGTTTCGACTCGCCAACGAAATCCTCGCGCAACCGACGCGCGATGAGCGCGATGAGCGAACGCTGCGGGTCATCGACAGCAAGCTTCGCGAGATTGGCTCGGTCCTCGGTCTGTTCGAAGAGCCGGCGGCACTCGTGCTCGAGCGGCTGGCGCGTCGCCGTCAAGCGAGCCTCGGACTCGACGCCCAGGCCATCGAGGCGCTCATCGGTGAACGCGTAGCGGCTCGCAAGAGTCGCGATTTTGCCCGCGCCGACGCCATCCGTGACGAGCTTGCGCACAAGGGCATCGTGCTGCACGACGGACCGCAGGGGACTACGTGGGAGGCCGGCTGACCTTTGCTGTGGTGCTCGCGTGCGTTGGCGTGACGCTCGTGCCGATGCTCGCCCGGGCAAACCGCGATGAGCAGTCGCTGACTTTGCGTCTCGGTGCGGTGCACGCGCCGCTCGCGCTCGAGGTCGGTGCGGCCTACACGCGCGGCCTCTCTGAGCTCGTCGCACTCGAGCTCGCGGGAGGTCTTGGACACGGCACCGAGGGCACGTACGGTGTGGCGACAGGTGGCGTGCGCATCGCGCTGGACGTGCTCACTTGGGTCCCGTCGTTGGCCGGCACGGTCGGTGGTTGCGTGGCGTCGGGGGAGGGCGCGCGCGCGCTGAGCGAAGTGCGGGCCGGCGTACGCCGCTACCTCAGCTTCGACTGGTCGGTGGGGATGGACGTGGGTGTGCGATTTGTGCGCCGCGCCTCGCCGCAGCTCATCGCTCACGCCGAGCTGGGGCGTCACTTCTGAGCGAACGCGCTCTCGATCTCGCGTAGAAGCCCGCGTAGCGCTTCGCGCGCAGCGGTGGCGTCGCGATGGCCATACGGCGTGTACAGTCGGCGCGCCAGCACCTTGCGTAGTGAGGCCAGGGCTTCGCCAAGCTCCTGGCCGCTTGCTCCCGCGGACGCCATGGCGCGCACGAGGCCAATCAGACCCAGCCGATCGATGGTATCCGCATCCGCAACGAGCTTTTCCTCAAGCGACTTCGGCGCATCGGGCAAGCGCTCGAGAGCGCGAAAGAGCTCGCGGATTTTGATGGCCGACCAGCCGGCCTCGACGAACACGGCCTCGACGGCGGCACGCGTGGCGGTCTGCTGCAGGCTGGCCCGAAACGGCAACAGCAGCGCGAGCGTTTGCACGAGAGCCAGCTCCGCGTCGTGCAGGCTCTCGCTTTCGATCCACCCGCATGCGCGCTCGCGCACGCGCGCCGCATGATCGGTGCGATGTGCCGCGTCGAGAGTACGGGCAAAAGGAGCGAGGAGCTGCTGTAGGCGACCGAGGTCCACGACGACTCGCTGTTTTCAGCGTGCGTAGCTTAACAGCGAGTCGGCACGATCGCCAGACTCAGGTGCACTTTTGCCCGGCAGTAAAAGTTGAGACTGCTCGCCGGCCGGCTACACTCCAAGAAGAGGAACGAGGGCTCGCAGCCGGGCCATTGGCAACGCGGGAGAGGGATGGGCATGAGCGAATCAGATCGGGTGATTGTCAGTAGCAGCTTGGGAGAGTTCTTTCGCGACGAGGTGAGCGGGGCGCGCCAGACGTTGGGAGTCAAGCTTCCCGAGATGGCCGAATACTATCTCGTCAATCTGCTGGTCGACTACGGGCGCACGGGCCAGGGGCCGCTGCCGGGCGAGGAGCCGCTCGCCTTTCTGTACAAGCGTGCGCTCGAAGCGCCGCCGGCCGTGCGCATGCAGACGCTCAAGCACCTCGGGGATCTGGCGCTCTACGTCGCCGGGTTCTTTGCCGATTGGGTGGAGCGCTCGCTCGTCGATGTGGACTACTACGTCTCGATGGGTGGCAACGCCTACGATAGTCTGTCGGGCATTGTCGGCGCGCACCCCCAAGGCGACACCTTTGCCGAGCTCTATCAGGACTTATCGCGACGCTTTGGCGAGCTCGTCGACGTGCTCAATGAAGTGGCCGATCGCTCCCGCGATGTTGCCGAGCGCAGCAGCGATCTGCTCAAGCTCTATGACCGTTGGGTGCGCACAGGCAGCCAGCGCATCGAGCGCATGCTCGTCGACAAGGGTCTCGTGCTGGCGCCGGGCATCCCGACCGACTACGTGCAGTGACCGCGATGGCCATCCTGCGACGACTGCAACGTGCCATCGAGCACCTGCACGGGGCAAAAAGCGGCCTCGATGTGCGCGCCTATGTGGTCGACGAAGAGACGCGACGTGAGATCCCGGGTGCGTGCGACGGCATCCCCGAGCAGCTCTTTGTGCGCGAGAACGGCGACGACCTCGAGATGGCGCTCTACGTCGCGCCGGAAATCGTCGCGCAGCTCGAGAGCGACGATCCGTTCGCGCGGTTGCACCACGGCAATCTCGAGCCTTACGCGGTGGCGCTCGAGGGCGTGAGTCACTTTGTGCTTGTCGCCTGGCGCGCCTCGTGTGAGCGACCGGTGAGTCTGTTGGAGCTCGAGATCCAGGCCGAGGTCGACAAGTTTGTCGTCAGTTGGCTGCTTTTGTCGCGCCAAGGTCAGCCGTTTGTCCACACGGCTCTGCCGCTCATCGAACGGCTCTTCGAGCGCTACGAGCTACGCGAAGAACTGACCGGCGAGGAGAGCGATCGCTACGAGACGGCAACGCGCGTGGCATTGCGTTACTGCTACGCACTTGCGCGTAGCTTTGAGCAACATCGGGATTTCGGACAGGTGCGCCGCTCAGTGCGCCACTTTTACCGCAAGGGGCTCGCGGACAAGCTGCGCGCGGCCTGAGCAGACGGCCTACTGGAGCTCGTCGCGACGCAAGACGTCTTCGATGTCTTTATCGGCGTAGATGTTGCCTGCGGCGATCTCGCGCAGAGACAGCACAGCGGCCTTGTTCTTTGAGTGCTCGACGGTGGGCTTGGCACCTTTGAGCAGCTGACGCGCACGCTGCGCCGAAAGCAGCACCAGTGCGAAGCGGTTGTCGACGTTTTCGAGACAGTCTTCTACGGTAACGCGGGCCATTCGTTCTCTACCTCCCGGAAGCGTGCAGACATAGTGGGCGGTGCGGGGATTGTCAATTGTTGCGCCCGGGGCGCGTGTGCTAGCTCTCGACTCGACTTCGCAAATCGGTTAGGGCTGTAGCTTGGGCCAATGGCAAGGGGGTCATGTCATGCTCAAGCTGGCGCCGATCGTCACACGCTCGCTGGCGTTCTGTCTCGAGGACCATCTGCTCATGCTGCAGCACGGTCCGATCGAACCCGAAGACGCCGACTGGAATCGCTACGTTGACGCCTTTCGGCGTGAGCTCACCGACATCCAGGCGGTGCTCGTTTCGACGGAAGGCCCCGGGCCGAACACCGCGCAGCGCAAGCGTCTGATGGACATCGCGAAGGACAGTCCCATGCGCATCCCCACGGTGGTTCTGACGCCTTCACGAACCGCGCGTGGCATCGTGACCGCGTTGTCTTGGCTGGGGACGGCCATTACCGCCTATGCGCCGGACATGTTGGGAACAGCGCTGACGCATTTGGGGGTCGCCGATGCCCGCCATCGCGGGGTCGCCGACCGACTGGCTGACCTGCGTCGCCGCCTCGCGCGCAACTGAGCGTCGTCTAGGGCTACGGCAGGCAGAGCTCGCCGTGGTAGTCGCCGGTGACGCCACCGGTCGCGAAATCGAGGCCGCCGCGTAGCTGCAAGTAGCCGCCAGCGCCCTCGAGGCCATCGGCCCCATCGATGAGCGTGATGAGCGAGGCCATCTTGGCACTACCGAACGGGCTGAGATCGATGGCGCCACTGTCGGTGCCGACGATACTGCCGCCACGCCGCGGGGTGATGAGGCTCGTGCCGGTGAAGAAGACGACCCCGGGGATGCTCGGGTCACCCGCAGGGATGAGCGTGTTCATGGTAAAGTCGTAGCTGCCGGCGAGCGCGCCGCGCAACCTACCGTGGGTGCAGAAGCCCACCGGTGACGTGCACAGCGGTGGGGTCACCGGGAGTGAGCTGAACTTACCGCCGACCGACATGCAATGCCCTGCGGCCTGTGCTGGTTGCGCCCCGAGCGTCGTGACGACCGCGACGATTGCTGCTCCCATCGTCAAGCATCCGAGCCGATGGCTGCCCGCGGTACTCTGGCGTGTGGTGAGAACCATGTGCGCCTCCTCGGTTGTGCCGGCGCGGCACCGACCTACCCGCCGGCAAAGTACACCCAGACGGTAGCACACATGCACCGCAAACGCACTGACAAGATCACGAAAAATTCAACAATATAAAATACTTACACACATCCACACACGCCAACACCCGAGCGCCACCACGCCCCTACCTGCCGCGCGCTGCCGCAACCTGGGCCCGCAGATCGGAGGCGGCGTCCCGCACTTCCAGCGACGTCACGCTCCAACCCATCGCATCCTTGGCTGTTGCGGCCAGCCAGATGGACGCCTCGCCGATGTTGGCAAAGATCTTGTGCTCGTACGGCGGCTTCGCCAGCAGCGTCAGTCCGGAAACGACGCTGCGTACTGCCGCGGAGCGAAAGCCCTCGCCCTCGAACACCACGGCGGAACAACGTGTGCCGATTTGCGGATCGGCAAGTCCCTTGGCCACCGCGGCGCGCGCCTCCGCCGACGGCATGGGCGCGCTCTGCTCGATGAGTGTCAGGATCGCGATGCCCTCGGGAGAATCCTCATGCAGGCGGCGGCCGTGTGCGCGCAATGTCTCGATCTGCGCGGCGAGGGTTTCGCCCTGCCACAGCACGGTCAGCATGCGCTGCCATCGAGCCATTACGACGTTGTCGTCAATGAAGAGGATTTCGGACTTCTCGTGCATGTCAGCTGCTCCATTCAGGCCCCGCCCGCACCAACGTGCGCCAGCGTCATAGTAGCGTGAAATGCGTACGCTTGTCTAAACCTTGCCACCTGTTATGCTAGCGTTCCACGGGTCCCGCGCCGTGGAGACCACGTCGCTTGGCGGCGACGGGTGCAGGACGATGCCAACGAGTAGTGAAGTAGCAGCACACCATGCGGTGCCCGACGGCTTTGTCGTGCGAGCGGGCGCGATGAGCGCCGTCGCGCCATCTGGGACCGCGCCGCGCACCTTTGACGTCACGAGGCTAGGACTTCGCTCGCTGGCATTGAGCGGCGCTGATCTACCGACGGTCGGCCTGCACGAGCGCGTGTCGCTGCACATCGACGCCGCCGGGTCGCGCTGCGAGGGTCTCGTCGGCACGGTCACCTATCTGGCGCAGGACGTCGGTCGAGGCGACGATCGTTTCGCGCTCGAGCTGACGCTTGATACGCCGACGCCCGAGCAGGCTCGCGTGCTTGCACGCGCGATGCAGGCGCTACGCCTTCGGGGCGATATTCTCGACCCGGCGGTACGGATCATCGAGCACGAGATCATCGATGAGCCATCACGCGTGGCGCGGGTCTTTGAGGCGCTGCACGCGGCCGAACATCTGGCTGTCCTGTGGCACCGCGATGCGCAGGGCCGCCGCGCAGGATTTCCCAAGCCCGCCAAGTTGACACGCGATGGCCGCCTGCTGGCTCTGTATCACGGCATCATGGCGCCCGAGCGAGCGCGTGATACCGACGCGAGTCGCGTTGAAGTGCAGGTGCGGGGCTTTGGCTCGAACTTCATTTTCGCCGTCGATCTCGATGGCGTCGACGCTCACGGTCGACTCAAGCCTCCCGTGAGCATTCAGCGCGTGCGCTATCGCCAGTATCGGCGCGTCGAGGCCGAGCCCGGGATGGTAACCACCCTGCGCCATCCGATCTGGCCCGACATCGAGATCACCCGTCCCGTGCTCAACGCCTCCCTCGACGGCCTGTCCATCGCTACGGATCTCGTTGACGACCTCTTGTTTCCCGGAGTTGGATTGAGCGGCGTCACGGTGACCTGGAAGGGCGGAACCGCGCTGACGTTCGACGCCCACGTGCGACATGTTTCCCCGAAAATCCATGGCCTTGGCGACAGCTGTGGCCTGCAGATCACGCCCGCGTCGGAGGCCGTGCGACACGCCTGGAGCGCCGAGCTCGAAGCAGTGCTCTATCCGAGCACGACGCTCGACCAGGGGCGCGACGCGGATGTCTGGCGCCTGTACGGGGACTCGGGCTACTTCCGCTTGTCTGGGAAGTCGGAGCAGCACTTCGCACCGTTGCGCGAGCCCTTCATGCACACGGGCGAGCGATTTCGGCACGCCCCCAAGATCGCCGCCCGCGTCGTTTGTGGTGGTGCCGCCCGTGTCGAGGCCACCGCCACAGAGGTCAAGATGTACGCCGGCACGTGGCTTGGCTACCAAGCGGCGCGCTACCCCGACGGCCGTCCGCTCGCGTATGCCGGCAATGACGTCGTGCGCGACGTGTATGTGCACGCGCTGGAGTATCCGCAGCGCGATCCCGACTTTCGCTGGCACATCACGTACGTGCAGGACGTGGCGCAGCTCTCGCGCATCAACCTCGACACACCGCTACGCTATGTGGCGGGGGGACGCGCCTGTGTGGTGCCGTTTCATGCCTTCGAGCTGGACTGCCGCAGCGAGGAGACATTGTTGCCTACAGGCATCGTCGTCACCGACGCATCGCCAGACGACGAGACACGGATCCTCGCCGCGTTCGCGGCTCGCTTTCCAACCATGTTTGTTGAGGCGCACGATCTCATCGCGAAGCGACTGCACCTTGACGAAATCAAGCAGGCATGGGCTGAGGCGGGCCTCCGACGCGACCGCCGCATCTGGGTTGCGCGCGAGGCGGGTCAGCCCACGGCGGCGCTGCTCGCCGACTTCGCCGAAAACGGCGTGCACCTCTTCGGCCTTCTCGACGCGGTGCGCATCGTGCCGCTCGTCGATGGCGACGTGACCGAAGCCGCGCTGGCATTGTTCCGCGTGGCGCGCACCTGGTACGCGGAGCAGGGCAAGCTGCGCTGTGTCTATTTCGAGGAAGCGGGCAGCCCTCACCTCACGGGTCATCTGCCACTCGTCGACATGGGAGGAGCGTCCACGGCGATCTTGCCGGCACACCTGATGTCCGAGCAGATCGAGGACATCGTGCACGTCACCACCCCCAAGTCCGCGCCCGCGAGCGCTCGTAGGTAGTTGGAGACGCAACGTGGTCCTGTCGATGAACACCGACGTCAACCGTGCTTCGCAATCCAGCGCACGCGAGACTTCCTGGCGGGCCCTGGTGTTCGCCGCCAGCGTCCCCGAAGAGCGCCGCGCCGTCGAGTCACTGCGCAAGGCGGGTGCCGTCGCCGTGCAGCACGACACGCTGGCGGCGCAGATCGCCGATCTCCTCGCCACCCGCCACCCCGATCGCCGTCTTAGCGCGGACGAGCTCGCCGCGCTGTCGCGTACTTATCTCGATGGTCGCGAGCCCGCCGAATGCGGCGTCTGGGTCTACTACCCGTGGTCATGCCGGCTCGTGCACTTGCTCGCCGAGGCCGACTTTCGTGAGCTGCGCACGAGTCGTAATCGCAACCTCATCACCGCCGAGGAACAGGTGGCGCTGCGGCGACTGCGTATCGGCGTCATCGGGCTCTCCGCCGGCATGGCCGCCGCGCTCACCCTCGTACAAGAAGAAGTCGGCGGCCAGTTTCGTCTGGCCGACTTCGATACGCTCGAGCTCTCGAACCTCAACCGCCTGCGCACGGGCGTCGAGCATCTCGGGCTGAAGAAGACCGTGATCACCGCGCGCGAGGTCTTCGCGATCAATCCCTTCGCCCACGTGACGCTCTTCTCGGAGGGTCTCACGGAGCACAACCTCGACACGTTTCTGCTCGACGGCGGCCGCCTCGACCTCGTCATCGAGGAGTGCGACGACCTCTTTCTGAAGATCCGGCTGCGCGAGCGCGCCCGGACGCTCGGCATCCCGGTGCTCATGAGCACGAGCGATCGCGGCCTCATCGACATCGAGCGCTTCGACCTCGAGCCCATGCGACCGCTGTTTCACGGGCTCGTCGGCGAGCTCGACAGCGCCACGCTGCGCGGCCTGAGCGCCGCCGACAAAGTACCCATCGTGATGAAGATCCTGCGCCACGACCGACTCTCGGCGCGCAGCGCGGCGTCGCTCGTCGACATCGAGACGACGCTTAAGACGTGGCCCCAGCTCGCGTCGGCGATCGCCCTCGGCGGCGCCAACCTCACCGACACCGCGCGCCGCATCGCGCTGGGGGAGCTGCGCGCCTCGGGGCGCTATTACGTCGATCTCGAGGCCATCGTGCGCGATGGCGCGGGCGCTGCCATGGGTGACGCGCTGTCGTATGACGTCGAAATCAGCCCCGCCTCGCAGCGCATCGAGGCGCCTGTGCTCACGCTGGGCCGCGACAACTTGACTTCGGACGAGGTGCGGACGCTCGTCGCCTACGGCGCGCTCGCTCCCTCCGGCGGCAACGTTCAGCCGTGGCGCTTTGTCTATCGGACTGGACGCCTGCGCTGCCTGCACGATGTCGAGCGCTCGAAGAACTTCCTCGACTTCGAGCATAACGCCACCTACGTGACCTTCGGCGCCGTCGCGGAGAACCTCGTGTTGGCGGCCGCGGCCATGGGCTGCACGAGCAGCGTGACGCCCTTCCCGGTGGCCGACGCTCCGCACGTCGTGTGTGACGTCCACCTCCGGCGCGGCGCGGCTGCGGCGACACCGGATCCGCTCGCCGCCCAGCTCGCGCAACGCGTCACCAACCGTCGCGCTGGCGAGCGCCGTCCCCTCGAAGTCTCAGAGCAGCGTCTGCTCACCGAGGCGGCCGCAGCACGGGGTGCCCGCCTACAGCTCGTTACCGACCCCGGAGCGTTGGCGCAGATCGGCGACATTCTCGGCCGCGGCGATCGCCTGCGTATGCTGCACGAGACCATGCACCGCGAGATGTTCGCCGAGGTGCGCTGGACCCGCGAAGATGTGGAGCGCACGCGTGACGGTCTCGATGTCGCCTCACTGGAGCTCACGCCAACCGATCTCGCCGGCATGCGCCTCGTGAGCGCCTGGTCGGTGATGCGGGTCGTCGGCAATATCGGGGCCGGACGCGGCCTGGAGAAGCCTTCGCGCAAGTCCATCGCCGGGGCCTCGGCCGTGGGCTTGCTCACCTGCCCGGGCACCGGCGCCGCGAGCTACTTGGCAGGCGGGAGAGGGCTCGAGCGGCTCTGGCTACAGGCGACCGCACTCGGCATTGCCCTACAACCGATGACGGCGATCATCTACGTGTTTGCGCGGGTCTTGCGGGGCGGCGGCGCCGGCTTATCCGCAAGCGAGGTCGACGCGTTGCACGAGCTACGTCGTCGCCTAGGAATGATGTTCGAGCTCGACGACGGGTGTGCCGAAATCATGCTCTTTCGCCTCGCCAAGGTGGAGCCATCGACGGCGCGTGCGCTGCGCCGGCCTGTCGACGAGATCCTCACCTTCGAGTCGTGAGCGTTGACCGCTGAAGACGAATCACCCCCACGTCCTGCCGACGTGCACTTCGACTCCCAGCGGGATGCGCCGCAACAGCTCCGCGCCCGCCGCGCGCATCTCGTCGGCCACTGCGGCGGCCACCTCTTGCGACTGGGACTCCTGACACTCGACCACCAGCTCGTCGTGCACCGCGTGGACGGTGAACGCGCGCTCAAAGGTGGCGAGGCGGCGTCGCAATCTTGCCAACGCAATCTTGGTGATGTCGGCGTTGGTTCCCTGAATGGGCATGTTCTTGGCGATGCGCTCGGCTTGGGATCGGGCCTCCGACGTATCGAGATCGTCGAAGTAGAGCCGGCGGCCGGCGAGCGTCGTCGCATAGCCGCGCGCGAGGGCTTCGCGGGCGCTGTCCTCGAGGAAGGCGCCGATTTTTGGAAAGCGGCGAAAGTACTCGCGCAAGAGCGTGCGGGCCTGGTCGACCGAGCTGTCGAGGGTACGCGCGAGGCCGCCTGCGCCCATGCCATAGGCGAGGCCAAAATTGATTGCCTTGGCGCGCTGGCGTAGCTCGGCGTTCTCGGTCTTCGAGACGGGCTTGCCGAACATCTCGCGCGCCACGCGGGCATGCAGGTCTTCGCCGCGGGCAAACGCCTGAGCAAACACCGGGTCGCCGCTCATCTCGGCGAGGATGCGCAGCTCGCAGGTGGCGTAGTCGGCGGTGACGAGCGCCCGGCCCTCGTCGGCACGAAAGCAGGCGCGGTGCGGTCCATCTTTGGGGACGGCTTGCAGGTTCGGGGCGTGGCAGGCCATGCGCCCGGTGCTCGCGCCGATTGCCTCGAATGTCGGATGGATGCGGCCGTCGGTGGCGACGTGCTCGAGAAATGACTCGCCGTAGGTGCTTACGAGCTTGCAGAGCTCGCGAAAGCGCGCGAGCATTGGGCCGAGCGGCGTTGGTAGCCTCGCCACCGTGTCGCGGCGCAGGTTGGGCAGTGCGTGACCGAGTGCCTGCAACGCGCTGCGCAGCTCCGCGTCGCTCTCGAGGTTCAGCTCGTCCTTGCCAAAGAGGTTGCTGCCCGTGCCCGGTCGGAGCATGACGCGCAGCTCGCCAGCGAGCACGTCACGCTCGCTTTGGGCCTGCTCGTCCAAGGTGCGCCACGCCTGCTCGTCAAAGGGCACGCCGTGGTGCTCCATCTCGGCGATCGGTGCGACCGCCGCCGCCTCGATGCGTGAGACGTGCACCATCGCGGACGTCCGCAGGAGCGGGATCTGCTTGTCGACGAGGTGTGCGATTGCCTGAGCACGTGCCGCCAGATCGGAAAGGCCCGCGCTACCATCGGGCGGTGAGGGCATCCCGTACCGGGTGGCTGTAGCCTCGAGGTCTAAATCGATCGCGCGACCGCCCGCGAGCAGGATCTCGGTCGTGCGCACGCAGGCCCAGCGACTCGGCCCCCCCGCGCCCGCGCGCAGGAGCGCCCGATGGACGACCTTCGCGTCGTACGCGCACAAGGCATGGTCGCTCGGCCACGCGGTGGCGAGTGTTGGTGTGGCGCTCACATCGATGAGCAACGTGCGTGTCGTGTCTGCCAGCGCGAGCACACTGAGGCGAGCACCGCGACGCGCTTCGGGGTCCACCTCCACCGCGCACAGGACCGCGGGATCGCGCACCATGGCCCGCAGCGCCTCGATGGCGGCGGGGCCGTGCTGTAGCGTCATGGGGGGCGTAGGGCTCATCAACGCCGTTCGGTTTGCGTGACGCCGGTGCACCTGTCAACTGCCGGTGCGTCACGGCGTACGCCCGCCGCCCAGCATCCACTTGACGCAGCATGTTGGTCGCCGTATGGCGAGCCCTGCACCGGGGGTGAAGAGGAAGGATGCAGCGATGAAGGTGAAAACACTGACCGTCGGTATGGTCGGCTCTGGCGGTGACGGCGTTGTCACGTCAGGCGAGATGATCATGAGCGCCGCTGCCCAGGAGGGCCTCTACGCCCTGTCCGGCAAGAGCTTTGGACCGCAGATCCGCGGCGGCGAAAGCTCGATGCGCGTGCGCATCGGCACGGCCCCGGTCGAGAACACGGGCTCGGGTCTCGACTATCTCATCGTGCTCAACTGGCGCGACTACCACCGTTTTGCCGGCGAGCTGAACATGGCCGAAGGTGGCGTCATCATCTATGAGGAGGACCCGAAAGTGGCCATCGAGCCGCTCCCGACCGATCTCGCGGGTGCGACGCTGGTGCCGGTGCCCTTTCAGAAGATGGCCGACGAGCTGGGCGCGCGCCGCGCCAAGAACGTGCTGACCTTGGGCATCCTGAGCGGCTTGTCGAACATTGCCGAGAAGCGCCTGCTCGCGTCGATCGAGAAGAAGTTTGGCAAGAAGGGCGACGACGTGCTGGCCATGAACCGCAACGCGTTTTTGGCGGGCTTTAAAACCGCCAAGTCATTACGCGCCGAGACCTGGCCGGAGCTCGCCTACGAAGAGGGCACGCCCAAGATGGTCATCGACGGTAACCAGGCAGTGGCCGCGGCGGCTACGGCGGCAGGCCTACAGTTCTTTGCCGGTTACCCCATCACCCCGTCGACCGAAGTGATGCAGTGGTTGACCATCCACTTGCCGCGCTTTGGTGGACGCGTCGTGCAGGCAGAGGACGAGATCAGCGCCATGGGCATGGTCTGCGGCGCCTCGTTTGCCGGCGCGCGCGCCATGACCACGACCAGCGGCCCCGGGCTGAGTCTCAAGACCGAGCTCATCGGTATGGCGAGCATGGCGGAGCTGCCGTGCGTCATCGTTGACGTGCAGCGCGGCGGCCCTTCGACCGGCCTGCCCACCAAGGGCGAGCAGTCCGATCTCTATCAGGCGCTCTTTAGTGCGCACGGTGACGCGCCGCGCCCGGTGCTTGCTCCCTACGACGCGCGGACGGCGATCGATCTGATGTTCGAGGCGTTCAAGCTCGCCGAGACGTATCAGACTCCGGTCATCGTTTTGAGCGACGGCTTCCTTGCCCAGGCCAAGCAGGCCTGCGACATGCCGGATCTCAGTGATCGCAAGCGCTTTCCGGTCGTCTATCGGCGCGTGCCGACGCAGGCCGAGCTCGATGCCGGGTACAAGCGCTTTGCCTTCACCCAGGATCACATCAGTCCCATGGCGATCCCGGGGACCAAGGGTGGCAACTATCTCGCGAGCGGCATTGAGCACGACGAGGTCGGACGACCGTTCAGTGATGCGCCGCTGCATCAGGCGATGAACGCCAAGCGCATCGAGAAGCTCGAGCCGATCCGCAAACGCTCCGATCTCACGATCACGCTGGGCGATGCCAACGCCAAGGATGCATGCATCGCGTGGGGCTATTCGGTCGGCGCCGCCAAGGAGGCACTCGACATCCTGCGTGCCGAGGGCCACAAGGTCAAGCTCATGGTGCCCCTCTTGCTCGCGCCGTTGCCGCGCGAGGCGTTCACCGCCTTCCTCAAGGGCGTCGAGCGCTTGGCCATCATCGAGCTCAACTATCAGGGACAGCTGGCGCACTACCTGCGCATGGAGCTGGACCTGCCGCGTGGCACCGTGCAGGTCAACCGCAGCGGCGGGGCCGTCTGGCAGCCCGAAGAGCTGGTTGCCAAGCTGCGCGACGCACTACACATCAACAAGGCGCGGGCAGGCGCTGCGGCCTGAGTCCGCTCATTGGAGGCAAACAGATGGAAGCGAGTGCGCTTAGCAAGAAGGACTTTCAGAGCGAGCTCAAGCCGATTTGGTGTCCCGGCTGCGGGGACTTCGGTGTCGTGAGCTCGTTCTATCAAGCGTTCGCCAATTTCGGCACGCCGCCGCACGAGGTGGCGTTCCTCTCCGGTATCGGCTGCTCGAGCCGCATCCCCGGCTACACGACCGCCTACGGTTTCAACTCCGTGCACGGCCGGTCATTGCCCATGGCGATCGGCGTCAAGATCGCCAATCCCAAGCTGACGGTCGTCGCGGCCGGTGGCGATGGTGACGGGTTCTCCATCGGTGGCGGGCACGTGCCTCACGCGGTACGCCGCAACGTCGACATCACGTACGTTGTTATGGACAACCAAATTTATGGGCTCACCAAGGGCCAGGCCAGTCCTACGACCGATACCGACACGGTGACCGTGACGACGCCCTACGGACTCGTCGAGTCGCCCATCCGCCCCGTCGTGCAGGTGCTAGCCTATGGCGCCGGCTTTGTCGCCCAAGGCTCCTCCTCGGATCTCAAGACGCTCGCCAAGCTCATCGAGGAGGGCATGCGCTACAAAGGCTTTGCGTTCATCAATGTGCAATCGCCGTGCGTCACGTACGGCGAGGAGCACAATCAGGTGAAGTCGTTGCGCGAGCGCGTCGTGTCACTCGACGCGATCGGCCACGACCCGTCCAACAAGATGGAGGCGTACCGGCTCGCCGAAGAGCAGAACGGGAAGATCTATCAAGGTGTCTTCTACCGTGCCGAGCGCCTGCCGCAGATGGAGTACGCCGAGCTTCACGCCAAGCGAGCCGAAGCGGCGCAGCAGACCGGTACGTACCCCGTCGAGAAGATCTTCGAGCGTAATTTCCTCGTCAGCTAACGTTGTTTGTGGAGGCTATTCCCATGCGTAGGGTTGTGATGTTCTCTGTTCTCGTCGGTGTGCTGTCAGCGTGCAAGAAGGAGGCGCCCGCGATGGCGCCTGATGCCGTGGCCGCCGTGGCCGCGCCGATGACCCTAAGTGGCACAGTCGCCGAGACACTCGACGCGCCGAGCTACACCTATCTCAAGCTCACAACGGCCCAGGGCGAAAAGTGGGCCGCGGTGCCGAAGGCCCAGATTGCGGTCGGCGCCAGCGTCACGGTGGCCCAGCAGATGGTGATGACGGACTTCGAGAGCAAGTCGCTCGGGCGCAAGTTCGACAGCATTGTTTTTGGCACGATCGCCGGCGACGCCGCTACTGAGGCCAAAGTGGCACAAGCGACTGCCATGGGCGGGTCGGCGCCGAGCCAGGCCGCTGACGAGGCACCTGCCGCCGATGAGGGGAAGGCGCTTGAGATGGCCGCCCGACACGCCGTGGCCGCAGCGGGACCGACCGACGCCGCGGACGTCAAGGTCGGTAAGGCCGAAGGCGCCGACGCACGCACCGTCGAGCAGATCCATCTCGAGCGGCAAAAGCTCGCGGGGAAACCCGTGGTGCTGCGTGCCAAGGTGGTCAAGGCGACTGCGGGCGTCATGGGGCGTAACTGGCTGCACGTGCGGGACGGCAGCGGCGATGCCGCGAAGCGCACAAATGACCTCACGGTGACGAGCGCCGACAACGCGGCGGTAGGCGACGTCGTGCTCGTCCACGGTACGGTGCAGATCGATCGCGATTTTGGCGCGGGTTACAGCTACCCGGTGATCGTCGAAGACGCCAAGCTCACCAAGTAGGCGCACCCCGCGTGGAGCAGGCGTCGCACATCCTCGTCGTCGACGATGAGCCGGGGATCGTCGCGTCGCTCGCCAAGATCCTCGAGCGCGAAGGGCACCGCGTGTCGACCACCGACAGCGGCGAGGAAGCGCTCGAGCTGCTTCGTCGCGAGGCGGTGGATCTGGTGCTCGCTGATATCATGATGCCGAAGATGAGTGGCATCGAGCTATTGCGCGCGGTCAAGGCGATGTCTCCCGCCGTCGAGGTGGTGATGATGACCGCCTTCGGCACGGTGGAGACCGCTGTCGAGTGCATGCGCGAAGGCGCCTACGACTTTATCCCCAAGCCGCTCAAACGTGCGATTGTCGTACGGTCGGTGCAGCGCGCGCTCGAGCGGCGCACGCTCGTCTCCGAGAACCGTCAGCTGCGCGAGGCGGCGCTCGCCGCGGTGGGTGGCGACGTCATTGGCACATCTCCGGCAATGCGGCGCGTGCTCGAGACCGTGCACCAAGCGGCGCCCTCGGAAGCAACCATCCTGCTCGTTGGCGAGAGTGGCACGGGCAAGGAGCTGCTCGCCCGCGAGATCCACCGGCATTCCGAGCGTGCGCAGGGGCCGTTTGTCGCGGTCAACTGTGCGGCGCTTCCTGAGGGCTTGCTCGAAAGCGAGCTCTTCGGCCATGAGCGCGGCGCTTTCACCGGGGCGCACGCGCGGCGCGAGGGGCGCTTCGAGCGTGCACACGGGGGCACGTTGCTGCTCGATGAAATTGGTGAGACCTCGCCGGCCTTGCAGCTACGGCTGTTGCGCGTGCTGCAAGAAGGGGAGATCGAGCGTATCGGGGGGCAAGAGACCGTGTCCGTCGACGTGCGAGTCGTGGCGGCCACCAATCGCGTGCTTGAGGACGAGGTGCGTGCGGGTCGCTTTCGCGAGGATTTGTACTATCGTCTCAATGTCATCCCGATCCACATCCCGCCGCTGCGCGCGCGCCACGGTGACGCTGTCTTGTTGGCGCAGCATTTCATGCAGCGCTCGACACAGAAGAACCGCAAGAGCGTGCGCGGGTTCACGGAAACGGCCATCAAGGCCATCGACGCCTACGACTGGCCCGGCAATGTGCGTGAGCTCGAGAACGCGGTGGAACGGGCTGTTGTGCTGGCACGCGGCGACGTGATCGGTGTCGAAGATCTACCGCCCGCCTTGTCCGCGCCGCTCGGCGACGCGGCGATTCGGCGCGATGGTGATGGGCTGCTCGTGCCGTTCGGCACACCCCTCGAAGAGGTCGAGCGGCAGCTCATCCGCGAGACGCTCGCGCGCGCGGGTGGCGACAAGCGCACGGCGGCGCGGCTGCTCGGGATTGCGGTGCGGACGATTTATCGCAAGCTGGGAGAGTAAGTGCCCCGCTGTGCTAGCGGATGCGCAACAGCTCGACGTCGAAGACCAACAGGCCCGCAGGGCGACCCCCCATGGGGTTGTTGCCGTACGCGAGCTCCGCCGGGATCCGGAAGCGGGTCTTTTCACCCTCGACCATGAGCTGAACGCCTTCGGTCCAGCCGCGGATGACGCCGTTGAGCGGGAAGGAGGCGGGCTGCCCGCGCGCCACCGAGCTGTCGAACATGCGGCCATCGGTTGTCCAACCGCTGTAGTGCACTTCCACCATGTCGGTGGCCACCGGATGCCGCGTGCCCGTGCCGGGCTTCTGCACCTTCCACGCGAGCCCAGAGGCCGAGCGCTGCGCATCGGCCGGCACAGCGGCGACGTCCGCAGGGGTCTCAGGTGTGGACGGTTGCGAGGGCGTCACTACGCGTGCGGACATGGCGGTGGGCTCCTTGGCCGGCGCGGGCTCGCTGGCCTTGTTGCAGGCAATGGTGAAAGTGACAAAGGCAATGGATACGAAAAGGGTAGTTTTCATGCGCGGCACCCTAGCGCGGTTTGCACCTGCGACCAAGACCCGAACGCTAGAGAAGGGTGCCGCCGAGCAGCAACGCGGCAACGTTGAAGTAGATGAGCAATCCCGAGACGTCGACGAGCGTCGCGACAAACGGTGCCGAGGCGCTGGCGGGATCTGCTCCGAATCGTCGCAGGATGAAAGGTAGCATGGAGCCTGAGAGCGTACCCCCGAGCACGACGCCGATGAGGCTGAGTGACACAGTGGCGGCGACGAGGAGGTAGTGTGGGCCGTACGTCTGGAAAAGACCCTGCCAAACGACGATGCGCGCGAATCCTATGAGCGCTAGCACGCTGCCAAGACTGAGTCCCGCGAGGACCTCGCGCTGCATGATGCGCCACCAATCGCGCAGACGCACTTCACCGAGGGCCATGGCGCGAATGACGAGCGTGGCCGCCTGTGAGCCAGAGTTACCACCGCTGGAAATAATGAGCGGCACAAAGAGCGCGAGCACGACGGCGCGGGCGATGGCGTGCTCAAAATGGGCCATGGCGCTCGCGGTCATCATCTCGCCGAGAAAGAGCACGGCAAGCCACACCGCGCGCTTGCGCACCATCTCCAAGAAGCCCGTTTGCAGATACGGCGTCTCGAGGGCTTGCAGACCACCAAACTTGTGCACGTCTTCGGTGGCCTCTTCTTGCACAACGTCGACGATGTCGTCGAAGGTGACGATGCCCTTGACGCGCCCATCCTCGTCGACCACCGGCACGGCGACCAGATCGTGCTGAGCAAAAACGCGTGAGACCTGCTCCTGGTCCATGTCCTCGGGCACGGTGATGAGATCGGTGGTCATCACCTCGCGCACCGGTTTGTCGCCGGGCGCGGCAAAGAGCTCGCGAAAGGAGACCACCCCCAAGAGGCGCTGGGCGGTGTCGAGCACGTAGGCGTAGTAGATGGTCTCGATGCGGTCGCGGGCTTGGCGCCGCAGGTAGCTGATGGCCTCGTCGACCGTCATATCGGGGCGCACGCGCGCAAAACGCGGGCTCATCAGCCCGCCGGCGTCGTCTTCTTCGTAGGCAAGCAGCGCCGAGACCTCGCGACGTGTCGTGTCGTCGAGCAGCGCGATGAGGCTCGCGCGCTCCTCGGGGTCGATTTCTTGCAGCACGTCGGCGGCGTCGTCGGGGGGCAGCTGTCGCATCCACAGGCGCCGCTCGCGGGGTGGCACGCCGTGGACGATGGTCGCCTGCTCGAAGGGCGAAAGGCCGAGAAAGAACTCCTCGGCGTCCTCGCGCTCGAGAAGGCGAAAGCCGTCGACGCGATCGCTCGCATCGAGCACCGCCCAGATGTCCACTAGCTCTTCGACCGAAAGCGGCTCGCGGGCCGCCTGAGTTGCCGAGCTCATAGTCGCCTCCGAGGCTCCCTGCCACGGTCGTCCACGGACATCCCTCCCTTCGGAGTGCGGCGCCCCGTATACCTGTGGGTGCGGGGATGTTCCAGACCTTTGTGCAGGCGAGGTCGCGAGCAGCGCGCTAGGCGATCTCCTGGTCGCCGACAAGGGCCCTCATCGACGTACCGAGCAGCTCACGCGCGCGCTCACGGTGCTCCTCGGCGCGCACGTTGTCACCGGCGCCCGCGAGCACTCGGGCCGCGTCGAGTCGCAACAGCCCGTCCTCGGGGGCCATCACGAGAGCGCGCTCGATGTCACGCACGGCGCCCTCGACGTTTCCCAGCGTCAGCCGTAGGCGTGCCCGCAGGGCAAACGGTGCCGGATGGCCGCTGCCGCGCTGAATGACGCGCTCGACTTCATCATGGGCATCGCCCGTGCGGCCTTGGGCGTCGAGTGCCGTCGCCAGGGCCACCGCCGCAGGGTCGTGATCCTCGACGAGCTCGAGCGCGTGGCGTGCCACACTCTCGGCATCACGTGCCGCCTCCTCGTCGTCGTGGCACAAGATGACGCGGGCGAGCGTCGTGTGGCCGTCGGGGAGGTGCGGTGCGAGGGCGATGGCCTCCTCGGCGAGCTGTATGGCCTGGGTGAGGGCGCGCGGGACATCGACACCCAGGACGTCGAGCTCATCCGGAAAGTGCACCGCCAGCTGGATGAGGGCGTTCCCCAGCGTCGCGCGCGCGAGGCTTTCGATTTCGCGCGGCGTCACGTGCTCTTCTCGTTCTCGAGCATGCGCACGAGCGCAAGACACGCTTCGAGCGTCGCGTCGGCGCGTAGCTCGTGCAACAGACCTTCAGCGCGCAGGATGTCGCGCAGGCGATGCGAATCCTCCGCGTGCTCGGGACTGACCTCGCCGACCTCGTCGCACAGCAGCCCGGCCTGCTTGCGTGCACCACGAGAGCGACGCATGGGGTAGCTCGCGGCGAGCGTGAGGGCTTCGCGCGCGGCGCGGGCGCGTGATGTCTGTTCCCCCCGCAGCGCGTCGCGCACGCTCTCGACGCGCTGTTCGAGGCGACTCGCGGCGGCATCGGGTCCCCGACGCGAGGGGTGCATCTTCGACGGCCGCGGCGGCTCGACGCCTTCGGGACGCTCGATGGCGGCGGCGGTGTGTGCCGATGCGGTCGGGCGGCCCGGTGTCTCAGACGCGGCACTCGGTTTGGCGCCAAGGGGCGCAATCTTGGGGTCCCACTGTACCGACATCGATGGCCATCCTAGCCGGTTGGCGCGTGGGGTGCCAAGCTCGGTGCTCAGTGCACCGAGCACGAAATGCACGGGTCGTAGGCGCGCACCAGCATCGAGGCGAGTCGCTCGAGCTCCGCGTCGGTCGTGCCCCGCGCGGCGTAAGCACCGGCCAGAGCGTTGATGTCGTGGTGGATGTTGGCGTTGTTCTGCGTCGTCGGAATGACGCAGTCGGCTTTGATGATGCGTCCGTCGGCGCCGTAGCGGTAGTGGTGGTAGAGGATGCCACGCGGCACCTCGACCGCACCGACGCCTTCTCCCTCGCGAGGGGTGACGTCGCCCAGGGTTGCCTCGTCGCCGTCGGCACCGAGCACCTCGTCGATGAGGGCAAGTGATTCGTGTAGCACGTGCACGAGCTCGACCACTTGCGCGGCGTTGTTCATGTACGGGTTATGGCTGACGGGAGCGAGCCCGAAGCGCGTGGCCGCGGCGCGCGCCTCGGGACCCAGGTGCACTGCGTTGTTGTTAAAGCGTGCGAGCGCGCCGACGGCGAACGAGTCACGTGAGAGCTTGCACCACTTGGAGGTGTTCTCGGCAGTGACGTATTCGTTGGTCATCTCGCGGTAGGCGCGCTCGGGCTTGTCGACGCCATCGCTCGAAACGAGTCGTCCACCGATCCAGGGATAGCTGCCCTCGGCTTTGAGCGAGACAAACTCCGTTTCGCGTGTGAACGCCGGCACCACGAAGCCCGCGACGAGGTCCACGATGACCCCCAGCGCCGGGGCGAGTGCTTCGAGCTCGCGTGCGACTGGCTCGAGCTGCTCGCGCGTTGGTCGGCGCGCCATGCCCCCGACCTGGATGCTCACCGGGTGCGTCGTGCGGCCCGCCACCGCATCCGCAAGATCATTGGCGGCCTTCTTGATGCGCGCGGCGAGCGCGAAAAGGCCGGGCTTCTCAGTGGCCAGCGGCAGGGCACTCGGCAGCCCCAGAAAATCGGGCGCCGCGAGAAACAACACGTGCAGTGCGTGGCTCTGTAATGTCTCGGCGTGCTTGGCGAGCAGCCGCAAACGTGCGGCAAGGGGTGGCACCGTGGTGCCGAAGGCGTCTTCGCTGGCGCGCACGCTGGCGAGCGCGTGGCCAATCGAGCAGATGCCGCAGATGCGCGCCGTGAGGATGCCGGCCGTGGTGTAGTGCTTGCCTCGCAGGATCGCTTCGAAGTAGCGCGGCGTCTCGACGACGTCCCACGCCGCTTGCTCGACCTGGCCGTCACGGATGCGAATGCGAATGTCCCCGTGCCCTTCGACCCGGGTCAGATGATGCACGTCGACGTTGACATCGAGCCTCATCGCAACACCTCGAAGCCGCCAAAAAAGCCCAGCCGCTCGTCGATCTCGACGTCGTCGTGGCCGCGCGTGCGCGCGATGTGTACGAGCTCGGGCAAATTGGCCCCTTCGGCCGCCCCCCGACAGCCCCAGCAGCCGAGCCCGCCGGCGGGACAGGGCGCATCGCAGCCAGCGCGGGTGATTGACCCGAGACACAGTTGTCCGTCCTCGA
>CAYHNK010000044.1:0-21208 GCA_964357695.1 uncultured Bdellovibrionales bacterium | reverse complement strand
TTTGTAGCGGCCACGCCTTGGGTCTGAGCTTATTGAGTGCCACGCGCGTCTGCTCGGTCCAGCGATTGGCCACCTGATATTCGCGGGCGTAGCTGAGCGTCGCCTCGAGGGCGCCCACCGCCTTGTCCTCGACGGCGAACGAGCGCTCTTCGAGCAGCGCACGATACTCGTCACAGACCTCGGCGGCCGTGGCTCCCATCTGCTTGGCGGCACGCTTGATCTCCGGCGGGCACGGCGCGGCGAGCAGGCTCGATGAGAACTGCTGGTAGAGCTGCCCGATGCGATACAGGGCGCCGAGCGACCAATCGATCTGTTTAAAGCGCAGCACGCCCTTGTAGGCGGTTTCGACCTTCTTGAGACGTTCGGCCTTGAGCGTCATCTGTTTTTTCTGCTGCTTCGAGTTGCCGTCGATCTTCAGTTTGCGAAAATCATCGAAGTCGCGCTCGACCAGCTGGAATTGCGCCTGCGCGGCAAACAGCGCCGCCTCCGGACTCTCGCCGCGCTTGTATGCCTTGAGCGCTTCCTCGTAGGCCTTCTTGGCAAGCGCGGGCTTACTGAGCTTCTCTTGCGCCGCCGCCACTTTCAGGTACGCCTCGACAACGCGATCGGTGTGGCTGCTCGTGCCGCGGTACCGGCGCACAAACGCTTCGTACGTCACGACCACCTTCGCGGGAGTGCCCATTTTTTCGTAGGCCACGCCAGCGCGGAAGCACACCTTGGGTGCGTCATCGCGCTTGGGGAAGAGCTGACAGTAGCGCAGGTACTGTGTCGCAGCCTGCTCGTAGCGCTGCGTGTTCTCCAGCGAGGTGGCGGCGTTGTAGATGGCATCCGCGCGGCGCTCCGACTTCGGGTACTTCTCGACGAGCTGTAGGTACACGGCAATGGCTTTGTCGAAATCAAAGAACCGCTCGGCATTGAGACCGACGCGAAAGAGCGCCGTGTCCGCCAGCGGCGACTTCGGGTAGTCGCGCACCATGCGCTCGTACAAACGCGACGCGGAGTCGTAGCGCTTGACCTTCTCGTACGCAACGGCGGCATTGTTGAGCGCGGAGTCGGCGAACTGGGTGCTGGGATTCTCATCGAGTAGCTTGAGATAGAGCTCGGCTGCGCCCTCGTATTCGCCCTTTTGGTCGAGCGCTTCAGCGAGCTTGAACATGGCGCCTGTCTTGAACTTGACGAGGTCACTTTTGAACTCCCGCCGCCCGGGGGTCGCGGGCTTCTCGAGCAGCTGACGAGAAAACTTCTCGACGGCGACGAAGTTCTTCTCCGCGAGATAGGACTCGATCACGAGGTTGGAGGCGTACTCGGCGACCTCGTGCTGCGGGTAGGCGCCGAGGATCTGCTCGAAGCGACGGCGGGCTTGTTCGAGATGGTCGTACGCGTAGAAGATCTCCGCTGCTTTGTAGAGCACCTTGGGAACCTTGTCGCTGTTGGGCGCGGCGGCGGCAAACTTGTCTGAGGCCTCGACGACATGCACCTTGAGGGCCGGGATCTCCCTGGCTGTCGGCGCGACGTCCGCCGGCCGGTCCGTGCTCTTTTGCACCAGCGCGGGTGCCATGACACCGCTCGCCTCGGCGACCTTGACGGCGTTCTCGTAGGCGAGCACCACCGTGAAGGCGGCTTCCTCCAGGAACTTGTTGTCGGCGTTGGAATCGCGCACCTTGGCGTACTCAAGGGCGGCGGGCTCAAACTGCAACGAGTAGTAGAGACACTCCGCGTAGTAGAACTGGAGCTCGTAGAGCTGCTTGTCGTGCGGAAAGCGACGCAGGTATTCGCCGTACGCGGCGGCCGCCTTCTCGTACTCCGCCTTGGCGAGATCGATCTTCTGCGCTTCTTTGTGCACCTGCGCCTGCTTGTGATGAAACAGTGCCGCCGAGTAGAGCGCCTTCTTGATGAGGTCCTCTGCCAACGCAATCGCGTCGGGTGACGCCTGGTTTGCGGTGTGCCAGGTCGTGCCCTCCGAATACGTCTGCGTCAGTTGCGCGCGCGCGTCGGCCGCCCCAGCAAAATCACGATTGCGTTCGTGCGCGGTGACGATTTTCTCTTGCGTCTGGGGCGCATCGGGTGCGCCGGGATAGCGCTGCTGCACGAGACGATACGCGGCGATGGCCGGCTCGTAGCGCGTCTGATCGAAGTAGACGTCGCCGAGCGCCAGCATGAGATCATGCGAATAGGCGCGCTCGCCCATCTTTGCCAAGTAGGTCTCGAGCTTTTCGAGACTGCCCCACTGCTCGTCCGCGTAGCAGATGGCGATGTATTGGAGGGATTCAGCGCGCAGGTCGCCGCCACGCGGGTGCCCCTCGGCTTTGGTCTTCTCATGAAAATCGAGCAGCTCGACGAAGGTATCGACCGCCTTTTGGAACTCCTCGGGCGCGCGCTCCGGATCGGCGAGTCGATAGTGCGTCCAGGCGAGCTTGTACATCGCCTTGTCATAGAAGGGGCTGTCGACGTGTCCGAGCACCTGCGAATAGGCCATCAGCGCGCGCGCGAGCTCGTTGCTGTCAAAATAGTACTCGCCGATGCGGGTCCACACCTCGGCGGCAAAACGACTGGTAGGAAACCGCGACACCAGCTCCTCGTAGACTTCGACCGCCCGTTCGTCTTCCGACTGCTCACCAAGGCAGTAGCCGAGCAGGTAGTACGCGCCATCCACCAGACGGTAATTCGGATACTCGGTAATCAAGCGCTGCATCATGGCGATGGTGGGCTCGTAGTGCAGCTCGGGCTCGATGGGCTCTGGGCCGCCGGCCTGCGGGCTCCAGGCTTCGACCGCCTTGTCGTACTGCTGTCGCGCCTGGAAGTAGATGTCGTAGGAGCGCTCAAAGTAGAGCTCGGACAAGCGGAACATCGCATCGGATGTGTAGAAGGCGTCGCCGGGATAGCTGCGAATGAAGGCTTCGAACTTGGCGATGGCATCGTCGCGACGGCGGCGTTGTTCACTCTCGAGATCCTCGATGATCCTCTCGTATGACTGATGCAAGGTCGCGCGCTTCTGCTGGTACTTGTATTCGATGAGCTGCCGCGTGGTGGCCCGGTATTCCGCGGCCTGCCTCTCGAAGCGCTGCACGGTGCTCTCGAGATCGTCGAGCTCTGCGCGCTCTTCGGCGGTGTGCGCTAGGTGCACGGAGCGTACGCCGTCGCCGGCAAGCGGTGACAGCGGCGCATCGGTCGCCTGCGCCATGGCGACGGTAGGCCACACCAGAGCCGCTACCGCGAGCCAACAGCTTCGCCCCGCCCTCTTCATGTCACCGTCTGTCCCCTCGGCACATTGCGCTACGGCTGCTCTTCGAGCACTTCGGAGAACTCGCTATCGAGGATGTGCAGCTCGCGCTGCTGCTCGTCGACGCGCCGGTTGATGCGCTGCGTCTCTTGTTCCTTCAAGGCCCAGGCCACGTCAACGACGCCGACGTCAGCGCGCAACACGATGTTGTGAAACTGCTGCTGCACCTGCCCCAACGACGCCAGCGCGATCTGATCGACGAGGGCACGGGCGTCGCGACCGACGTCCGTGAAGTCGGTTGCGTGGTGCTGCACGAGGCCCTGCTCACGCAGTACCTGGGCCCGCAGATCGTCGGCGCGCTTGCCAACCTGCGCTTCGAGGCGCGCACGTAGGTCTTCGAGCTCGGCGTGAAACCCGGCCATGCGATCGCGTTGACGATCGATCTCGGCGAGATTCTGGGCGGCGCTGGCTGGGGCTCGCTTGGCTGCGGCCGTGAGAATCTCGCGCTCGCGCTCAAGGGTTGCTTGATAGCGGGCGCGCACTTGGTCCTCTTGGGCATCCTCTTGGCTGGTCACCGACAAGAGATCGCGATCGCGCGTGATGCTACGCTCGACGTCTTGCTGCATCGTGGCGAGCTCGGCGACGACCGATTCTTGTTGTTGCATGCGCTCGCGCACCTGCTCTTCGACGCCCGCCCCGAGGTCGGGGCGATGGCCTTGGAGCCAGAGAGACAGCGCACGCAGCTGCGCCTGCATGCTGTCAATCTCGTAGCGCAGCCGATAGGCCTGCTGCTGCGCTGCCAACATGCGTTGGCGCATGGTCTCGAGACGCCCTTCGTACTCACGACGCTTCTTGGGCAGCTTTTGATACGCAGCCTCGAGTCCCTGGCGCTCCTCGAGCACCTTGTTGAGCTGCTCTCGCAGTGGCGCATCGAGGGTGTCGCGCAGGAGCTTTCGTTCAATGCCCAGGAGTCGCTGATTGGCGGCCACGAGATCGTTGTCGAGCTCCAACATACGCACCTGGGCGTCGTGCAGCGCCGGAAACATCGACACCCGCTCGTCCGAATCGAGCACCGTGAGGATCTTGTCCGCGACTGCGAGGGTCTCGCGGATCCACGTCTCGCCTTGATCGATCTCGCCCGCCAGCACTTTCGCGCGGCCGAGCGAACGATTGCCCTGTGCCCAGCTCACCGCCACCGGGGGGAGCTGCTCTTTGGCGGCACCCGCATCGCCAGCGGTGGCCCGCACGAGTCGCTCACCCTCCTCGGGTCGCTCGGCGAGACCGCGCAGCTCTTGCCACACGGGTCCGTAGCGGTCGACGACTTCGCGAAACACCTCGGTGGCCTTGTCGAACTGGCCGAGGCGCAAGTGGATATTGCCAAGCAGCAGCCGCGCCTCGGGCAGGACCGGTGTCTCGCGCTCGGAGAGTAGCAATATCTCGAGCGCTTTGAGGGCCTTGCGATACTCGGCGTCGCGCCGCTCGGGCTGTTCGGCCTGGGCCGCAGCACGCACGTACGTCCACGTCACCTCGTAGAGCGCTTCCTCGAAACGTGAGCTCGAGCGCTCGACGTCCTGGTAGGAGTCAATCGCCTCCGCCAGACGCCCGAGGTCGAGCAGGATGCGCCCGCGGTCCATGGCCGCAAGCTCGCGGACTTCGCGCGCGTCCGGAGTTGTGTCGGGAATGCGCGTCAGCTCGGCAAACAGCTCGACGGCGCGATCGGCATGACCGAGCTGCACCTGCGCTACGGCGACGAGATAGCGTGACTTCGGCGACAGCGGGTGATCCACCGCCACGCCCGCCAGCGCAGCAGCCACGTCGCCGTACCGACCTTGGCGCAACAGACTCTTGCCACGGATATACGCGATCTCGGGTGGCAGCGTGCCGCCTCGAGCGACCGCCGCAATCGCCTCGTCGATGCCCTCCCAGTGGTGGTTGCGATCGGCGATCTGAATGAGACGACGGACGGCGTCGTTCAGGTGCGTGCCGCGTGCAGCACGCGCGAGCTCGTCAAAATAGGCGCGGGCCGCCAGATCGTGACCAATCTGGAACAGCGACTCGGCAAGGTAGTACAACGCCCGCGGGTAGAGATCTTCGCGCTGGTTGGTGCGCTGCTCGACGAGATCATAGAGGACGAGCGAAGCGCGCGCATAGTCGCCGAGCAAAAAGAGCAGCTCGCCATCGGTCATGCGCTCGGCGAAGGGCCGTTGGCTCTCGATCGACTCGGGCTTGGCGTACTGTTGCACGAGCGTCTTGAGCTTGACGCCCACGGTGGCGAGCTCGCCCTCGTTGCCGAGAAGATCCGTCGCCATGTCGGTCGTGTTCCCCGTCGCGGCGGGTGCGAGGAGAATGATCAGCAGACCCACCACCATCGTTGCTGGTCCCGACCCGCTACTTGGCGCCAGCGGGCACCGGAGCACCGTTCGTCGCGGCGTTCTGGGGTGCGGCGGGCGTCGTGCGTTGCGCCTTGGTCGTTTCGATGTCGTAGCGCACTGACGGCCGATCCTTGAGCTCAGTGGTCATGCCACCCTTCTCGTAGCCCACGATGCGCACGGTTGTCTGCTTGCCCTCCTCGGCATCGAACGTGTAGCTCGACTTGATGCGAAACTTGTAGCCTTTGAGGTAGCTAAAGACGCCGTAGCCGTGCCCACGATACTCCAGGTACACCGACACCTGATGGTTGCCAGGCGCGATGCTGCCATTGAAGATCTCGATTTCTTCCTGCTGGTCGAGCTCGCCTTGGCCAGAATCGACGCGATTGAAGATCGGCGCCCCGTCGAGCGCGTACTGAACGCGGGTCAGCAAAAACGAGCTGCCCATCTCGTTCTTGTGGATGAGCACCGCCTTGGCACCCGAGATCGTGCCGTGCAAGACCACCTCTTGCAGTTGCACGAGACGCGCCTTGGATTGAAAGATCTTCTCTTTGAGGTCGTTGACGCGGTCCTCGATGGCGCGCAGCTTCATGTCGAACGCCCGCTCGTCTTGCGGCGCGCCGGCCGTGCCGTTCGTCGGCGGCTGCAACCCCGACGGGCTCGGCGCGTCGTCCGCGTCCGCCGCCTCGCTGTCGGTGTCCACCTCCACCTGCGTGTCCTGAGCCACCGCGACGCCCGTCGTCAGCAGGGTCGCCGTCATCCAAATCGCCGCGCTACCCGCGGAGTGACATCGTCTCATCACCCGATCCTCGGCCGAGGCGCCGCCGCCCCTCGTGGCGCGACGATGACGTCGCATGCTTAGGTTGTCTCTGCCCCCATCGGCGAGCGATGTTAGCCGTCGCCTCCGTCAACGTCAACAAGCGCTCCGCGCCAAGCCCTTTCGCGCAGTTGCCCCCACGAGTGCCCACGGCTAGAATGCGCGACATGGCGTACCGTGATGGCGCGATGCGGGCAGGTCGCATCTTCGCGTGGGTGGTCTTTGCAGGGCTCGCTTGTGGCACAACGCTCGCTTACGCGAAACGCGCCTCACGCGCCGCGGAGGTGACGCTCGCGCCACTCCAGCTGCGTGGCAACGCTTCGACCACGCTCACCTCGGCGCTCGAGCGAGCGCTCGTCGATGCCACGTCTCAGGCGGGCGTGCCGGTTCTTGCCGGGTCCGCTCTCACCAAGCGCCTGCGCACGAGCGCCGCCCAAGCGGTCGCGCGCTGCGGCCTCGAGCCCGCCTGCCTCGCGCGTCTGGCCAAGCGTGCCAAGACGGCCACCATCGTCGCGGGTCGAGCCTCAGAGAGCGGCAGCGGCATTCAAGTCGCGTTCGTCGTCGTCAGTGCCGCGCGCGCCCGTATCGAGCACAAGGCCACCCTCGACATCGCCAGCGCCGCCGACATCCCGAGCCGGCTCGCGTCGGTGTTCACGGACTTGTTTGGCGTTGAGCCACCTACGGCCGCGGCGCCGGCACTCGAAAGTCTCGCCGACCTCTCGCTCGAAGCGGTGCCCGTTGTCGAGCCTGCGCAGGGCGCGGACCCCGCGCAAGAACCGAGCGCCGAGCTCGACGTGACCCCCATCGAGCCCTCAGGGGGCGACACTGCGGAGCCCGACGAGCAGCTTCCGGAGCTCGCCGAGCTCGAGCTCGTCGCGCCGCCCGATGTCATGTCGGAGCCGCCGCCAGATCAGCCCACCGCCGCTGCGAGCTCAGCGACACAACCGCGGCGCTATTTACGCTACGGCGGCATCGTCAGCGCCAGCCTTGGCGCATTGGTCCTCGGTGCGGCGAGCTACTACGGTCGGCAGCATAATTCGCTCTACACCGAGGCGAACGACCGGTCGGCAGGTAACGAGCTCTCGATGCGGGATGCACAGGATACCGGTGACCGCGCCTACGCAGCAGGTCAACGAGCGAACTTGCTGTTCGCGGTCGGTGGGGTCGCAGTCGCCACGGGCGCCGCGCTCATCGGGGTTGACCTCTATCGCGGTCGTTCGCACGCCACGACCGACCTCGGCGTGCAGGTCAGCGCCGGCCCCACCGGTGCGGCGCTTCGTCTGACGTGGTAGGGATCGCGAGGACCGCGAAAGAGCGACTCAGCCGCCCTTTTTCAGCTCGGTGAGCACGAGCTTGGCGATGGCTTTCAGCGTATCGAAGACGCCGTCGCCCTTGGTCGCCGAGGCCTCAAAATCGGGCACGCCGCGAGGGTTGAGTAGGCGACGCAGCTCGTCGAGGACGGCGCTGTTGGGCAAGTCGCGCTTGTTGTACTGCACGACGAACGGCACCTTATCGAGATCGTAGCCCTGCTCGGCGAGGTTGGTGCGCAGGTTCTCCATCGACTCGAGGTTGGCTTCCATGCGCTCGATCTGGCTGTCGGCGACGAACACCACGCCGTCGACGCCCTTTAAGATGAGCTTGCGACTCGCGTCGTAGAACACCTGCCCGGGCACCGTGTAGAGATGAAAGCGCGTCTTAAAGCCGCGGATTTCTCCCAAGGAGAGCTGCAAGAAGTCGAAGAACAACGTGCGTTCGGTTTCCGTGGCGAGCGAGATCATCTTGCCCTTCGCCTCGGGATTGGTCTTGTTGTAGACGTGCTGCAGATTGGTCGTCTTGCCGCACAGACCCGGCCCGTAGTAGACGATTTTGCAGTTGATCTCGCGCGAGCTGTAGTTGATGAAAGACATGGCGCGGTGGCGTTCCTGCTACTCGCTAAACAGGTTGTCGATATCGTCGTCCGTGATCTCCGCAAACGGTGTTGCCTGCGCCTGACTTTGCGCCTTGGCAATCATCGCGGTAAAGATCCGGCCGAGCTCCTCGCTGGACTTTTTGACCCGCAAACGCACGAGTCCGAGACTCGAGCGCTGGTCAAACATGACCACCAAGATCGCCCGCTGAGCGACGATGGAGAGGTGCAGGTTGTCCCGCTCCCCCTCGTGAAACTGGTTGGGAAATTCGTTCTCGCCGATGAGCTTGGCGAGACCACTCGTCGCGGCAACGTTGCCGGCTGCGAGCGAGGCGAGCGAGGTCGTATCGAGGTTTTCGACGGCTTCGCCGTGGCTGGTGATGAACTGGCCATTCTTGTCGATGAGGAGCACCGCCTTGGCGTTGGCCTCGCGGGTCAAGCGCTCGCACACCGCGGAGATCTGCTTGAACTCCTCTTCATACATCACCATCTGCTGGTCGACCATGGCGATGCTAGCTCCTACGTGCCCGGTAATGCATCATGTGACCTGATTGAATAACAGACAGACATGGGGTGGTGCAAGGAACGGATCACAACGGGCGTCGCTCCTCAAGGGCACGGCCGAGCGTGGCGTGATCGATGAACTCCAGCTCGCCGCCGAGTGGCACCCCGGAGGCAAGTCGCGTCAGGCGCGCTCCGAAGGGCTCGAGCAACCGGCGTAGGTACAGCGCGGTGGTGTCCCCTTCGACGTCGGTCCCGGTGGCCACGATGATCTCGCGGATGTCGCGCTCACGCACACGACCGACCAAGCGATCGAGCCCGAGCTCACGCGGGCCGACGCCGTCGAGCGGCGCAAGCGTCCCGTGCAGCACGTGATACAGACCCGCGAACGCGCCGGTGGCTTCGATGGCGCGCAGATCGGCGACGTCCTCGACGACGCACAGGGTGACGCGATCGCGCCGCGCATCGCCACAGATGCCGCACATCTCCTCACTCGCGAGGTTCTGGCACTCCTGACACAAGCGCACCGTGGTCACCGCGTCGATGAGCGCTGCGGCGAGATCGCGCCCGAGGGACGCTGCCGCCACCGAGCCGATACCCTTGGCGCTGCGCACGATGTAGAGCGCCAGGCGCGCCGCGCTGCGCGTGCCGATCCCGGGAAGCCGCGCGAGCTCGGCGGTCAGTCGTTCGAGCGGATCATAGCTGGCGGCCACTCAGACCTCCGAGTAGCGCAGGGTCGAGGCCCATCTTCTGGGCGAAGTCGAGCAGGCGCGTCTGGATGCCGGCGCCGACTTTGCTCGTCGCCTGATTGAAGGCCGCGCGCATCAGATCTTCGAGCAGCACACGATCGGAAGCTTCGAGCGCCTTCGGATCGATGTGCACTTCGAGGACCTCATAGCGACCACTCATCACCACCTTGACGAGACCTCCACCGGCCTCGCCCGTGTGCCGCTCAGACCCAGAGGTCGCCTGCGCCTCCATCATTTGGCCGCGCAGCTGCCCCGCCATTTCCATGATCTGCGAGATGTCCATGGGAACCCCCTCCCTCGGGGTCACGGGCGCACACGGGTGCCCCAGCTATGCGTCTTCGGTGCTGCGCGCGAGGGGAATCACCTCGCGCACCTCGCCACCCAGGATCGAGATGGCGCCACGAACTGCCGGATGCCCGAGAGCGTCCTCACGAATCGAGCGCTCCACTTGCTCGCGCGCCTCGAGCTTGGCCTGCACGATCGACACCGCCGGTGCGCTCACCTCCTGCGCGAGGCTGCTGACGACCAGTGGCACCGCGCGACCAAACTGCTGGGTGAGCAGCGACTCGATGAGGCTCCGATTGGCGCGCTCATGCACGGCATCCCAGTAGAACGAGCCCGGCTCGTACGCGATCTCCACCGTGTCAGCGCCAAAACGGCGCAGCTGCGCGTGCTCGAGCACCGAGGCAAGTGACGGTCGCGAGCCCTGCAAGCCCGTCACGACACGCGCCCAACCGTCCGGGAGCGCCGCTGCCGCAGGGATCGCTGGCGATGCCTCGGTCGTGGCGGGAGTACTCGCGTGCGCTCGCGCCACCGGCGCCTCGACACTGGCACCGAGCAGTCCGTCAATGCGCTCGAGGAGTGTACCGAGACTGGGAGCGGACTCGACCTCGAGGAGGCGCAACAGGCCCATCTCGAGCGTCACGCGCGGGTAGGTGGAGCGACCCACGTCTTCGGCAGCAGCCACGAGCAGCGCGAACATGCGTTGCAGCTCCGCACGTTCGAGCGCTTGCGCCTGCGTCCGCAGCGCGTCGATTTCTCCGGGTGAGCGATCGAGCATGGCCTCGCTCGGGCTCTCGACCACCTTGGCGACCATCAGATCGCGAAAGTGCTCGACGAGCAGCGCGGCGAGGTCCGCGAGATCGTGTCCACGGGCGTCGACTTCGGCGACGAGCTCGAGCAGGCGACGCGCATCACGAGCCGCAATGGCGCCGGCCAAATCGAAAATCGTCTGTCGATCGACGACCCCGAGGGCTTCGATGACCGCCGCATCTTCGGGTCGCTCGCCGGCATAGCTGAGCACTTGCTCGAGCAACGACAACGCATCGCGTACCGACCCCTGGGCCTCGCGCACGACGGCGGTCAGAGCCGTGGTGCTGAGCGTGATGCCTTCGGCACCGAGGATCGTACGCAGGTGGTCGACGAGCTTGGGCACGGCCACCCGGCGAAAGTCAAAGCGCTGACAGCGCGACAGGATGGTCACGGGGATCTTCTGCGGCTCGGTGGTCGCGAAGATGAATTTCACGTGCGGCGGCGGCTCCTCGAGGGTCTTGAGCAACGCATTGAAGGCCGCCTGCGACAGCATGTGCACTTCGTCGATGATGTAGAGCTTGAAGCGGTTGCGACTCGGCAAGTAGCGCACGTTCTCGCGCAGCTCACGCACGTTGTCGACGCCGGTGTTGGACGCACCATCGATCTCAAACACATCGGGGCTCGCGCCTTGGGCGATCTCGGTGCACTGCGGACAGGTGCCGCACGGCGTGGACGTCGGTCCGGAGGCGCAGTTCAGAGCCCGTGCGAGCACCCGCGCGGTCGTCGTCTTGCCGACCCCACGCGCGCCGGTAAAGAGAAAGGCGTGATGCACGCGATTGAGTCGAATCGCGTTCTCGAGCGTGCGCACGATGTGCTCTTGGCCGATGATGTCGGCAAACGAGCTCGGACGGTACTTGCGGGCGAGAACGAGATAGGACACGGCGGCTCCTCGGGAGTCCTTCTACGCGATCACAGCGGCGTTCGTCAAAGGCTAGCCAAGCCCTACGCGGGCTCGGCCTTGCCCGGCGCGTAGCGCACGACGCGTACCTTCTCGAGCGTCACGAGCCCACCGCCGAGCATGGCATCGATCTGCGGCATGACCCGATCGAGGTGCTCCTGCGAGTCGATGACCTCGATGACCATAGGCAAGTCTTGGCTCAACCGCAGCAAATGCGCCGCATGCAAATAGCTGCTCGCGCCAAAGCCCGCAACGCCGCGCAGCACCGTGGCCCCGGCGATTTTCTCGCGCCGCAAGAGCTCGACGAGTCGCTGGTAGAGTGGCTCGCCGTGCTGGCGATCGGCCTCGCCGACAAAGATCCGCATCAACACCTGCTCACCGTCGAGAACGCGCATCAGGAACCTCCCACAACGAGGCGTGCTAATACGAAGCCGAGCCACACCGCCCCGAGACCGCCAACGACGCTGACTGCGACGTTGAGCCCGGCGAGCACGAGCGCCCCATCCTCGATGTAGCGCAGCGTTTCGTAGCTGAAGGTGGAAAACGTCGTAAAGGCCCCGAGGAACCCGACGCCGAGCGGCACGCGCAGAGCGGGCGGCACGAGATCGGTCGACAAGCCAAGCTGCATGACCAGGCCAAGCAGCACGCAGCCGACCAGGTTGACGATCAAGGTGCCGTAGGCGAAGCGCGGACCGAAGAGGCGGTAGCTCCAACCACTGACCGCGTAGCGGCTGAGGGTGCCAAAAGCGCCAGCGAGCGCGATGACGAGCAGACTACGCATGGCGCTCACCCTACACACCCAAGAGAGAGCCCGTGGCGGAGCGAGAGGGATTCGAACCCTCGGTACCTTGCGGCACACACGATTTCCAATCGTGCACCTTCGGCCTCTCGGTCATCGCTCCGGGTGATAGCCCGGTACCCCAACACCCCGAACGCGACGCTACCGTTGCTTCCTTCCGGACCTGGCGGATTTCACGCGCGCCGGTCATCAGGGCCGGGCTATCGCAAAACGGCGTGGCGGAGCGAGAGGGATTCGAACCCCCGGTGCCCTCACGGGCACACTTGATTTCGAGTCAAGCGCCTTCGACCAGCTCGGCCATCGCTCCCTACGCCGTAGGGGGGTTTGTCTAACGCAAGTGGCACGTGGAAAACAAGTGGCGCGAGTAGTGCTAAGCTGCTGGCCGGCTACCGGTCCTCACCCTCCGGCTCCCCGGCTTCGCGGGGCCCCTCGGAGGGTTCCGGTGCCGCGCGGCCAGCGAGGTCGGCTGAAGGGCTCGCCCGGGATGGTAAGGCCTTGCGTCGAATTGAGAAGAACTCACGCAGCACCGTCCCGCACGATTCGGCCAGCACGCCGCTGACCACCTCGGCACGGTGATTGAGGCGCGGGTCGCGCACGACGTCCATGATCGTGCCGCAGGCGCCGGCGCGCGGGTCGGTCGCACCGTAGACCAAGCGATCGAGCCGGGCGTTGACAACCGCACCGGCACACATGGGACAGGGCTCGAGCGTCACGACCAGCGTGCAGCCCGTCAGGCGCCAGCGCCCGAGCTTGTGCGCCGCCTCACGAATGGCGAGGATTTCGGCGTGCGCGAGTGGGTCGTGTGCCGCCTCGCGCAGATTGTGTGCGCGTGCGACGATCGCGCCGTCGAGAACGATCACCGCCCCCACCGGCACTTCGCCAAGGTGCGCTGCCGTTTCAGCCTCGCACAGCGCTTCCTGCATCCACGCGTCGTACGACATCACCGGCGCATCATCCCTGCTCATCCGACCTAGCGCAATCGTTGCGCGCCGGCACGCAAGAGTTTTTCGCCTCGCGCCCGGGATGCGCTATGCTTTCTCGGAACATGTCGTGCTTGCCACTCGTTGCGCTCGTTGCCGCCACGGTCACGGCGGACCCCAAGACACTGGTCCTTGTCTGGCCTGTCCCGAGCATCGCGGTGACGAGCCTGTACGGCTATCGCGCCGACCCGCTCGTGCGCACCGAGCGCTTCCACGCCGGCATCGACATCGAAGGCGCGTACGGCGAGCTCGTCTCGGCCTCCGCCGATGGTCGGGTCATCGCCGCAGGCTGGCATCGTGGACACGGGCGCTTTGTCGAAATCGAGCACCTCGGTGGCTATGTGACGCGCTACGCCCACTTGTCTCAGGTGCTCGTCTTTGCCAATACGTTCGTGCGCGCGGGCACGCACATCGGCCGCATCGGTAACAGCGGTCGCAGCACCGGGCCGCACTTGCACTTCGAGGTGCTGCGGCAGGGGACGCCCATCGACCCGCTCGATGCCCTCGACCAACCACTGCACTACACGGATGAGCGTTGATGGATATCGTGCTACTGCTCAAGGCCGCCTTGCTGGGTCTCGTCGAAGGGCTGACCGAGTTCCTGCCCGTCTCGTCGACCGGACATCTCATCATTGTCGGCGACCTCATCGATTTTACCGGTGACAACGCCAAGGTGTTCGAGGTGGCGATTCAGCTCGGCGCCGTCTTGGGGGTCGCCTGGGACCGCCGCGCTCGACTCGTGCGACTCGCCACCGGACTGCGCGGCGCCACTGAGCGGCAATTCGCGCTCAACCTGCTCGTCGCGTTTCTCCCGGCCGCTGTGGTCGGACTGTTGTTGCACCACCAGATCAAAGCCTATTTGTTTAGTCCAGTGACGGTCGCCTTGGCGCTCATCGTCGGCGGCGTCGCCATCCTCGTCATCGAGCGACTGCCGCTGCGTCCGCACGTCGATAACCTCGACGCTGTCTCCACCCGCGCCGCACTGAAGATCGGGCTCGCGCAGATCTTGTCGCTCTTTCCCGGCGTGTCACGGGCCGCAGCGACCATCATGGGCGGCCTCGTCGCCGGTCTCAACCGCACGACCGCCACCGAGTTCTCATTCTTCTTGGCGATGCCCGTGATGGTGGCCGCGACGGGCCTCGAGCTCTTCGGCAACTTCGATCACATGCGCACCGAAGATCTGGCGGCGTTCGCCGTCGGGCTCGTCGTGTCGTTCGTGACGGCGGTCGTCGTCGTCAGGCTGTTTGTGCGCTACGTTTCGCAGCACCACTTCACGGTCTTCGCCTGGTACCGCATCGCATTGGGCTCAATCGTGTTGTGGTACTTCTGCTGACGTCGAGCGTTTCAAGCTCACTCCATCAGCACCGCTAAGCGATATTTTGCGAACCCCGCCTGCGCCGCCGTCATCAGGACGGTCTTCAAGAGATCGTAGCGCGTGTCCTTGTCGCACACAATCAGCGCCACCCCCGGGGATTCGAGCGTCTCCGGCGCGTTGAGGCGTTTGAGGCGCGACAGCTCCTTGTAGAGCGGCTCGATGCGACCGGCAGCGGTGACCGCGCGGCCGCCGGTAATCGGCGCGATGGTGCGTTTTTCCACGCGCAGCTCGTCGCGCGCGATCGTGACCTCGATGGCGTTTTGCGTGGGCGTGTCCGCAGACGAGACCGGCAGCGTCACACCACGGTCCAAGTCCATTTCCGCTCGCTGCGCGGCGAAGCCGAACAGCAAAAAGAAGAGCAAGTTGGTGAGCACGTCGAGCAGGGCCGTCAGGTTGATGCCGATGTCGAGCTCGCCGCCTTCACCGCCGCCGCCGGCCATGCGTCGCTCCTTGCTCTCCTGCCGGCTCCCCGGTGTAGATCGAGGAGAGCACCACCTCGGGAAACAGTGTCACGAGGCGGCCACCGGGCAACGTCACGCTCCGCGCGGCGTCCATGATCTGCACGATGGTGTCGTACTTGAGGCTGTCATCGGGAACGAGGATCATCGTGGCTGAGCCCGGGAAGGCCTCCTTGATGCGCACGAGCGCCGTGCGCAGCCCATCCTTGTCGTAGGCCGAAGCGCGCTTCGGGAGCTTGACGGCGTACGGTCTGAGCTTCTCGGGCGGCGCTGTTTGGCTAGCGCAGGCCACCGCAAAGCCGAAGGCATCCGCTTTCACGGTGACCGTGACCTTGTCGTCCATCGTTTCGACCGCCGACTCGGTCGTCGACTGCACCGGCACCGTCACGGGCATGACCGCCACGAGCGACGCGCCAAAGGCGCTCAGCAAGAAGAAGAGGATGTTGGACATGACGTCCATCAGCGGCGTCAGATTCAAATAGACATCCGCGCTGGCCGTCGACTCTTTGCCGAAGAACCCGCCAAATCCTGGCTTGTGCCCTTGTTGCCAACCGCCACTCATCGTGGTCCTCAACCCGCCTTGCGGCCCTCACGGCTCCACAGCAAGGTGTCGATGATGTTGGCGCTCGCACGCTCGAGCAAATTCAGGCTCGAGTTCGTCTTCTGCAACAGCACGAGATAGAAAACGATGCCGATGGTCGCGACGGTGAGGCCGAAGAAGGTGTTGTAGAAAGCGATGGCGATACCGCGCGAGAGCACTTCTTGACGCATCGCCGCACTTTCGGAGCCGGCGCCCTTAAAAGCGATGATGAGACCGTGAATCGTACCGATGAGGCCCAACAGCGTCGCCAGGTTGGAGAGCTGCGGCAAGAACACGGTGCTCCCTCGGACGCGTGGGATCTCTTCGATCGCCACGGATTCGACGGCACGCCGGATCTCTTTCTCGCTACGATTGGCGCGCTGCAGGGCCGCCTTGACAATCTTGGCGAGCGGTGAGTTGGTGGCAGCACAGGTGCGCAGCGCCTCACTGACGCGGTTCTCCTCGAGCAAGGCGGAAACCTTCTCGTACAGTAGGTGGTCCGGGGAGCGCCGACCCCACAAGTAGAAAACACGCATAAAGAAGATGGCGACGGTGACGATGGAGACGGCAAGAGTCCCGAACATGAACGGGCCACCCGCCAGCAGCAGATCAAACACAGTTCAACTCCTTCGAGCAGCGTAAGGCCCCATCCGGGTCGACGGGGCTTCCCGATGGGTGACGATACAACCACCGTCGCAACTGGTCAATTGACGATCGTCAGCCGGATGGCTTCCGGAAGGCGCTTAACGAGCGAGCGCAGCACGTTGCCGCGCAGCATGTGCCACAAGGCCGTGCGTCGCGTGGCACCAATGAGCACCGCCGACACATCGAGCTTCGCGGCCGCAGCGGCGATCGAGGCGCCCGCATCGTGCGCCATGCGCCAGACCGGAATGGCGGTCAGTCCCTCCTCGTCGAGGGCGTGACAGGTGGCGTTGAGAACCTCGAGCGCCTCGTCGCTCGGCCCCAGCATCGGTGGATAGAACACACCTGGGACTTCATCGACGAACAACACGTAGGCAGCGTGCTCGCCGGTTCCGCGGGCTCGGGCAGCGGCCTCGGAGATGAGGCGTGGATTGCTGCCACGCACGGCCAACAGGGTGCCGGCGCGATAGGAGGGTTGCAGATCGACGGCCTCGACGAGCGTCAAGATCTGACGTGCCGACGGCATCTCGGTCGCCGCTGCCTCGGCCGCCTCAGCGCTGACGAATCCGACCTCGGTCAGGCGTGCGAACCAACCTTGGCGCACGGCGAAGGCCAGCCCCAGACCGACGAGCACGACCGCAGTGCCAAAAATCGTGGCGAGGTGCTTGGCGTAGATGTTGGCGCCCCAGGCGAGCACGACGAGCGCGGTGATCACCACACCCAGCAGAAAACCTGGACCGCGCTGGCGCTCGATCCAGCGCAAGCGATCGAGACTGACCGAGGAGAGCGCAAACGCGCCCAGCAGGCCAAATGCGTACATGTCGCCGAGCAGGTTGAGGTTGGCGCCGGTGAGCACCACGACGGCGGCCGGGACGAGCGTCGCGGTGATGATAGCGTAGTGCGGCGTGCCGAACCGCGCGCTACGGGCGCCCAACGCGCGGGGCAGAAAGCCTCCACGCACGAGCGCGAGAAAGACGTGATAGCAGCCGATGATCGCCGTGTTGGCGGCAAAGATGAGCAAGGCCGACGCCGAGGCGACGACGGCGATCTTGAGCGGTAGTCCTCCGAACGCGAGACCGAGCTCGGAGACAAAGCTGTCGGCGTCGGGAACGCCTTGCATCCTGCCGGCGAGCACGGTGGTTGAAAACGCGGTCAACAGCGGCGAGGTGACGATGATCGCCCCCACCACCAGCCACATCGCCGCTCGGGCTGTCTTCTGACGGGGCTCGCGCATCGCCGGGCTGAGCTGGCTGAGGGTCTCGAGGCCGCTGAAGGCCAGCCAGGCGGCGCCAAATCCGAAGAGAAGGGTTCGCGGCTCGATGGCCCGTGCCGCGAGCAGGTGCTCGCCGACGAGGCGCCAATCGGCGACAGTTAGTTGCAGGGAAGTCACGCCGACGACCACCACCTGGATGGCAAAGCCGGCCAGTGCCATCACCAGACTGACGATCGCGGACTCCTTGATACCGACCCAATTGAGTAGCCCGAGAAGCACGAGAGAGACGCAGGCGATGGCGGCCTCAAAGCCGCCGATGGGTAACAGTGACGCCAGATAGTGCACACCGGAAACCGAGCTGATGCTGGAGGTGAGAAAGTAGTCGACGGTGATGAGCATGCCGCCGAGCGCACCCACGAGAGGCCCGAAAGCGCTCGTGGCGACGCTGACGACGCCACCGCCATCGCCAAAGCGGGCGGTGATTTCGACGTACTTGAGGGCGAGCAGGCTGCCAGCCACCGCCACCATGAAGACGAAGGTGCCGGCGAGCGCACCGATGCCGGGGTGATTAAAGAGGATGCCCGGCGTGTAGTAGACCGACGTGCCGATGTCGGCAAACACCACGCCCCAGGCCAACAGCGGGCTGATGCGGCCGGATGTACGATGCGGCATGAGCGGCTACAGTCCTTCGGATGCGGATTTGCCCGTGCGCCACATGAACGCTTCGGGTGGTGTAGCGCTTCTAGACCAAGCCACACCCGCGACGCAATGCCACAGACGGGGGACAAAACCGGCACGTGCCGTGAACGACGTGCGAGCTGAGACTCCTAGTCGCGCACGACGGCAATCCCCACGTCCGGGAATCCGGAGCGTTGGGCGAGGTCGATGACCTCGACGACGCGCCGGTGGGACAGCTCGCCGTCGGCCTCGATGACCAGGTGGCTGTTGGGGCTCGCCTTGTGTCGCTCACGCAGCGCCGCAATCAGAGCGTCGTCGGTGATGTCCTCGCCGTCGAGGACGAGGTGACCGTCGCGCAAGAGCGCGACGACGATCTCGGCGGGCGCTTGCGCGGGGGTGCTCGATGCACCGGCCCGCGGCAGGCTGACGTCGAGCTCACCGTGGCGTGCGGCCTCGATCATGGCTCCCGAGCCCACCATGAAGATGATGAGCAGCACGAACACCACGTCGGTCAGCGGCGTGATATTGATTTCCGCGAAGACAGACGGGCCGCCAAAGCCCTCATCTTCATCGGTGCCGTGATCAGTCGGCGTGGTCTGGGCCACGACGCGCCTCCATCGCTTCTTTGAGCTCCTCGACCGTGTCGCGCATCTCGGAGATGACGATGGCGCCGCGCGCCTGCAGGTAGTTGAACAGGAACATCGCTTCGATACCGACGAGAATGCCGCCCGCGGTCGTGATGAGCGCCTCGCTGATGCCGCCCGAGACCACCTCGAAGCCGCCACCTCCCTGAGCACCGATTTGGCCAAAGGCCTCCATGACCCCGCGAACCGTCCCAAAGAGCCCCACGAATGGGGCGGTGGCGGCGATGGTGCCGATGACCCACACGCCGGCGCGGGCCCGTCGTGTGATCGAGCGCTCGAGACGTCGAATGCGCCCGACGCTCATCGGCTCCGTGGTGAGCACCGCCTCGAAGACCTCGGTCGCAGGGTGAATCGGCGACGTCGTATTGATCGCTTGTGCTTTGGTGATCTCGCCCTTGGCGAGCGCCTCGCTGATACGGTCGGCCGCTTGCTCCATACGCAGCCGAAACGACCGGAACGCCACGCCGCGCTCGATGCCAATGCCAAGCGCGATGACCGACATCGCGAGGATGGCGACAAGGGTCACCCCACCCGCATGATAGAGACTCATCACGTGTTCCATAGATTGCACCTGAGCGGCCGCGGGGCGACTCGCCTCAATGTAGGGCCGGCCCCCAAGGCTGTAAAGCGGGCGTCCCCTCAATGTCCCGCGCGGGCGGGCATGCGACTCTCGCGGGTAAACGACAAACCGACGAACACCAGCGCGAGCAGCACGTAGGCGGCAGTGAACTGATACGGGACCGCACGCGCCACGGCGGCTCCGAGGCGCCATGGCAGGTACATGCTGCCGTCGGGCGAGGACGAGTGAATGACACCGAAGAAGGTGAGCACGGCAAGGACACCGAGATAAAACGCCGAGCGGCGCAGTCGCCGGTCGATGAGCTCGGCGAGAAACGCCGCCCACAGCATGCCGGTCAAGATGAAGCCGTTGCCGAGCGCGACGATGACGAGCAGCTCGGGAATTTGCCCGTTGACGCCCGCGAGCGCGGCCGAAAAGCGCTCCGTCGGCACCCACTCGGGATTGGACAGCTTGATGGCCAGCAGGCGTGCCACGGTGGGAAAGTGCGCGAACGCCACCGCGGGAGCGTGCGGCGCCGGGGAGGCGAGATAGGCCTGCACGATGATGTCGAGCGCCACGAAGATGAGGATGGGGGCGAGCACCGCTCGCGGAATGAGCTCGACGATGAGCGAGACGTAGCCGAGCATGCCACCCAAGCCGACGAAGACACCCGTGAGGATCGTGTAGCCGGCGCGCGCGCCCATCCCTTTATAGGCGGGTTGGCCGATGTACGGCGTCGATTGCGCGACACCGCCACAGACTCCCGCCAGCAGGGTCGCAAACGCCTCGGTCAGCAGGATGTCGCGCGTGCGAAAGTCGTCGCCAGCCACGCGGGCGCTCTCGGTGACGTTGACGCCGCCGATTACCGTGAGGATGGCGAACGGTGCCGCCAGCGGCAGGTACGCGAGCGCGGGCACGAGCCCATCCACGAACGCGAGGGTGGGGATCGGCAGGGCCAGACGCAGATCCAGCGCAGGAACGGCCGGGGTCGCGCCCAACAGCCCGAGCGGACCGAGCACGTAGTAGATGACGGTGCCCGCAACGACCGCGACGAGCACGCCTGGCAGCCGCCACGGCAGATCGATCTTGGCGACGAGGTTGTAGAGCAAGAGACCGAGGGCCGTGACGCCGACGACAGGCAAGCCGAAGATATCAACGAGCGGCACAAAGCCGATGAGAGCAAGACCGATACCGGCGAGCGAGCCGAGCAGCCCCGCTTGCGGGATGACGCGTTGGAGCCAAGCGCCCGAAAATGACAACGCCAGCTTGATGAGCCCGATGAGCACCATCGACGCCATGCCGATGTGCCAGGTCATCAGCGCCGCGTCGTGCTCGCTCATACCGCTCGCCTTGAGCGAGACGAACGCCGGGCCCAAGACCACGAGCGCCATACCGATGGTCGAGGGTGTATCGAGACCGAGCGGCATGGCCGTGACCGGTCGACCGGTGCGTCGCGACAGGCGCACGGCCATCACGGTGTAGACGAGATCACCAAAGAGTACGCCGAGCGCCGTGCCCGGAAACATGCGGGTATAGACGATCTCCGCTGGGTAACCGAAGGCGAAGATGAGAATGCCCGCGAGAAACGAGAGCACCGTCAGGTTGTCGAACATCAGGCCGAAAAAGCCGTTGACGTCCCCTAGGACAAACCAGCGTACGCGTTGCGGTTGCTCGGTCACGGTTTCGTCCCCCTACGCTACGGACCAGGGTTGCCCGGCGGCGCCTTCA
>CAYHNK010000043.1:0-21309 GCA_964357695.1 uncultured Bdellovibrionales bacterium | reverse complement strand
CCGCTGAGTCAGTGCGCCAACATGGCCGTGCCCGATGCGCGCATGATTACGGTGAAGCCCTGGGACAGGAGTCTCGTCGGCGAAATCGAAAAGGCCATCATGGCGGCCGACATCGGCATCACGCCGCAGAGTGACGGCGACATCATTCGCTTGCCGGTGCCGCAGCTCAACGAGGAGCGCCGGCGCGAGCTCGTCAAGCAGGCGAAACACCGCGGCGAAGAGGCCCGCATCGCCGTGCGCAACCACCGACGCGAGGCCAACGAGATGCTCAAGGAGCTGGAGAAAGACAAGGACATCTCGCAAGACGATCTCAAGCGTACGCTCGACAAGGTGCAGGCAGAAACCGATCGCGGCATCGCCAAGGTCGACGAGATCATCACGGCCAAAGAGAAAGACTTCCTCGAGGTCTGAGGCGCCGCCGTGCCAACCTGGCTCGATGCGAGCAAAGTCGTCGTGGCCCTTGGCGCCATGGATCGCCTGGCGGCGGGGGTGCTGGTGCTCGTCGCCCTGTCGATGCTGGTGCTCGGGCTGCGCTGGTTTCGCATCTACATGACGCTCGGGGCGGCGGCCGTCGGGTGGGGCGTGGGTCTCATGCTCGCGCGCCTCATGCACGTACGCGGCTGGTACGTCGCCGTGCCGACGGCGTTGCTCGTTGCCGGAGCCGGGTATTTGCTCGTCAAAGTGCTGCGGGTTGTGCTCTTGGCAGCCGCGGGTGGCTGCTGTATGGGTGTTTTTGTCGTCAAAGGGTTGGAGCTCGATGCCTACTGGGCCGGCTTCGCGCTTGGTGCCCTGGCGGCGTTGGGGCTTGCTGCTCTTGCGCCGCGGTTTTCGGCGGCCCTGCTCTGCTCGGCTGCCGGGAGTGTTGCCGTGATCATGGCCCTCGGACAGGTGGTGCGAGCCGCGAGCGGGCCGTTTGCGCCCGAAGGCTTTGTGCGCTACCCGGTGGCCTTTCTCGCTGCAGGGATGTTGCTCTTTGTCTTTAGCATGGTGGCGCAAGTGGCGCTCGAGCCGCCGAGCGACGAAGTCGCCTAGGACTGAACACAACCATGACAGCAGTCATTGATGTACCGCCGAAGGCGCAGCGGCCGACGCACATCGCCATCATCATGGATGGCAACGGACGTTGGGCCAAGGGCCGCGACCAGCCACGCCTCGAAGGCCACCGCCGTGGCGCGGACGTCGTGCGTGCGATCACGACCTACGCGCGCGAGCTGGATATCGCCTACCTGACGCTCTACTCGTTCTCGGTGCAGAACTGGCGCCGACCGCCCATCGAAGTGGCGGGTCTGATGCAGCTGCTCGAAGACTACTGTCGCAGCGAGCGCGATACGCTCATGAAAAATGAGATCCGCTTGTCGACGATTGGTGACCTGTCGCGCCTGCCGGCTTCGACGCGCGAGGCGGTGACGGCGCTGTGCGAGGAGACCGCGGGCAATCGTCGCATGACGCTCACGCTGGCCCTTGACTACGGCGGCCGTGAAGAGCTCGTCGCCGCGGTACGGCGCTTGGTGCTGGACGTCAAAGCCAAGCGCATCAGCCCCGAGACCATCGACGAAGCGGCGCTCGAAGCCCGGCTCGACACGGCGCTCATGCCCGATCCCGATCTCGTCATTCGCACCTCCGGCGAGAAGCGCCTCCCGAACTTCCTGCTGTGGCAAAGCGCCTACGCGGAGCTCTACTTTACCGACGTGCGGTGGCCGGACTTTGGCCGCGCCGATCTGGCGGCGGCGCTGTGGGAGTTTGCCGCCCGCGAGCGGCGCTTTGGCGCGCTCGGCGAGCCACTCGTCACGGAGGTCGTCGAGAGCGATTACGAGCTTGGCGAGCTGCCGACCGGCGACGAGCTCTTGCTCGAGCAGGGACCCTAGCGCGTGCTGCTCACACGGGCGCTTACGGCGCTGGTCTTTGCGCCACTCTTGCTCTACGTGGTCGTGCGCGGCGGCCTCGCGCTCGATGCGACGGTGCTCGCGCTCAGCCTCGCCGGTGCCTGGGAGTACATGCAGCTTGGTGTCGGCAAGGGCTCGTATGCGCTCAAAGTGGGCGTCTATCTCGGCACCGCGCTCGTCGCGCTCGCGATCCTGGGCCGTATCCCCGCGCTCGGCGTCGGCGAGCTCATTGCGCCCATCACCATCGCCTTAGCCATGTTGGTACTCGCACGCCCGGAGCCCATTCCCACCGCACTCACGCGCTTTGGCACGGCGATGCTTGGTGTTTTCTACTGCGGCGCGCTGCTCGTGCATCTGGCGATGCTACGCGCCCTGCCCCAGGGTCTCGGCCTTACGCTCGTGGCGCTGCTCGGCACATGGGCGGCGGATACCTGTGCATACTTTGCGGGCCGGCTGTTCGGCCGTCACAAGCTCTACCCGGTGATTTCCCCAGCGAAGACCCTCGAAGGAGCGCTCGGCGGGCTCGGCGGCGCCATCGCCGCGGCACTGCTCGTGCGCTACGTCACTGCCCTCGAGCTGTCGCTGGGTCACACCGTCGCGCTCGGCGTCATCACGGCCGTCATGGGCATGCTCGGAGATCTCGTCGAGTCGATGGTCAAGCGCAGCAGCGGTGTCAAAGACAGCTCGCATCTCATTCCCGGCCATGGTGGCGTGCTCGACCGCTTCGACGCCGTCATGTTTGCGGCGCCCGCGGTGAGTGTTTACCTTCGCTGGGTTGTCTCTTGATGCCAAAAGGATCCGCCATCCATGAATGACTTTCTCTATGTCGTGCAAAACCTGCACTGGTTCGGGCTGCTCATCGGCGCGCTGGTGCTCTTTCACGAGCTTGGGCACTTTGTTGCCGCACGGGCCTTCGGCGTGCGCGTGCTACGCTTCTCGTTTGGCTTTGGACCGCGCCTGTTGAGTGTCACGCGTGGCGATACCGAGTATCGCCTGAGCCTCTTACCGCTCGGCGGCTATGTGAAGATGCTCGGCGAGCTTCCCGATATGGAGGTGAGCGACGCGGAGCGACCGCGGGCATTTTCACACAAGCCCGTCTGGCAGCGCGCCATCATAGCGCTCGCCGGGCCGGCCGCGAATCTGCTGTTGGCTCTCGTGGTCTATCTCGTGATGTTCTCGGGCACGCACACCTTCGGCGCCACGCGTCTCGGTGTGGTGACGCCCGGAGGGCCGGCGTGGCAGGCCGGCGTGCGGCCCGGGGACAGCATCGTGCAAGTTGATGGCCAGGCCGTCGGCGACTGGGACGCCCTGCGCGACGCCATCCGCTTTCGTCCCGGTGAGCCTCTCGCGCTCGTCTACGAGCGCAACGGTGCCGCGCACCAAGTGGAGGTGCTGCCCGAAGCGCACGCCGAAGCAGACGTGTTCAACGAGGAGCAGACGCGTGGACGCATCGGCATTTCGCTGCAATACCTCAAGCCCGTCGTCGCCGTCATCGATCTCAGCAGTCCCGCGGCGCACGCCGGGGTCAAGACCGATGACGTCGTGCGCGAGGTGGGTGGCCGCAAGGTGAGCGCCTGGCATGAGCTGCGCGACGCGGTGGCGGCAACTCCGGCCGGCGAGCTCGTACGCCTCACGCTTGAGCGCGCAGGCACTCAGATGGAGATCAGTCTCGTTCCCGTCGGCGAGCGGCCTGCCGGTGTGCCGGCCGAGCTCGTCAGCAGTGCGGACGCGGCCTGGGGCTACACCGGGCTGGTGAGCAAGAACGTCGTGGTCACCCAGGTCGAAGGCGAGACACCGGCGAGCCGCATGGGGCTTGCCGCGGGCGACCGACTGTTGCGCCTGGTGAGCACGAGCGGCGAAGGTAAGCGGGTCGAGCAACCGATCAACGTCTGGGAGCTCGATCTAGCCGCCTTTCAGGGAGCAGACGCGCGCCACGCGTTCACCCTCACCTACCAACGTGGCAGCGCCGTGCACGAGAGCGAGCTGCACCTCGATGAGCGCTCGGTCACCGACGAGTTCAAAAACCGCCACACGCAGTACGTTTTCGGCGCGCACAATGACGGCGAGGTCATCGACACCTACCTCTTTGAGCGCAACGTGTCCTTGCCGGAGGCGGTCACGGTCGCGGCAAAGCAGGTGGGCGAGGACATGACGCTGATTGCGCGCGGCATCGGCAAGATGATTTCCGGACACATTCCCATCGACACCATGGGCGGTCCCATCATGCTCTTTGTTATTGCCGAAAAGAGCGCCAAGCGCGGCTTCGAGTTCTTTGCGCGCATGTTGGCCGTCATCAGCGTCAATCTCGGCATGCTCAATCTCTTGCCCGTGCCGGTGCTCGACGGCGGCCATCTATTGTTCTTCGGCATCGAAGCCGTGCGCCGACGGCCCGCTTCAACGCGCACGCGCGAGGTCGCCAACGCGGTCGGGCTGGCGCTGCTGCTCTTGCTGATGGTGCTCGTGTTTCGCAACGACATCCTGCGCTACGTGCTCGGCTAGTCGATGGCGCGCGACGCCCGAGACGATGAGGTGGCCGTGGCGCTGCGCGAGCTGGCACGCGACCTTCGGGGACCACTCTTGGCGCTCGATACATCGGGCCCCACGGGTGTGCTGTGTATGGTGGGCTGGCGCGAGGACGAGGTTGTCGAGCACGCCTTGACGTCGCGCGCCATGCCGTCAGAAGCCCTGTCGACGCGCCTGGCAAGCTCGCTCGAAGAGACGGGACTCGCGCTTGGGACCCTGCGCGCAGTCGTCGTTGGCAACGGCCCCGGATCATTTACCGGCCTGCGGGTAGGGCTCTCGCTTGCGAAGGGTCTGGCGCTCGGCGCCGACGTGCCGCTCGTCGGTGTGTCGAGCTTAGCGACCTTGGCGCTCTCGGCAGGACCCGGCCGCGTCGTGGCACTGCGCGATGCGCGACGCGGGGAAGTGTTTGCCGGCGCGTATGAGGTGAGCGCGACCGCGGCGACCGCCGTCATGGACGACTGCTGCATGACGATGTCGATGCTCGCGGCGCGGCTCACAGAGCTCGGTGGCGTCTCACGGCTCATCACAGACGATGTCGAGATGGCACCGGGGCTCGCCGTGCTCGGCACGATCCCGGTGACGTCGGTCGTGCCGCGTGGTGGCCCGCTTGTCTTGCTTGCTGCCGAGCGCCTGCGGCGCGCCGACTACGACACCCTCGATACGCTGGTGCCGCGCTATCTGCGACTCTCGGAGCCGGAGCGGGTGGCGGCGCCGTAGTCCTTGGTTACGCTCGCCGACTTCGCTATACGACATCGCGCGGCATCAAGCCGTGAAGGAGAACGCCATGCGTTTCGGACTCATCCTGCTGCTGGCGACGCCCGTGCTCCCCAGGGCCGCGACCGCGGCGCCGGCCCTCGCCTCGCTCACCATCTCCATCTGGCCCGACTACGACCGCCCGGAAGCGCTCGTCATCTATCACTTCGAGGTGGCCGCAACCGCGATCCTACCGGCGACCCTCGAGCTGCCGCTGCCAGGGAGTGTCGCGCGGCCGCACGCGGTTGCCTATCTGGGTGAGAATGAGCAGCTGCTCAACGCCGACTATCGCTACGAGGTGCGCGGCAACGAGGGGGTGCTGAGCGTCACCATGCCCGGGCCCAAGGGGCAGGTGGAATACTATGCGCCGCTCGCGCGCCAAGGCGACACGCGGCGTCTCAGGCTGGCGCTCACAAGCCCGCTCGACGTCGCGGCGGTGAGCGTCGAGGTGCAACAGCCGCGCGACGCCAAGGATCTGCACACGACCCCAACCGCCGGTGAGACCTCGACCCGCGCCGATGGTCTCACCTATCACCGTGGCGCTCTACGACCGGTCAAAGCCGGGCAGACGCTGCGCTTTGAGCTCACCTACGACAAGAGCGGTGATGCTCTCACCGCCGGGCAACCCGTCGACGCCGCGCCGATGATCGCGAGCACGCCGGCGGTCATCCCCCCCACGACCGACGCCGTCGAGACGAGTGGCGACTGGTTCTACTTTGCCGCCGGTGCGGTGCTGCTCGTGGTGCTGCTCGCGCTCTGGCGGGGGCGCATGGCCAGGCCTTCCTAGCGCGGCGCACCTGGACCGAGCGGGCAAAAACTAGCATACCGTGCCGATGCAAACGGGACTCGAACGCCTTCTGGCGCAACCACGTCGCTGGCTCGGTGACCGCGCGCGTATCGGGCTGATGGCCAATCCCACCGCGGTCGATCATGACTTGCGCCACGCCGCCGACCTCGTGCACGCCCACCCGGAGATCGATCTCGTACGGCTCTTTGGCCCCGAGCATGGTCTGCGCGGCGAGGCCCAGGACATGATCGCCGTCGGCGACGCCCGTGACGCGGACACGGGGTTGCCGATTCGGAGTCTCTACGGCGACAGCTTTGCGTCACTGAGTGTGCGCCACGAGGACGTCGCCGACCTCGATGCCCTCGTCTTTGACATCCAGGACATCGGCAGTCGCTACTACACCTACGCTGCCACCATGGCGTTGGCGATGCGCGTCTGCGCCGAGACCCGCACGCGTTTGGTCGTGCTCGATCGCCCCAACCCGATTGGCGGTACGCGCGTCGAAGGCGGCGGCATCACCGCGGGTCTGGAGAGCTTTGTCGGTCTGTACGCGATCCCGCAACGCCACGGGCTCACGGTGGGCGAGCTTGCGCGCCTGTACAACGACGCGTTCGGGATCGGCTGCCGCGTCGATGTCGTGCCGTGCGAGGGTTGGCAGCGTGCGCAGTGGTTTGATGATACCGGCCTGCCGTGGGTCATGCCGTCCCCCAACATGCCGACGCTCGCGACTGCGCTCGTCTACCCGGGCCTGTGCCTCCTTGAAGGCACCAACGTCTCCGAGGGACGAGGCACCACGCGGCCGTTCGAGATCTTCGGCGCGCCGTGGGTCGACGCCCGAACGCTGGCCCGGGCGCTGACCGCCTACGAGCTGCCGGGTCTCATGATACGACCGCTCGCTTTTGAGCCGACCTTTCACAAGCATGCCGGACGGCGCTGCGGTGGCGTGCAGTTGCACGTCACCCACCGCGAGCTCTTCTTGCCGCTGCGCACCGGTATCGCCGTGCTGCTCGCCCTACGATCACTTTGGCCTGCACAATTTGCCTGGCGTACCGAGCGCTACGAGTTTCGCGACGATGTGCCGGCCATCGATCTACTCACCGGCAACGCCGCCGTGCGTGAAGCGCTCGACCGCGGGGAGAGCCTGGATGCGATCATGGCCGTCGCCACCAGCGGCACCGAGCGCTACGACGCCGGCCGCGCGCAGGCGTTGCTGTACTGAGCGTCACGCTTGCCGAAAACTTGCCGTCGATGCCGATCGCGTTACAAAGGAGCAGAGCGTTGGTGCCCGCTCCTGCGCGATCTCACGGCACTGCGGAGGATCTCATGAACGAGCAGCGTTTTTTTGATTCGGCGAGCGGTCCCGATCTTCGCAGCACGATGATTGCCTACATCCGCGAGCACTTTGGCGACCTACTCGGTGAGCACGTGGCCCTGCTCGACGAGCCGTATGGCCTCGATGCCATCGCCGAGCTCATGCGCAGTGGTGCCCTCGACGCCCGACGCTAGCGGCCTCGCTTACTCACCGGGCTCAGCGCGCGGACTGCAATGGCGGCGTCGCGTAGCGATTCGGGAAGGGATCGGCATGGCTGCGGCGCTCGACCTCGACGCCGTTGATACGCAGGCTGTAGATCCGATCTTGATAGGCACGCAGGCGGGCCGTATAGCCGCGCTCACCGAAGGCGGCGGCGCCGATGACCCCGACGTTGCGGGCCGAGCCCGTGCGGGCGGCGTAGGAGTCGCGCACGGTGCCAAAGCGAAAGGCCGCCACCGCATCCTCGCTCTGGCGAAAGCCATCGACTTCGACGCTGCCGTAGGCCTCGACGAGGTAGCCGCGCTTGCCGTAGCCCGCATCGCCACCGTCGATGACATCGAGACCATCGACGCTGAGCACCACCTCGAAGCGTTCGTTGGTGTTGTTCTGCACGACGATGGTGTAGCGCTGACCTTGCTGCCCGACGGCCACGGTGCGACCGTTGCCGCGATAGGCGGCGAGGCCGCTGCCGTACTCGTCACGCAGCCACACGGTGAGCGCCGCGCCGAGGTCGATGGCGGCGGTGGTAGCACGCGCCGCGGAGTCACCCCCGGCGAGCGCGTAGGCGCCGCGCTGGTCGTTGTAGTGCAACGCCGCGCTGTAGCTTGGCCGACCGCCGTCCCGCTCGAAGGGCACGTCGCTGACCGCCGAGTAGCGCGTCTCGCCCCAGCTCGTGCCGAGGCCTGGGCGATCGTCGACGTCGGCCTTCGCCCGCGGTCGTTCTGCGGGCGCGGCTTTATCGTAGGCCATGCCGCCAACACTTCCGGTCGCCTCGGAAGCGGCTCCCGCGCTCGGTTCAGCCGCGGTGGGTGCCGCAGTGCGTCTGCGGGGCTCGCTCTCGCGTGGCGGCGCACCCGAGGGACCCGGCGGCGGTTCCCATTGACCGGCCTCGTCGCGAGGGCCATCGGGCGGGGCGGCAAAGCGGCGGTCAGCGTCCGCATGGCCCGGCTCGGCCTGCTGACTCGGAGTCGGGGGCGCGCCCTCTTGGGTGGCCGGAATGCAGCCATAGGACAGCGACAGCGCGACACTGGCAAGCAGGCGTTTCATGATGGCCTCCAGATGACCTCAAGGGTTCATCTGTTGGTCGCGCCAGCTTAGGAAACTGGGAACGCCCGCGATCTACGCTCCCGCCAAGCTCGCCAGAATGCCGACAGCGAGCGCCAGGCCAATCGTCAGAGCGACAAAGCCGAAGACGCGCGCCCGCGCCAGCGCCTCAGGACTCGGGGCGTCGACGAGATAGCGCTCGAGCTCACCGCGGGAGACCAGTCGCTCGTACTCGCGCGCGCGCTCGTCTTTGAAGCGCGATAGTGGCATCGAGCCGACGAACACCACCGGGTCGAGCGGGAAGCTCTCGGGCCGCAGGTGGGTATGGAAGAAGTGAAAGATGAAGATGAAGCCGGTGGCCAGGAGCGCCTCGTCGCTGTGCACGACGAAGGCCACGTTCAAGGCCCAGCCCGGCAGCCAGCTCGTAAACAGCGTCGGCAACCACAGCATGAGCCCCGAGAGACCGATCACCGGGATACCCCAAAAAACGGCGAAGTAGTCGAACTTCTCCCAATAGGTCCAGCGGCCAAGCTTGGGCTTTGGCCCCAAGTAGAAGAAATAGCGCAGGTTGCTGTAGAGGTCGGTGAGATCTGACGGACCGGGCACCATCGACGTCCAGCCGAGGAGGATGCCGAGATCGTGGTCGCGAAAGAGACGTCGACCGAGGTAGTAGAGGTGAAAGACGACGTAGCCCAAGGTGCCGACGGCGGCGAGCCGATGCAGGGCGTGCGCGGCGTCGTAGCCACCGAAGACGGCGACCACCCAATCGGCCCAGGCGGTGTGGTGGAATTTGAGCGGCAGACCGGTCGAGGCAAGCAACAAGAACGTGACGATGACCACCACGTGGGTGGCGCGGTGCGCAGGCGCAAAGCGCCGCACCCAAGGACCGTCACGGGTGACGTGGCGCTCGAGCTCACCGCGGTGCCATGCCACGACCGTACGCTGCAACCACAGCGCGCTGTGCAGCGCGAAGAAGCCGAAGACGCCCAAGAGCAGACCGCTCATCAGCACGTAGATCCAATGCACCACGGGGTTGCCCTCGGGGTCACTCGGATCGCTGTGTGGATCGAAGCTCACAAAGCCCGCTGGCACCTGGCCGTGACACACGCCACACGTGGCCCGCAGGTGGTCCGGATGAATGGTCGAGTGCGGGTCTGAAGCCGGCAGGTTGGCGTGCGGCCCGTGGCAATCGGCGCAGACAGCGGCCTGCACAAAGCCCACGCTCGAGGCCTGCCCGTGAAAGCCATCGCGGTAGGAGGAGTAACGGCCGGTATGGCAGTGACCACAGACCTCAGCGCTCGCCAGACGAGCAGCGCGCTCGCGGGGCACGCGAATGCTGTGCGAGGAGTGGCAGGTGGCGCACGTGGGCACCGACATGCCGTTCGCCTGCGTAAGACCACGACTCCATGCTCGTCCGTGGGCGCCTTCGAGCCACGTCTCGACAATGAAGCGATGACAGCTGCCGCAGGTCTTAGGCTGCTCGTGGGCGGAAACGGTCGATGCGTCGTCGGCGACGTGCGCGATGCTATGGCTGCCGTGACAACCACTACAGCTCGGCGCCACCGTGAGCCCGGCCACCAAGAGAGCGTGGCCGTGGATGCTGGAGCGAAACGCGCGGATGAGATCACCCTCGTGGCAGGCGCCGCAAGTGTCAGGCTGCTGGCGCCCTTGCACCGGTGAGTCCGAGGCATCGACCGCCAAGATGGCGTGGGGCGCGCCGTGGCAATCGCTGCATCCGGCCACCTCAGCATGCACCGACGCAGCGAGGGCTTTGCCAACGTCGTGACACTGGGCGCAGACGGCATCACCGCGCAAGCGCTCGTCGCCGTGCGGAACGTCTTTGATATCGCTGTGACAGTCGCCGCATGCCAGCTCGGCGTGGATGGACGCGGCGGCGATCTTCTCTTGGTGGCAATCGCCACAGGCGAGTGGCTCAGCGTCGGCACTGTCTGAGGCGAGCACCGCAGCGCCGCCAAAGACCACCGTGGCAAAGAGAGATGTTCGGTAACGAGTCAGGCGCGCCATGCGTACTCCGGGGTGACGATTCCCCTGCTCACTCGTCGTAGCGAATGCCGACGATCTCGAGCTCGACGTCACCTTTGGGGCGTTTGACGATGACCACATCGCCCACGCCCGTGCCGAGCAGAGCTTGGCACATCGGAGAAGCAACGCTCACCCAGCGCTTCTCGAGATCGATCGCGTCGCCACCGACGAGGCGGTACGTGCGCTCGTTCGCCTGTTCATCGCGAACCGTCACCGAGGCCCAGAAGTAGACGCGGTCGAGCCGCGGCGGTTGGGCGTCGACGACCACCAGATGCTCGAGCTTGCGCTTGAGAAAACGCAGTCGCCGATCGATTTCGCGCAGCCGCCGCTTGCCGTAAATGTACTCGGCGTTCTCCGAGCGATCCCCGAGCGCTGCGGCGGCCTCGACTTCGCGCGTGACACGGGGGCGCTCCACCCGCCAGAGCTGGTCGAGCTCTTGCTCCAAGCGGCGGCGACCGGCGGCGCTGATGTGCTGCGTGCCCGAGGGGAGTGCAGCAGTCTGCTGGTCGACTTCCAGCTCCTGTTGGTCTTCCTTGACGAATGCCTTCGACATACGAGCCGACAGTCTAGGCCGTGGCTGGTGGGGCTGTCCATCACCCCGATCAGCGTTCAAGTACTGACGACAAGTGGTTGACTCAACCTGGCTGTGGACGAAAGCACCGACCCGTCGCCTGCGCCTCCTCGTCCCACAAGTGCAGCGAGTTGCCTTGGCAGCGCCTCCAGTCGCCGCAGCTCTCGCACGCGCCGCGGCGCATCCACGAGCGGTCGCGCAATGCGCCGAAGCGCTCGTCCCACACCGTCTTGAAATCGTCATTGCGGATGTTGCCCTGTACGAGCGCGCGCGTGATGTTGGGGCACGCGGAGATGGCGCCATCGCACAGCACCGAGCCAATGCTGATGCCCGCGCGACAGAAGTAGGGCTCGTCGCGGATCGCGGCATCGAGTGGAGGCGGCACGTAGCCTTCACAGCTGAACTGCACCCGCGGACCGTGCGCGTTGGCGCACTCACGCCGCGCACGGATCCACGCCAAGAGCTTGGCCAGCTCGGCGTCACTCAGGGCGAGCTCGCCCGCGTCCTTGGCGCGACCCTTGGGGAAGATCGAAAACAGTCGCCACGCAGGCACCCGCAGGCTCGTCAGGAGCGCATCGATGGCGTCGAGCTCGCCGAGGTTGCGCGGGTTGACGCAGGTGACCACGTCGAAAAACGGCAGGCTACTCTGAGCCACCCGGCCGATGGCATCCACCGCGCGCTCGTGCGACCCGACGACCCCACGCAACCAATCGTGCGCGGCGGCAAGACCGTCCAAGCTGATGGTGACGCTAACGAGCCCGTGCGCCATGGCGTGTTGCAGGCGCCGCTCGCTTAGCGCGTAGCCGTTGGTCACCATGCCCCAGCGCAGCCCGTTGTCGCGCAGGCCGCGCTGCAAGCTCTCGAACGCCGGCGCGCACAGCGGCTCGCCGCCGGTGACGACGAGCACGAGCTGCCGCGGATCAAAGTGCCGTCCCAGATAGGAGAAGAAGGCGAGCCATTCGTCGGTGCTGAGCTCGCGAGGATGTGTCGCGCTCGTGCAGTCGCTGCCGCAGTGGCGACAGGCGAGATTGCAGCGCTGCGTGATCTCGACAAAGAGATAGCGCAAGGGATGCACACTCGTCTCGAGGCTGCGATACAACGGATGCAGCAGCCGTCGCAGGCTCGGCGTGTGCGAGCGCCAAGTCACGCGACTACGGCTGCGCGTCGAGCTCGATGACGAGCTCATCGGCGTTTTCGTCGAACGGCACCGTCTCGGTGGCGTAGGTGCCCCCGTTCTCGGCGCCATCTACGTCCGCGGCACGCACGCTGTCGCAGGGTTCCTCGTACGGCAGCTCGAAGGCGCCATCCTCGCGGCTGTAGGTGGTGGACTGTTCTCCGTCAGCCACGAGGCACGTGACCTCAATGCCGGCGATGCCGTTGCTTGTCGCCGCGTCGAGCACGCGGCCGCTCTGGGAGTGGGAGAAGCGGTAGGCGACGCCATAGCAGGCGGCGATGGTAACCGGGATCGCAGTGCTCACGACCCACAAGAGAGCTTTCTTTACCACACGCATGGCAGTCCTCCTCACGCGAGCAAGAACAGCTGCCCGCTCAAAGTTGCACCCGACATCTCCACGAAGCTCGCCGCCGACGTCGCACACGATTGTACGATGGACACGCCGCCGGTGTCACTGCATCATGCGCCGATGAGCGACCAACACGCCCTCGTCATCGGCGCCACTGGGCTCGTGGGAAGCCTGGTGGTCGAACGCCTGCTCGCTACGCCGAGCTGCGCCGCTGTGACGGTTCTGGCGCGACGCCCGAGCCACCGCTCCCACCCGAAGCTCGTCTGGCGCGTGGTGGATTTTGACGACCCCGGCTCATGGGCCTTGCCGCCCGGCACGACGCTGTTCAACTGCATGGGCACCACCATCAAGCAGGCCGGCTCGCAAGAGGAGTTTCAACGCGTCGATCACCACATCCCGCTGGCCGTCGCCCGGGCGGCGCACGCCGTTGGTGCTCAGCACTGCCTCTCGGTCTCGTCCCTGGGCGCCTCATCGCGCTCCACGGTCTTTTACAGCCGGGTCAAAGGCCAGCTCGAAGAGGCGTTGCAGCAGGTGGGTTTTGCCCGTCTCGATATTCTGCGACCGTCGTTGCTGCTGGGCGAGCGGGCGCACAAGCGCTTCGGCGAACAGATCGGTGCGCTGGCCATGCGGGGCCTCGGCTTTCTCCTGCAGGGACCCTTGCGCCAGTATCGCGGCATCGCCGGCGATGCGGTGGCGGCTGCCATGGTCGAGCTTGCAAGCGCCGTTGAGCCCGGGGTGTACGTGCACCCGTCCCCACGCCTCGCTCGCGGGTCTCTCCTGACGTAGAAGAGGGACATGCTCTGGCGAGCTGTCACGTTCGTCCTCGTTACGGCGGTCCTAGCCTTCGTGTCGCGCTCGTCGCTGCGGCACCCGCGGTCGCACGGCTTTTTCCGTTTCGTCGCCTGGGAAGCCATCGCTGCGCTCTTTCTCGTCAACGTCGCGTATTGGCTCGTGGACCCATTCGGCCCGCGTCAGCTCGTCGCCTGGTTCCTGCTCGTTGCCTCCTGCGTCCCGGTGGTGTGGGGGACGATGCTGCTGCGCCGGCAAGGAAGGCCGGTTGCACAACGGCCGTCCGACGCCAGTCTCCTCGCCTTCGAGCGCACAACGCAGCTCGTGACGAGCGGCATCTACCGATATATTCGTCATCCGCTGTACTCGTCGCTGCTGCTACTCACCTGGGGCATATTCTTCAAGCGGCCGTCGATGCCGGGCGCGTTGCTGGGCCTGGTTTCGACCGTTGCGCTGGTACTGACCGCACGCGCCGACGAGGCCGAGTGCGTCACCTTCTTCGGGCCCGAGTACCGCGCCTACATGCGCCGCACGCGGCGCTTTATTCCGTTCGTCATCTGACCGGCATTTGCCTTTCCACTGACTCTCCCGCGGGTCAAAACACCCCGAGCAGCGAGACGCCCCCACGTCGATCGCGACGCAGAGCCACGACGTCCTTGGCCGAGCCGCGGCGCATCCAGTCCTCTGCGCTGGCGCGTACGGCGACGTTGTGGGCGAGCTGGAGGCTCAGGGTCCCGGCCCACATTCGTCGCTCCTCGCGCACGTTGAAGTCTTCCACGACGCCCTGGTGAACGTAGCCGGTGGGGCTCGTGGAGCCTTGCTGGTAGCGATCGCGACCCTCCACCGAGTCGTAGCCGTTCTGCTCCCAGCTGACCTCCACACCGACGCGCCGCCAGCGGGCTCCGAGTCGAGCCAGACCCGTGACGCCTAGGGCGTAGGTGTAGCGCTCGTCGGCGAGCACCGACTTGGTGTTTCCTACGACCTCGGTGGCCTCCAGCTCGTCGATGGCCATGGAGCGCACCATGGCGAAGTCGACATAGCCCGCAAGGCGCGCGTCGACGCGCAGCGGACCCGCAAACCAGGTGGCCGCCACACTGGGTCCCACGACGTGCATCGCCCCCAAGAAATCCGTGACGTCAGGCAAGCGCGCGATGGACATGTCGAAGGCCGTCGCCACCCCTGCGAACAGTGCATAGCCACGCAGCGCGTCGTCCCCTTCGCCCAATGCCTGCCAGTAGTGGCCCCACACGGACGCTTCGGTGAAGACGCGCAGGTCATGGAGCTCGTCGCGCTGCAACGCGTAGAGCACGCTCACCCGCGAGAGGGCGCCCGCGGGCAACGAGCGCGATACGGATCCCGCGTGGCCGTACTCAGACACGTTCCACAGCTCGGTGTCGAGACGCAGCTCCATCTCTGACGTGGCGTCGTGCTGGGATGAACCACGGGTGCTGCTGGCGTACCCGACACCGAGGACCAGCTCGTGGCGCACATCACTGGGCAACCCGAAACGATCGACGTCAGACGTACGCGTCACGTGCGTCAGCCCAGCGAGGTCGTTGACGGTCTGGGCGGGCGAAAGCAGCGTCGTCAAGACGCGGTTGAGCACCGTCGGGGAGCCGCGGGCAAACAAGAGCCCCAGCTGGTAGAAGGCCTCGCCGATGGCCGCGCCCCCCACCGGCGTCACAAGGGTGTCGTTGAGGCTTAGCACCTCGCGATGCTCGATGGTCATCTCCCACAGCGTCGAAACCGCCAGCGTGAATAGCCAGGACTCTAGAAACGAGCCGCCGAGCACGCGGGCGACGTCGTAGTAGAACGACCCGTTGTAGTAGGCGTGCCCCATGTTGATGCCGAAGGTGTTGTTGTCGAAACGCAAGCCGTACAGACGCTCATAGCGATGCCGCTGCCCGGCCCAGGTGCGCGCGAAGTCGAAGTCCTTCTTGTTGAGCTCGATCTGCCACTCGTACCAGAGGACTTCGAGCGCCAGAATGCCGCCGGTCTCCAGCGCGGCGGGCCAGAGGCGCAGCTCCTCGACATCGGATGGAGGCAGATCCACAAGGTCGGCGTCCGCGGGACCGAGGGCACTGACCGCCAGACATTTCGCCGTCACCGCCAAGAGCGCACAGGTGCTTGTCATCCGCGCATCCTGCCATGGGAGCGTGTGGGGCTACTAGCCAGGCATCACACGAGCCGCGAGAGTGGTGATAACGGATGCCGAGAGCGTCCTGGGTCGGTGCGCCGTGGCAGCAGCCTTGCGCGAGACAGCGCGCGCGCCCGAGCGCTTGGACAAAGGGTCCCGCGACGGCGAACGCCGCCACGGCACCCCGAAATTTGTGCCCCCCGCGGGCCATCTTGGGCTATAAGGATCGCGGGGGAGCTGACCACAAGGGGACATCATCATGCGTATGACGAGAATTTCGAGTCTGTGGCGCGCGTGCGCAGTCTGTGCTGTCGCGGCCGTCGCTGTAGGGGGCTGCGGCGGCGATACGAGTCGGTCGGTGGTTGCGACCCCGACGTTCGACCCTGCCGCCGGCACGTTCGGCGCAGACCAGGAGGTCGTGCTGTCGTGCGCGACGTCCGGCGCCACGATCCACTACACCACCGACGGCAGTGCGCCCACGCGTAGCTCGACCGCGTACGTGGCCCCCATCTCGGTCTCGGGACACGCGACAACGATGACGATTCGGGCCATGGCGAGAAAGTCCGGCATGGACGACAGCGCCGCAGTCGAGGGCACGTTCGTCATCACCTATCCCGCGGCAGCGACGCCGAGCTTGTCGCCGACGCCCGGCACGTTCAGCAGCAACCAGTCGGTGACCCTCACCACCACGACGCCGGACGCGACGATCTACTACACGACCGACGGTACCACGCCGACCACGGCGGCCTCGATCTACAGCGCGCCGATTGCCGTCACCGGCCACGGGACGACGATGACCATCAAGGCCATCGCCACCAGCGACGTCACCGCACCGAGCGAGGTCGTCGAAGGGATCTACGCCATCGTCTACAACCAAGTGGCGACGCCGACGTTTTCGCCCATCGGGGGGACCTACGACGCCGATCAACTGGTGGCCATCAGCACCACCACCTCGAGCGCGACGATTCGCTACACCACCGACGGCAGTACGCCAACGTCGGGATCTCCTACGTACTCCACGCCCATCGCCGTCGCCGGACACGGCACGAGCATGACCCTGCGGGCGATTGCCACGCGCAGTGGCATGCTCACCAGCGCCGCCGCGTCGGCAGCGTACACGATCACCTACAATCAGGTGGGCGCCCCCATCGCCGATCCGCCGAGCGGCAGCGTCGCGGCGAACACGGTCGTGACGTTCTCGTCGTCCACGGTCGGTGCCGAGTTCTACTACACGACGGACGGCGTCACGACGCCCTCGTGCGCGGGCACGGGCACGCTGGGATCGAGCGTTGTCGTCGCGCCCACGATTTGGGTGGTGGCCTGCCACACAGGATTGCCCGACTCGAGCGTGGTACAGCTCTCCTACAGCATCAACAACCTCGTCTTTCTCACCTCGACGGCAACCTCGGTGGCCTCGCGGGCGCTGACGCCATCTGCGCAGCTCGGGCGACCAGCGCCGGCCTGCCGGGCACCTACCGCGCCTACCTTTCCACCAGCACCGTCAACGCCATCGATCGCCTCAGTGGTGCACGCGGTTGGCTCCGCGTAGACGGCCGACCGTTCGCCGACCGGCCGCAGGACCAGGCGGCCCGGGGTATCAAATATCCTATTAGACAGCAAGAAACCGGCCGGGACAAAACCCCCACCAACGTGTAAGTAAAGACGGGCAGCACCCTCGCGGGCCGCTACGACGCCGGGTATGACTGCACCGCCTGGACCACGACAACGGGCAATCAGCGCATGGGCTACGCGGACAGCGGCACGCAGATCTGGTCGTCGTATGCGACGACCGCATGCACCGCAGCGAGCCGTCTGTACTGCTTTGGCATCGACTACAACAATCCCCTCGTGGCGCCGACCGGCACGGGGCGCATCGCCTTCGTGAGCAGCGCGGCGTTCATCTCGGGAACGGGCCTCGCGGGTGCCGACACCGTGTGTCAAAACAACGCCACGGCGGCCGGGCTCACCGGCACATTCAAGGCGCTGCTCGCCACGAACGGCGCTACGGCGGCCTCCCGCTTCGCCACGGGTGAGCCGTGGGTGCGCCTCGATGGCGTGGCGGTGGTTGACGCCTGGACCGATCTCGCCGCCAACATGTTGCTGGCCCCCATCAACGTGCAAGCCGACGGCACCACGTACCTGGGAAACTACGGCCTGTGGCTGGGCGCCGCCGGATTTGCCACCGCAGGCTCGGCGGCCACGACGTGCAACAGTTGGGCCTCCAGTGCCGGCGCCGACACCGCATCGGCCGGTACCGTGGCGCGGTCGTACTATGGGTCGACGACCGCCAGGGGTTGTGACTCTACCGGCTACCGCGTCTATTGCCTGGAGGAGTGAGCACAGAGCACGGCGGCATTCGCGGCCTACGGCCGTTGGCATCTGCTGCCCTTGCCCCGGCGAGCCCCCACCGTGAGCTGAGAGCCGGTGCGCTTTGCGCGCAAGAACTTCTCGAGATCGTCCGCCAAGGGGGATTCGAAGCGCAGCTGCTCGGCTGTCACTGGATGACGAAACCCGAGCACATAGGCATGCAGCGCATAGCGCGCCATCGTCCGCCCCGCGCCCTGACCGCCATAGAGACCGTCACCCAAGACCGGATGTCCCATCTCGGCGAGATGGATGCGAACCTGATGTGTTCGCCCCGTTTCGAGGTGCGCTTCGACGAGGGCTAGCTGTGAGCCGAGCTGTTCGACCAACGTGAAGTGCGTCACCGCGTGCTTGGATGTCGGGTCACTCGCATCCACATCCTCGCCGGCCTGGCCGCGCAGACCGTCGCCCCGGTCGCGCACCATGATGCTGCGTATCGTCGTGGGCTTTGTCGGAAAGACACCACGTACGATGGCGAGATAGCGCCGCTCGATCTCGTGTGCCGCGAACATGACGCGCATCGTCTCCTGCACCTGCGGCGCTCGCGCGATCATCATCAAGCCTGAAGTCAGCTCGTCGAGCCGGTGCACCGCATAGAGCGTTTGGCCGAGGATCTGTCCCACGACGCCGACCAGACTCTTGTCGCGCACGCGCCCCGCCGCCGGCACCGAGAGCAGCCCTGCCGGTTTCCAAACGACGACGAGAGCGTCGTCTCGAAAGACGATGGCCGGATCGCGCCCGACGACGATGTTGGGTGCGCTTGGTCGCAGACGCACGTGCGCCGGCTCAACCTCGCGGGCAGCGTCATTCGTAGGTGCGTCGCGATACCAGACTTTGCCGCGCGCCAAGGACGCCCGCGCATCTCGGCCCGAAAGCCCGAGTGTTCGCAGATGATCGATGAGCCGCACTACGTGTGTGCCGCAAACGCTGCTCGCGCAACTTGCTCGGCACGTTGTCGTTGCGCCGCGATGGATGCGGCCAGATGGAGCTGGCTGCTCGCGCGCTGGAGATTGTGCGCCCACGCCGCCTCAAAGCGCTGTTGGTCCCAGCCGAAATAGCGCTCTTCGAGTGCGTCGCGACAAAATCGCGCGGCAAGCTCGACGGCGATGGTCTCGATACCCGCAACGATGAGCTCCTGCTCCTGCGCGGTGAGCAGATCGCGCGCGGTGCTGGCGTAACCACGCACGGCGCCGGCAAACAGATCGAGATTGAACGAGCTCGCGGGGTCGTCTTCGGCGAGCGAATTGCACCACGAGCGCCAAGCGTCCCCCAGCTCGACGACAAAGGGCATGTGTCCGAGCGTATCCAAGTCGATCAGGCAGTGCGCGTGGCCCGGAGGTGCGAAGATGATGTTGGAGAGCTTGAGGTCCCCATGCACGACGCGCTGTGGCAGCTCGTCGAGTGAGGGGAGCGCGCGGGCGTGCGTGAGGATGGCCTGCGCCACCTTCGCGATGCGAGCATGGGCGCGGTGCTGCTCGTGGCTTGCGACGGCCTGCTCGAGACGGGCCAGGTGGGCCTTGGTGTCGTGCACGCCGCCGCGGGTGGTGACGAGCTTGTCGCCCAAAATCTGCACGGCACGATGGAAACGACCGACGAGAGCCCCGGCGCTCGCGCACATGTCCGGATCACGGGCGACATCGTGCACGTCACCGCGGACGTGCGTCATTAGGCGCCACCGCCCGCCTTCGGCATCGAGGCTCGCGAGCTCGCCGGCTAGGTTGCGCACGAGTCGCGGGGTGGCCATGCCCTGCTCTTCGAGATGGCGCGTGACGAGCTCGATGTTGTCGTGAATGGACGCCGCAAAGATGGGGTTCACCCACTGCAAGACAAAGCGCTCGTGCGCCGTGTACACGACATAGGTGCGATTAATGTGCCCGGTACAAACGGGCTCGATGCGCGCGTCGCCGCACGCGTAGGCGACGAGCACGTCTCGCGCCAAAGCTGCGATCTTGTCCGTCAGTGTGATTCCTTGAGCATCGTTTCGAGCAGCGTGATGAGATCGCCGGAGGTGAGGATGCCCACGAGCTTACCGTCGTCGACGACGGGCAAGCTGCCGGCACGGATCTCGCGCATGATGCGGATGGCGTGCAGCACCGTGGCCGAGGACTCGACGACTCGCGGGTCGCGCACGCACACTTGACCGACACGCGTGACCGCCAGCGAGCGCCGGCGCGCGGCGGGGTCGCTCAGCGTCAGTACGGACGGCAGGGCATCGCGAAGTTGGCGGTCGGTGATGAGGCCCACGAGCTTGCCGTCTTGGACCACCGGCAGGTGCTTGAAGTGGCGCTGCTCCATGAGGTCCAGCACGTCTGAGAGGTGCGTTTGCTCATCGACCGTGACGGGGTTCTTGGCCATCACGTCACGTACGTGGGGTAAATTCATGGCGCCATCTTCCGTGGGGGGGACGTCCGCGTCAAGTTGCCGCCTCATCGCGTGGTGCGAGCTCGTCCTCGCGACTGACGAGGCGGCGATAGCGTCGCACGATGGCGAGCGTGAGGCCCCACCACACGAGGATGAGAGCCAAGGCCAACAGCCCGCTCAGTCGCGATAGACTGGCCGCCGCGAGCAGGAGCAGCAAGAGCGAAGCGCCGCCTTTGGCCACGCGATAGGTCATCATGTCGATGAGCGCTTTGCCTTGCGTTTTTTCGGCGTAGCTCAGCGGAATGTAGAGGATCTCTTTGGCGGCGCGAAACACCGAGTAGTCAAAGACCTTGCTGGCCACTTTGGCCACCGCGACGCTGAGAAACCGTGGCGCCGCAAGAAATCCCGCGAGTGCCGAGCCGAGAAAGATGGGGATGATGAGCAGCGCCACGGGCACGCCGGTGGCACGCAGCACGGGACCGGTGGCGAGCTGCAGCAGCATCGAGCCCCCATCGATGATCGCGTAAACGCGACCAATGATACCGGTGCGCTCGTCCATCTGCGGGTACGCCTGCTCGAGCAGCGCGTTGTACTGATAGTCCACGAGGGTGATGACCACTTGCACGACCGCAATGAGCACGAGCAACAGTGTGAGGTAACGACTCTCGCTAAGCACCCGCACGCTGTCGCGCAGGGTGCTCGGACGTCGCGCTTGGTCCACCGGCGGGGCTACATGCGCGGTGCGTCCCAGGACGCGGCCGCCGAAATAGACGAGGAGCAACATGGGCACGACGAGCCACAGCGTCGCCACCGTGCCAAAGCGGGCCGCGAGCACGTGGGTGGCGAGATTGGCGCCGACCCCACCGAGGGAGCCCGCGACCATGACGAGGCCGTAGATCCAACGCGCCGTGCGGATTTCAAACACCGCGTTGGCAAAGCTCCAAAAGATCTCGACGAGGACGATGACGACAGCGACGAGGTGGCCGTCCCCGCTCCCGTG
>CAYHNK010000042.1:3381-21468 GCA_964357695.1 uncultured Bdellovibrionales bacterium | reverse complement strand
CGAAGGAGACATGCCTGGCGCTGGCTGGATGGTGATGGGGCGTGGCACCGGGAAGCTACATGACCAGCTCACCCTGATGACGCTTGCGGGTCTGGGGAAGAGTCTCGCCAAAGAGTGGGAAGGGGCGCGCTGCGTCACCGTCGATGTCGCCGTGTCGTTCTCGGAGGCTGAAGCGGCCGAGCGGGCCATCATCGAGTATCTCGGTGACGGACCGCTCGAAGTGGGGGTTGACCGCGCCCGGCGTGTAACGCTGCGCCGGACGCACCTCGTAGAAACCGTTCCATCGTCCAACACGGCGCGCGTGGTGGTGGCGACAGGCGGTGCGCGCGGCGTGACGTATCGCGTGCTGCGCGAGCTCGCCGAGCGGGGTTCGCGTCGCTTTGTTGTCTTGGGGCGCACCGCGCCCGCGGCGCCGGCGACGAGTCCCATCGTTGGACTCGATGACGAGTCGCAAAGGAAGCGCGCGCGCGAGCGTCTGGAGGCGCAGGGCGAGCGGGCCACGCCAGCGGCGGTTGGGCGTTGGCTCGCCCACGCGCGAGCGGAGCTCGAAGTGCACGCGAATCTGGAAACGCTGCGGACACTCGGCTCCGACGTCGAGTTCGAGCGCTGCGACGTCGCCGACGCGGACGAGCTGGAAGCGGTCCTCGCGGCCATCGGCCAGCGCGTGGGAGCCGTAGATCTCGTCGTCCACGGGGCCGGCCACGAGGCCTCGAAGTGGATCACCGACAAGGACGACGAAGCCTTCGCGGCCACCTGGGCGCCCAAGGCGCAGGCGGCGATCATGCTGCTTGCGCACTTGCGGCCCAAGCGACTCGTGACCATGGGGTCAGTGGCGGGCCGCTTCGGCAATGCGGGTCAAACAGACTACGCCATGGCCAACGCGTTGCTTGCGGCACTGTCGCAGGTCGATGGGCGCGTGCTCAACATCGGCTGGACGGCGTGGGACGAGGTGGGCATGGCGACGCGCGGGTCGGTACGTCAGGTGCTCGAAGCCTACGGTGTCGAGCTCTTGCCGGCGGCGCTCGGCGCGCGTCTGGGGGCGGACTTGGCATTGTCTGTGATTGCGGGAGATGTGGTGGTCGCCGGCGATCTCGGTGTCTTCGAGTCGACGGAGCCACCCGCGGGGACCGCGGGCGTGACCCATTGGAGCCACGAATTCTTCGACACGTGTGAGCAGCTCGAGGGCAAAGAGGTCTATCGCTGGCGTCTGGATTTAGCACGGCATCCGGGTCTCGGCGATCATCGCATCGACGGCACGCCGGTGCTCCCCGGGGTGCTCGGCATCGAGCTCATGGTGCAGGCAGCCGCGGACGCGACCGGCTCGCGACCCTTGCGCCTGACCGGCGTCGAGTTTCGCTCGCCGCTCAAGCTGCATCGGGACGAGGCGGTCGACGCCGCCATCGAGCTCGAGCGTGCCGAGGGCGGCATGCGCGCCACGTTGGTCTCGTCGTTCGCGGGTCCTGCGGGGCGACGCCTGCGCCGCGAGCACTTCTCAGCGCTCATTCACTTTGACCGCTCGTCGTCACTTACGCCGCCAGGGTCGATGGATGGGACGCCGACGCCGCCGCTGGTGACGCGCGACGACCTCTATGCCCGCTACTTTCATGGACCGCTTTTCCGTGTCCTTGCCGACGTGACGAATCGCCGCACGGATGCTATGCAGGCGAGGCCCATTGAAAGCCAGCCCGCGTGGCTCGTGGGCCAAACGACGAGGCCGCTCGTGAGCCTCCCGTACCTGCGCGAAGCGGGGTTTCAGCTGGCGGGCTTGTGGGAGATGATGGAGCTGGGGCGTATGGCACTGCCCGCGGGCATTGAGGAGTTGCACTTGCTCGCCGACACCGACGTCGGTGCGGACGTGTGCGTGACGGCACGTAATCTGCGCGTCGGTGACAGTGGCTGCACCTTTGACGTCTGGGTCGCCGACGGTGGTGGTAAGGTCCTCGACGTAATGCGTGGCTACCGCACGGTGGTGCTGCGTCCCCTCGCACCCAACGAGCGCTTTGTCTCGACGGATGCCGCGGGCGAATTCGAGAAGGTGGAGCTTGCCGAAGTGCGGGCCCAGCTCGACCGGCAGGGCGAGACTTGGCTCGACTCCTTGTTGTCGACGCGCGAGCGCGCGCACTACGCACGCCTGAAGACCGACAAGCGCCGCATGGACTGGCTTGCCGGAAGGCTTGCGGCCAAGCGCCTGGTGATACGGGTCGTGACGGGGCGCGATGGCGTAACATTGGCCCCGCCTGACATCTCCGTCGTTCCGGATCCGCAGGGCGCCCCGACGGTCGAGATCGTGGGTACCGACACTGTGCATCTGTCCTTGACCCACGCGGATGGTGTGGCATTCGCGTTTGCCTCGCCATCAGCGAATGTTCGTCCGGGTATCGACGTCGAAAAGGTGAAAGAGCGCGACGCAGGATTTGCGCGCGATTTCTTCACCGCGGTTGAGCAGGACGAGGCGCAGGCCGACGAGTATCCGGCCGCATCGCTGACATGTCGCTGGGCGGTCAAGGAGGCGGTGCTCAAGGCGCTCGGTATTGGGGCACGTGTGGACATGCGTGACATCGTGGTCACCCACAGCGATGGCGGCGAGTGGCAGGTCGAGCTTCGCGGCGAAGCCTTGCAGGTGGCGAGCGCACTCGAAGCAGGGTCACCCGATGTGCGCGTGCAGATGATGGACGGACGCGCGGTGGCGCGCGTGCTTTTGCCGACAGGAACACAGTCGCGAGCGGCGCACGGGCGTCGCAGTGCGGCGGAGGTGCTGGCGTAAATGGAAACAGAGATTTCGCGCAAGCGACGAGAGCGTGAGCGGCAAAGCGGCGAGCCGGCATTTGAGGCGCCGCCGAAGGTCAAAGTCGAGTCACGACCCATCGAGAGCGCTCCCCGCGCAGCAGCACCGACGACGGGCGTTCGTGGTGCAGAGCTCTCGGCACGGGCGCGGCTCGAACAGCTCTTTGACGCAGGTACGTTCATGGAAATCGATGCACGCGTGCAGCATCGCGCGCGCAACTTTGGCATGGATGGCAAGAGCCTGCCGGGCGACGGCGTCGTCTGCGGTCATGGGGAAATCGAAGGGCGCACGGTCTTTGCCTACTCACAAGACCGCACGGTCCTCGGCGGCTCGCTGGGCGAGGCCCACGCGCTCAAGATCGCCAAGGTGATCGAGCTCGCCGGCAAGAACGGCTGTCCGGTCATCGGCATCAACGACTCGGGCGGCGCGCGCATCCAGGAAGGCGTCGAGTCGCTTGGCGGCTACGGCGAGATCTTCGTGCGCAACGTGCGTTACTCGGGTGTCGTGCCGCAGATCTCCCTGCTCATGGGCCCATGTGCGGGCGGCGCCGTGTACTCGCCTGCGCTCACCGATTTCGTGGTGATGATCGATCGCAGCTCGTACATGTTCGTAACCGGCCCGAAGGTCGTGCGGGCCGTGACGAGCGAAGACATTGACACCGAGGCCCTCGGCGGCGGGCGCGTGCACGCAGAGAAGAGCGGCGTGGCGCATTTTCTCGCCAGCGGGGAGCTCGAAGCGCTCGAGCTGGCACGCCAGATCCTCTCGTACCTACCGTCGAACAACCTCGAGTCGCCGCCGGTCCACGCGGGTGAGGACGCGCCTTCGCGCCGCTGCGACGAGCTCTCGCGCATCGTGCCGGCGCAGGCCAACCGTCCGTACGATGTCGGCGATGTGGTGCGTACCATCGTCGATGAGGGGACGTTTCTCGAAGTGCGCGCACGCTGGGCGCAGAACGTGCGCGTGGGGCTAGCGCGCCTCGGCGGCATCCCGGTGGGTATCGTCGCCAACAATCCTGGTGTCTTGGCGGGTGTGCTCGATATCGATGCGTCGCGCAAAGCGGCGCGCTTCGTGCGTACCTGCAATGCCTTCGGATTGCCGCTCGTGACGCTCATCGACGTGCCAGGATTTCTGCCCGGGCGCGATCAGGAGCATGCCGGCATCATCGACCATGGGGCGAAGCTCGCCTATGCGTACGCCGAGGCGACGGTGCCCAAGCTCAGTGTCATTATGCGCAAGGCCTACGGCGGCGCGTACATCGTCATGAGCAGCAAGCATGTCGGGGGTGACATGAACTTCGCCTGGCCGCAGGCGGAGATTGCCGTCATGGGCGCCTCGGGCGCGGTCGAGATCCTCTACGGCAAGCAGTTGCGCACTGATCCTGATCCCGTCAAGCGCGGCGCCGAGCTCGCGGCCGAGTACAACGCGAGCTTCGCCAATCCCCGCATCGCCGAAGAGCGCGGCTATCTCGACGCGGTCATCGAGCCGGCCGAGACGCGACACACGCTCTATCGTTCACTGCGGGCGGTCATCGGCAAGCGCGAGGAGCTGCCGTACAAGCGCAACGGCAATATCCCGCTGTAGAATCCGGGCGGGAGGGTGTCTACGGGCTGTCGCAGCTGACGCGAAACGCGTCGTCGAGCTCTTCTGGCAGAATCAGGGTGCGCAGGTGTGCCGACAGCGAGACGGGACAAATGCCCGTCGCCAGCGTCTCGGCAGCACCGACCGAGCCAGCGTATTCAGCGTTGAACACCGGTTTGCCCGCGTCGAGAAAAGGTGCGAGCAAGGCGCACTCGTCGTAGAGGTGACACTGCTCGTTCACGCTCAGGTCGAAGTAGTCGAGCAACGCGGCGACTTGATCGAGGTCGTTCTTGAGGGCGACAAACAGGTCGCGCTCGTGCGCCTCGTTGGCGACGAGCTTGTTGAACGCCAGCTGGTCGCGAGCGTGCAAGTCGAACCCCGTGTCGTTGGTGTAGCCATCGACGTTGTCCGGCTCGACGCCGTCGCAGCCTTTGTCGCGAGCCAGGTCCAGTCGCGTGCGGGCGAGATCGACTGCCGATTGCGCACGGATGTCGAGCCAGCGCTCTCCCGGCCAACCATCGAGCGGCTCGCCGAGTGCTTGACTGTCGATGGTGTCGAAATCAGGACGCCAGCTCTCCGACGAGCCGGCTGAGAAGTAGCACAGCACGAGGCGACCGGCCGCGTGTAGCTCATCGATCGTGGCGCTGGGCGTGTCGAACAGATCAACATCGTAGACTTCGACCTCGTAGGCGAGATTGAGCGCTCCCGTGAGTTGCCACTGCCACGTTGTCGTTGCCGCAGGCCGAGCCCATGGCCCGTCCGCTACTGGCGGCACGTCTGCATCGAGCTCGCGAGACACAGAAGCAAGCGCGCGGTCATCGCCGCAGCCTGCGCCGCACGCGAGCGTAACAAGCATCAGGATGTCACGCGTGCTCGGGTTTGCCGCCACCATCAAGCGCCCTCCCCGGTCTATAAATCCACGTGCTCGACGTGGTCGATGGGCGTGCCAAGAAAGGCACCGCCGACGCGACGAAAGCGCTCGCCAGTGTCGGTGGCGAAGAAGCGATCGGGTGCGCTGCGCCCTGCCGCGAGGAGATGCAGGGCGTCAAGCTGTCGTGCGACTGCCTCGGCGACTGCGGTGGCGCTGTCGATGATGCGCACCTCGGGGCCGACGACCTCGGCGATGACGTCACGCAAGAGCGGGTAGTGCGTGCAGCCGAGCACCAGCGTGTCGATCTTGGCGGCGACGAGCGGCGCGAGATACTCGGCCGTGAGCAAACGCGTTGCGGCGTGATCGACGAGCCCCTCTTCCGCAAGGGGGACGAGCAGCGGACAGGCTTGGCCGACGACGAAGGCGCTCGGCGTGAGGGCGGCAAGGGCGCGCTGATAGCTGCCGCTCTGCACGGTGCCCTCGGTGCCAATGACGCCGATACGGTGGGGTGTACCATGATTCGCCGCTAGCATGGCTCCGGGCTCGATGACCCCGATGACCGGGCACGTGAGCGCGTTGCGCACCGCTTCGAGAGCGTGGGCGCTGGCGGTGTTGCAGGCGACGACCACCATCTTCGCGCCGCGCTCGACGAGAAAGCGCGCAGCATTGAGGGCGTAGCGGCGGACGACGTCGGGTGATTTGCTGCCGTAGGGCACGCGCGCCGTGTCGCCCAAGTAGACAATCGCTTCGTTGGGTAAGAGCCGACGTACAGCGGCGACGACGGTGAGCCCGCCGACGCCGGAGTCGAAGATACCGATCGGCGCGCTAGCCGCCATTCTGTGTCGAGCCGATGTAGCCCTGGCGCTCGAGGTGCAACAGGATCGATTGTGCGGATTCTTCGGGTGTGAGCTCGGTGGTATCGAGCACCACGTCGGCGTCGGTCGGCGCTTCGTACGGGTCGGAGATGCCGGTGAACTCCTTGAGGATCCCGGCGCGGGCCTTGGCGTAGAGACCCTTGCGGTCGCGCTGCTCGCAGGTCTCGATGGGCGTCGCCACATGCACGAGCACAAAGCCGCCGTGCGGCTCGATCATCTGCCGGACTTCTTTGCGCACCGATTCGTAAGGGGCGATAGGCGCGCACAGGGCGAGGCCACCATTCTTGGTGATCTCCGAGGCGACAAAGCCGATACGGCGAATGTTGATGTCGCGGTGCTCTTTGGAGAAGCCGAGCTCGCTCGAGAGATTCTTGCGCACGAGATCGCCATCGAGCAGCGTCACCGGACGTCCGCCGAGCTCGAGGAACTTGACGAGCAGGGCGTTGGCCACCGTCGACTTGCCCGAGCCCGAAAGCCCCGTGAAGAACACCGTAACGCCCTGCTTGTGGCGGGGTGGGTGACGGCGGCGCAGCTCTTTGGCTACATCGGTGAAGGTGAACCAGCTCGGGATCTCACGGCCGTCGGCGAGTCGGTCGCGCAACTCCGTACCGGAGATATTGAGTGTACGCATGCCCTTGGGCACTTCGTCCTCGGGCACGTAGCGGTCTTGCTCTTCGACGTAGACCACCATCTTGAACGGCACCATCGCAACGCCGAGCTCTTTCTCGTGCTTCTCGAGCAGCTCTTGCGCGTCGTAGGGGCCGTAGAATGGTTTGCCGCTCTTGTCGTTGCCGGGACCGGCATGGTCGCGGCCGACAATCAGATGCGTACAGCCGAAGTTCTTGCGGATGATGGCGTGCCAGAGCGCCTCGCGTGGCCCGCCCATGCGCATGGCGAGCGGCAGCAGCGACAACATCGCCGTGTGTTGCGGATAGGTGGGAAGGAGCGCTTCGTAGCAGCGCACGCGCGTGTAGTGGTCGAGATCGCCGGGCTTCGTCATGCCGACGACCGGATGGATGAGCAGGTTCGCTTCGACTTGCTTCGCCGCGCGCAGCGTCAGCTCCTGATGGGCGCGATGCAGCGGGTTGCGTGTCTGAAAGGCGACGACGCGGCGCCAGCCGAGCTTTCCGAGCTCGTGGCGCAGCTCCGCGGGCGTGTGGCGCAGCGGGCGAAAGTCGTAGTGGGTTGGGAGCTGCAAAGCCTCGATGCGACCGCCGACGTAGTAAGGGTTCGTGCGCTGCAAGAGGTGCGCGACACCGGGGTGTTCGGGCGATTTCGTACCAAAGATCCGCTCCGCCTCCGCCGTGAGCTCGGGCTGCCAGACGTCTTCGACGTGCATCACCGCCAGCATGACACCCTCGGGGTCGCGCAACGCGAGCTTGGCACCGCGCTCGATCCTTGTGGCCAGCGCTTCCGGGATATCGAGCATGATCGGCATCGACCACAGCGTGCCGTTCGCCAGGCGCATCGACTCGCAGACCGACTCGTAGTCCTTGCGGCCCAGAAAGCCCGTGAGTGGCGAGAAACCGCCGTTCATGATGAGCTCGAGGTCGCACAGCTGGCGCTCGGTGAGATCCCACGAGGGATAGTCACGCGAGGCCTGCTTGAGCTCTTGAGCTCGCTTCTCGTCGACGAGGAGGTTGACGAGCGTGCCACCGTGGGCGGCGATGAGATGATCAGTCACGAGAGTATGCTCCTTCTTGCCCGCTTGCTGTCCGGGGGCTCGCCGGCTTATAGCCAGCGAGGATCAATCCGTCAAACGGGGGTCGTTCGCGCATGCTTCTGCTTCTAGCCTGCCTCGCGGCGCTCGCGGCCGGGCCGGTCCTCTACCTGCTCGTCGATCGCGCGCACCTCGCCGTACGCATCTTGGACGGCCTCGTGATGCTGTCGGTCGCGACGTTGGTGCTCTTGGGTATCCTCCCCGACGCAGTGCACGAGCTCGGCTGGCTTGCCTATCCCTTGCTCGTCACGGGTGTCTTGGGCCCCACAGTGCTCGAGCACTCGCTGATGCGCTTGCAGCACAGCGCTCATCGCATCGTACTCATCCTCGTGGCACTCGCGATTGGCTTGCACAAGTTCACCGACGGTCTCGCCTTGGCGCTGCCGGTGGGGCCCGTCGAGCATGGCATCCACGTGTTGCCGCTCGCGGTCGTGCTGCATCAGATCCCCGCGGGTATCGTCACCTGGTGGCTGCTCGTGCCGGCATACGGGCGCCGCGTGGCGGTCGGGTCGCTCGTCGGCATGGGTAGATCGGAAGTGCTCGGCTACTTCGCCGAGGCGCTCGTGGCCCCGATGCTCGAAAGCCACGCCCTCGCCGGCTTCCAGGCGTGTGTCGCCGGGACGCTCCTCCACGTCGCCGTGCACCGCTGGGGACTGCATGCGGACGGCTGAGCCGCACACGCGTCGCGCGCTGCTCGCGTCTCTGTGGCGCGGGGCGACGGCGCTCCTGACTGGCTTTGTCGCGTGGCGCTTTGCGGCTTCGGGCGCGGCCCACCCGCTCGTCGGCGCTCGCTCGCTCGGCGCCGTAGCGCTCTACCCGCCGGAGACGACACGTCACCTACCGGAGCTCGATCTGTTCGTGCAGCAGCGCGACGGACGCTTCTTCGCTCTGTCGGCACGCTGCACGCACCTCGGCTGCGCACTGCGGCCCGTGGCCGACGGCTTTCGCTGTCCTTGTCACGGCGCGCGCTTTGATCGCGACGGCGTGCCGACCCAAGGACCAGCGCGTCGTCGCCTTGCGCGGGTGCCGCTGCTCGTCACCGATGAGGGCGAGTTGTGGCTGTCGGCGCAAGCGCGCCAGGAGCTCTCGTGACGCCCCCTGCGCACCCGAGCTTTCTCGCCCACCTGCACCCGCAGCAGGTGACGGTACGAGCGTTGGGGGTTTCGGCCACCTGGGTCGCGGGACTCGTCGCGCTCGTATTGCTCGTGGTGCTCGCTGTGACCGGCATCTTGCTCTCGCTCCACTACATACCGAGCGCCGCTGGCGCACATGCGTCGGTGACGACGCTCACCTACGCCGTGCCTTTTGGGGCGCCTCTGCGACGCGTGCATCGCCTGGCGAGCGAGCTTCTACTGGTCACCACCTGCCTGCATCTCGTGCGCACGGTGCTGGTCGCGTCAGCGTATGAGAGGCGCGTGAGCTATTGGGTGGGTCTCGCGCTCGGGCTCGTGGTGCTGCTCGGCGCCTGGACGGGCTACATTTTGCCGTGGGACGAGACGGCGTTCTGGGGCGCGCGGGTCTCGAGCCAGCTTGCCGGACAGTTGCCGCTCGTGGGCGAGGCTGTATGTCGCTTACTGTTCGGCGCGCGCGATGTGGGGCCGGCGAGTGTATCGCGCGTGCACGCCCTGCACACGACGCTCGTACCGATGTCGCTGCTCGTGCTCAGCGTCGCCCATCTGTGGCGTGTGCGCCGCGACGGAGGACTTGCCGCGAGCGGATCGCGCGAGCTCGTCGATACGCGGCCGCATTTGCTCACCCGCGAGCTCTTCGTCGCGCTGGTCGTGCTCATTGTACTGCTCTCATCCGCGCTGCTCGTACCGTCGACGGTGGGGCCGGCAGCCGATCTGCACCGCGGCGCCAATCCGGAGAAGGCGCCCTGGTACTTTCTCGGCCTGCAAGAAATGGTGTCGTACGGCGCGCCCACAGGTGGCCTCGTCTATCTCGGCTCGTTCTCGCTGCTGCTTATTTCGGTGCCCTGGATCGCACACTGGCGACAGCGCGCCTGGCGCACGCCGCTGCTCGTGTTGTTGGGCATCCTGGCGCTGGGGCTAGCCTGGTTCACCCTGCTCGGCGCGCTGCGCGGCGTCGACTGGCTCTTACCGTGGCCGCTTGCGGGAGTCGCTCGTGGCGCTTGAGCGCACGCTGACGCACGAGCGCTGGAGCCGCGCAGTGGTGGCCGCGGGTCTCGTCGTGCTCGTCTTGCTCGGCCTGTGGGTGGTGCAAGAGCATCGCCGCCCGTGGCGTACCTGGCAGCGTCGCGCGCGTACCCTGCACGTGCTTCCCGATGGCCTGGAGGGGGTCGTCGAGCTACCGAGCGCTCACGGCGGCGTCGATCGCTGTGCGACGTGTCACGTGCAGTGCGTCGCTGCAATCGTGGCCCGCAACGGGCTGCCGATCGCGCTGCCCCTTGCGGTCCATCCGCCGCTTTCGCCCACGCACGCGCCGGAGCGCTTGGGGTGCACGGCGTGTCACGGCGGCAATGGGCTCGCGCTCGATCCCGCTGTGGCACACGCGGATCCCGAAACGGGTGAGCGCGACACCCGCCTACGCACGCCTTGGATGCAATCGCGTTGCGTTGCCTGTCATGTGCCAGGAGCTGTGCCTGGCACCGAGCGACTCGTGCGCGGTGCGGCCGTCTTTTTGGGCCTCGGCTGTGGCATGTGCCACGGGCTCGGCGACGATGGCGGTGGCGCCTCGGAAGAGGGCACCAGCCTACGTACTGCCCCACCGAGCACGCTTGCCGACGCGCGCCAACGCATGCTCGATCCGCGCGTTCTCTCACCCGACAACAGCATGCCCGCGTTTCGGATGTCGCTCGGGTCACGCCCCGACGACCTCGACAATCTCGTGCTGTTCGTGCGAGCGCTGCGCGAGCCGAAGGTCGCTCCAACGATCGCCGTGCCGTCGTGCGACCTGTGTCACCACGACGCAAAGTCACGCGGCGCGTCCCATCGCTGCGTCTACCTGCGCGAGCGCGGCGCCGAGCTGCGTTGTCAGAGCTGCCATCCAGTGGCGTTGCCCGAAGGTAGCGCCCGCTGTCCGGTCGTCAACGCGCATGCGGCCGCATGCGGCGCGTGCCATGCAGACGCTGTGGGAGCCTACTGAGCCATGACAGAGCCGACTCGCCGCGACCTGATGGGTGGTCTACTCGGCGCGGTAGGGTTGCTCCTGCTGCCCGTGTGCCGTCGTCACACTCAGGCAGAGCCTGTGCTCGATGGCCCTATCGGCACGTGGCCGCGCGCACGACAGGACGCCCTCGCCGCGGCGGCCGATCGCATTCTGCCGGGAGCGGCGGCGGCGGGCGCGCTGCACTACATGAGCTACTGGCTCGCCCAGCCCTTCTGGGCTTTTGCCAGCCACGAGCTCGACCTCGGGGCGGTGCTCCTTGAGCGCGAGGCGCGCAAAAGGCGGCGGGTGGGATTTGCCGCCCTCGATGGTCACGAGCAAGACGAGATCCTCGGCGCTCTGCGTCGCGGTGAGCTCTCGAGTCCGCGCTTTGATGGTGCGGGCTTCTACAAGCGACTCGTCACACTGACCGTCGAAAGCTACCTTGCCGATCCCAAGTACGGCGGCAACCGTGATCGAGTCGGCTGGCAGCTCGTCGGTGCGCATTCGTGTTGGTGGGCACCGAAGAATCTCGACCGACTGTGGCCCGCGGTGGGCACGGGAGATCTTTTGTGACGCGCGCGAGCGAACGACCCGACGTCGTCGTTGTTGGCAGTGGCGCGGGAGGCGCGCCGCTCGCCATGCGACTTGCGCAAGCGGGAGCACGCGTCGTCGTGCTCGAGCGTGGGGCCTACTACACGCTGCGCGATTTTACCCACGACGAGGTCGCCATCTGCCGACGCGACTTCTTCGTGCCTTCTGTCGACACTGATCCCCACACCATCCGCAAAGACGGTGCCGTTGAGGCCGAGCGCACGAACGAAGGCTGGATTGGCGTCAACGTCGGCGGTGGCACGGTGCACATGAGCGGCTTTACCTACCGCCTGCACGAAGAAGACTTCACGCTCGCTACGCGTACCGGCGGCATCCCCGGCGCGGATCTCGCCGACTGGCCCATCTCGTACGCGCAATTCTCGCGCTACTACGATCTCGCGGAGGCCCTACTGGGTGTCTCCGGTGTGGCGGGGACCAATCCGTTCGAGCCGCGCGCACGGCCGTACCCGATGCCACCCCTGCGGGCGCATCCCGCCGCCGCCCTCGTCGACGAAGCAACCCGTCGCCTCGGCTATCACCCGTTTCCCACGCCACGCGCGGTGGTGTCGCGCGCCTACGGCACCCGACCGCCGTGCACCTACTGTGGCTTCTGTGGCGACTACGGCTGCGAGAACGGTTCCAAGTCGAGCGTGCTCGCGACGTTCATTCCTCGTGCCCTCGCGACCGGCCGCTGCGAGGTTCGCGCCGAGGCGCGGGTCACGCGATTGGTCGTCGATGATGCGACCCCTCATCGCGTGCGCGGTGTCGAGTATGTCGATGCCGCGGGCGTGACCCATCTCCTGGAGGCGCGGGTGGTGGTGCTCGCCGCGAGCGCCATCGAGTCGGCGCGCTTGCTGCTTCTGTCGACGAGCACGCAGCACCCGCAAGGTCTTGCCAACGCGAGCGGTCTCGTCGGCAAGAACCTCACCTTCTCGACCTTCGGCAAGGCGACCGCCATCTTCTCGCGTGCCACGCTGCGCGAGCGCCTTGGTGAGACGGACATGGATCTGCCTTTTTTGCAGCGCAGCGTCCAAGACGACTATTGGATGCCGCGCTCTGGGTTGGCGCTGCCCAAGGGTGGCACCTACAACTTCATTCTGCACCATCCGAACCGCATCAACGCGACGATGCGCCTGATCATGGAATCGGACTGGACGCTGTCGGGCGCGGCGCTCAAGGAGCGCATGCGTCGCTACTTTCACGACGAGCTGTGGATGGAAGTCGAGATCTTCGGCGAGTTTCTGCCCACCACCGACACCTACGTCGATCTCGACGGCGAGGTACGTGACGCCCAAGGTCTTCCCGTCGCTCGCATCAGCGTCGTGCATCACCCCGCCGACGTGGCGGTCAGCCGGTATATGACCGAGCGCAGCGTCGAGATGCTCTCGGCCCTGCGTCCGGCGGCCGACAAGGTGTGGAAATACGCCGAAGGCGGCACAACGTTTCATCTGCAGCACGGCACCTGCCGCTTCGGTCGCGACCCTGCGCGGTCCGTGCTGGATCCAAGCTGCCGCGCGCACGAGGTCGAAAACCTCTACGTCACCGACGGCAGCTTTATGCCCACCTCCGGCGGTGTGCCAGCGACGCCAACGATCATCGCCAACAGCCTGCGGGTGGCGGACATCTTGCGTGAGCGCTTTGCGCGGCGAGAGATTGCGGGATGAGCGGGCCGCGTCGTGCTATCGTACCTTCATGCGACATTGCACACCCCTGCGATGCGAGGCGGCACGCGGTTTGGAGCGACCGGTGGCCCTCACGCTCGGCTGGCTCATCGCCATGCACAGCATCGGTTGTACCCAGCGCGCCGGCTTTAACAAGCCGGCACCGGTCACTGTCTCGCTCACCGCGGCGGCCACGAACCTGCCATACGGCGCGAGCACCGTCGTCACGTGGTCATCAACCCACAGCACCTCGTGCAGCTCTTCGGGGGGCGGCGGTAGCGGCACGGCGGGCTCGTTCAACACGGGCGCGCTGACCACCACCACGACCTATAGCGTAACGTGCGTCGGCACCGTCGGGTCAGCGACCAAGAGCATTACGGTGACTGTCAGCCCCGCGATCCCCACCTACACCCTGTCGGTAACGAACAGCGGCGGCGGCACCGTCTCCTCGTCACCTGCGGGTATCGACTGCGGCACGAGCTGCTCTGCAACCTTCACCTCCGGCACCGCCGTCACCCTCACGGCAGCCGCAAGCGGCGGCTACTCATTCACCGGCTGGAGCGGTGCGTGCTCAGGTGCCGGTAGCTGCGTCGTCACGCTCGCGGCAGACACCGACCTCGCCGCCACGTTCGCGCTCATCGTCAACCCCATTTCTCTGTCACTCGTCGCCGCGCGCAGCTCCGGTGTCGCACCCCTCGCGGTATTTTTCGACGCCTCCGGCACAACCGATGCGACGGTCACCAGCCGCCCCTTCCACGACCTCGAGTACCGCTGGGACTTTGGCGACCCAGCCGGCTCGCCGGTCAGCGGTACGACCTGGGGTGCTGGCAGCGGTGCCGGCGTCAACGATCGCAATTTTGCCACGGGCCCGGTCGCATCTCACGTCTTTGAGACGCCCGGCATCTACACGGTCACAGTCACCGCCTTTGACGGCACCAACACGGCCGCCACCGATACGACGATCACAGTACAAAACCCCAACGTCGTCTTCGTCGGTGACAACACGACTTGCTTTTCCACCTCGGGGACGTTCACGGGATGCCCCGCGGGAGCGACCCAAGTGACTACCTCGAGCTTTGCGACGGCCGTCTCGACGTATCAGGCGTCGGGCAAGAGGTTGCTGTTTCGTCGCGGCGAGACGTTTGTCGCGGCATCGGCGGCGCGCATCAACACCACCGGGCCCGGAATCGTGGGCGCGTTCGGCACCGGTGCTGCCCCCGTCGTGCAGATGACCGGCAATGCGACGGTCTTGGTGATATCCAGCTCCACGACCCCGACCCTCAAAGACTGGCGGGTGATGGATCTGGAGGTCGACGGCAGCTCCGGAGATAACACGATAGCGGTCAGCGCCGACGGCGGCTTTAACCAGATGCTCGTCCTGCGGCTGAACGTACACGACGCTTTTCGTGGGGTCAGTGCCGGCCCCTCGATTCTCGACTGGTACAACAATAACGGCAACCCGGGGCATGCCATCTATGAGGACTGGGCGGTTGTCGATTCGACCATCACGCCGATGCCGAACGGTTGCGTGACATGTGGCTGGAGCATCGCGGTGGCGGGACTACGCACATCCATCCAAGGCAACATCTCGGGCAGCGCATTGACCGGAGGCCCAGAACGAATACGCGGCGCCTGTCTGACCAAGAGCGTGATTGCCAACAACAGCGTAGCGGGAGGCGCGGACAATGAGGTCTGGCTATTTGGAGTGGATTGGACCACTGCCGGAGTGTGCAACCCAGGCGGCGTCGGTACCTACGCCGAGCAAATCATCATGGCCGACAACAAGATGACTGGCGGCAGCTCCGCTTGGATGGTCAGGGTGACGCCGGAAAATGGCGGCGACGATGCGCGCCTGCGCGACATGATCGTCGAGCGCAATTGGTTCATATCGGGCGCAGGGACGCAGATGGCCGTCAACTCCGATGCCGCCGAGTCCACTTTTCGCAACAATATCTTCGATACGACGGCCGACATCTACCATGGTTGCCTCGCTGTGAATCAATGGGGAAGCGCGCCCGCGCCCTACGGCCATCGCATCTACCACAATACTTTTTACAGCGGCGCCGCAGGTGATTTTAAGGCGGTGTCCATCGGCGCGACGGCCACCAACGTCATCGTCGTCAACAACTTGGCCTGGGCGCCGTTGGCGACGAGCCCGGTCATGATCTTTGGCACCGGGGCTTCCGGGCTCGTGCAATCGAACAACTCGACGGACGCACAGGTGGAAAACACCGATCCTGGGTGGGCCTCGGCGACACCTGCGACTCCGGCGGACTTCAAGCCCGTTGCCGGCAGCTACGCCCTCGACGCGGGCCTCGCAGTACCCGTGTTCTCGGATTTCTTCTTACAAGACAGGGCAACCTATGGTCTCGGTGCCGCGCAACCGTAGGGTCGGCCGCGTACGCGAAGGCTGCCCAACGACGACGGGCAGTTGACACCGAGCCCTCGTCACGCGCTATGCTCGAACGATGGCGAAGCGGCTTCCCGAGCTCAAGAGCGGCACCAATCCGCTGGCCGAAGTCGACGACGGGCTCGTCCAAGGCCATCTGCGCAAGAGCAACGAGCTCATCTATGAGAGCATCATGCGCGGCGGCGGCGAGCCCTTCGGGCCCCCGTTTGAAATTGGTACGGGGTCACTCACTGAGCGCGTGGTGAAGCTCTTCAAGCAGAAGAGCTTTTTCGCCTTCGAGACGATCGAGAAGACGCGGCGGCGCGCACGGCGCAACAAATTCACCCGCTACGCCGCGGCGCCGTTTCGTGGCCCGCACAAGCCGAAGAAGACGTGAGCGTTTTGGCGGTCAGGGCAGCGAAAGATCTGGACAGCCCACACTCTTCTTGCTAAACGCCCGAGCGTCGCGCCCGTAGCTCAGCTGGATAGAGTATCGGACTACGAATCCGAGGGCCGAAGGTTCGAATCCTTCCGGGCGCGCCATTCGGTCGTCACCACCCCAATCGAACCGGCAGAAATCGGTCGCCATCACATTCGGCGTACACGGTGCAGTGTTGGGCCTTCTCCCGCCCGTCACAGTACCGCAGCGTTTGGCAGTGATGCGTGCCGCAACTCTCCTCGTCCGTGGCCTCACCTTCATCTTCCACGACGCCGTAACACAGGCCAGGGCCGGTGGAATCACTGGCGTGGGTCATGGTTGCGGGGGCCACCACCCACGACAGGGGCGTGGCCCCACAATCGCCCGCGCCGGACCGCGCTGCCTCCAAGTGGGCGAGCACCTTCTCGGGCATTGGCGCGCACAACGTTTCATACAACGCCAGCGGATGACGGACCGCATAGTGAGACGAGAAATCGAGCTCGGCATGGCGTTCTGGACAGGTGAGCCGTTCCAGGCAGCGATCATAGCGACGGTCGCCGTCGCGGTCGCCGCACCACACGCCGCATCGGCCAAGAGGGTCCGGTCGAGCCAGCGGCGCATCGGCGACGCGCACGAGATCGTACTGCAAACACCGCCGCCCTTCACCGGTCTCAAAGCACAGACCGTTGCAGGTTGGGTTGTGGCAAAATCGACTGGCGGACAGAAGCACTTGCGCGCAGGCGAAGCTGGTGGCGTCTCGACGCTCGCACCAACGGACTTCTACGTCCTGGCTGTCGACGGTCTGAGCAGGAGCCGCCGCGGACCCGTGAGACTTGGGGCCCGCGCAGCCGGCGGCAACAACGACGAGCATCACGGACAAAAGGCGGGTCCCGGGGTGCGCCATGGGTCATACCTTAGCGCGCGGCATGGCCCGATGCGAAGGGGGTTATCAGGCTCCGGTTCGCCCCCCCGAAGGGGCGTCTTCGGGTGCGTGCTTGCTCTGCATCGGGGATCTACGCCACTGCGCCGCTGCTCTGCGGCTCGGTGGCATTGGGCGCATCAGTATCGCCACGCGTGTGGTAATCTTCAACCGTGCCGCGCAACTTCTTTGAGACCGAAGCCAAGGTCATGATCGTGCTCCTGCTGGCACCGATCACATTCGGCCTACTTGGTGCGGCCCTCTTTCTCTCGTACGCGGGCTGCAAATCGCCGTGGCCGGGCGAATCTCCGCTGTCCGCTACTGTGTCCGCCCACGACACGACCTTCGTCGGTCCGCCGTGGGGTTCCGAACCGCGTGTGTCACGAGGATCAATGCTCGACGAGGGGAACTGGTCTCCGGAGATGGCGTTCGGGCTGTCCAAGGAGCAGCTCCTCGCTGTCATCCACGTCGAGGAGTTCCAGCTTCAACGATGTTGCGAGGTAGAGCTTGCGCACCTCCCTCCGACTTGGGGGCGCGTCCGCATCAAGTGGATGATCGCTACCGACGGGCACGTTCGCGAGGCCACCGTCGTCGAGTCAACGCTTGGCAACCGCGCAGTCGAACAGTGCATCGTGGATGCAATCCGCCGCTGGAAGTTCCCCCCCTGGACATCGCCCGTCCAGTCGCGTGGCCGACCTGTCGAGGTGGTCTATCTGTGGGCCTTTGGTGCGCCCTGAGCCCGGCTCCCGTCTTCGAGGTGGAGTAGCAACCTCAGCGCACCGCCTATTCCAGCGCCCTCGCAGTCAGCGACACATCCCCCGGACGCATGCCATCCCACTGGGCGACGCGGTGGTCGCTCGCATCCAGTACCGCGGCCGTGGTGCTGGGCATTTCAAACAGCGGGGCCTGACTTGCCAAGGCAGGTGATTCGCGGCAGAACCGCGAGCACGCCGTTGCCGCAACGAGAAGCGAGGCGATGCGAATGCCAGCTCGGCTTGAATGACCGTACGCACCTTCGAGAGCATTACTTGAATCCGGCGATGGGTGGCGGTTGGGTTGAGCTCACGATTCCTGACAAGCCAAACAGTCGACTCCAGAAGTACCGGCTGACACAGCGCGGTTGGGAGGCTCTGAAGAGGCCTGCAGATCCGACGTGATTCCATGTCCCCGAA
>CAYHNK010000042.1:2989-3371 GCA_964357695.1 uncultured Bdellovibrionales bacterium | reverse complement strand
GGAGGCTCTGAAGAGGCCTCCGGTTTGAGGTCGCAAAGCGCGACCTCAAAGGGACGTGGCGGGCGCCGCTACGCGCTATTCCACGTCGCCGGTGAGCGCTGCGAAGCCCCTCATCGAGGTATTCCCCGAGTTTCCGGGCGCATCCTGCTCCAAGCGATACGAACATCGGGGGCATTGGAGCTCGTCGAGAAGCTTGAATTTCTCCGGGGCGGCCTCACGCTCGACCAGGGCGCGTTGGAAGGTGCCGCTCACCTCTATTCGAGCGCCCGCGCAATGCGCGAGACATCGTCCGCACTCATGCCACCCCACTGGGCGACGCTGTGGCCGTTCGCGTCCAGCACCGCGACCAACGGCAGGTCGAACGTCGCGCCGATGCGCACGC
>CAYHNK010000042.1:0-2979 GCA_964357695.1 uncultured Bdellovibrionales bacterium | reverse complement strand
TCGACGAGCTGCGCGCCAAGGTCGAAATGCTGGCGGGCGTCATCGCCGCAGACAATGCTCCCGCCGACCAAGGCTTGATCCAGACCGGGCTGACCGCGAATCGATTCGCTGAGAGGTAGCGCTCGAGCGGTTCCTTTTCGTCGTCCGTTGCGAAGACGAGCACCTTGGCCCGACCCGGCACACCTCGCCGCACGAGCTCGCTGAACGCCGGCAAGAAGGCCTGGCTGCGCGGGCAGTCCGACGCGAAGAGCACCACGACCACCGCGGTCCCACGTGCAGCGATGATGCGCGCCGCGGCCTGCTCGGCTGTGACCTCGCTGGACGCAGCGTGCAGGGTTGTTGCTGCAGCAAGTGTCAGCGTCAGCATCACCGACGCCCATGCACAGAATCTCATCGCGGACCTCCGTGAACGTGACGTCGATCCTATGCTGCGTCGGATGCACACGCCAGCAGGCGCACAAGACCTCGGTGGACACCTCAAATCCGGCCATGCATGTACGTCTCTTCTCAATGTGCCGGGACGTAGGGCCGCGCGCCACGACGAGGCCGACGACGCAAGCGGAGCGTTGCGAAATTCCATTGCTGGCAACCATCTGGCGCCGCCTCTGTGCGCGGGGACTCGTTGAACATGTGAGTTTGGCTAGCACCATCCGAATTCGATCCGCGACCCTGACGGCGTTCTTCGTGCGCGACGTGTCATCGCCTGGATAGATGCTGCCACTGCTCCCATCACGACGAACCATCCTGGTCCGTTGACACGCAGATCTCCGAAGGGACCTCGGACTCCGCGTTCTCCAAGATGGCGGCCTGGACGTCCGCCGGCTCGTCGTCGACCATACTATCGTCGCCGATCTCGATGCGCGCGCTGCTCGTCGGGGGCTCAAGCGTGAGCTTGAGGAAGTCGCCGACGTCGCCACCACGTCGCCGGAAGTAAGGAAGGAATCCCCAAACGTTATTGTCGCTGACCACGAGCCTGACGAGTCTCGAGCCGTCCTCGTCCAACATGATGTACTCCCCTTGGGAGTGCTCACGTAGCGCGGCGGGGAAGCTCAGGATACCGTTTCGCAGTGCGCCGGCACTCAGGCGGTACACGGCCCAGACTTTCTTGCCGGGAATCCCGCCGTAGTCTTTCATGACGTCACGGCGTCGATGAACCGCGCGTCGCATCGCCGCTATCATGCCCGGGGGCAAGCGTGATCCGATGAGACCGTATACGCCTTGGGCCAGTCTCCTGATCACCGGTGAGCTGCAAGCGTAGATGTTGAAGGTCCTCTGATTCACTCCCCTCGCAATGCAGACGTCCTGGAAGCGGGAATAGGTGAGAGCCGGTCCGTGTTCACGAAGGACTGACCACATCACCAGCTCGGTTGGCGAGAGTTCCACGTCAGCCGAACGCGGTCGACAGTCGACAACCGTGGTGCCCTGATCGACTCTGCAGTCGACAAGCTGATGGCACATCGCCAACAGCACTTTGCGCGGCGGTGCGAAACCCTTCATTCGATACTGTCGCGAAATCCCGCGACGTAGCTCCGATATATCAAGCTCGTGTGCGACCGCGAGTATTTTGTCGATGCGATTAATGATGCGGTTGCGACCAACATCAGTGAGCCAGAACCAACCACTTGGCTGATCTAGCCACTTGAACCCAGGACTCGCGGTCACTATCGACAAGGACAGCTCCGCAGACGGAGATGTACGCGTTTGCTGCTCTAGCTTGGCCAAGACGTCGTCGATCGTGGCACAGCCCCACTGCGCGATTAGGCGACGCGTGATGCTTGCAAGGCGCTCGGGCAGGTCCGCGCTCCCGCTGGTGAGGACCAGACTGCCCACACCATCTGCAACGGTCTGTACCTTGTCGCTGCGCTGGTCGAGAACATCTGCGATGCGCAGGATGCCCCTGACCCTCGTGTTGGGCCTAGTGAGCCCCGCGGTCGTAAGCGCCTGACGAATCGCCTGCTCGGTCGCGGGCGACGCCTCTTCGATGATTTGAAGCGCCTGATCCAGCTTGGCCGTGGGTACTGGCGTGCTCCGAAATCGCTTCTTCACCGCAGCGACGACCTGCCGGACGCGTTCCCGCGTCACCCCGAACAACGCGCCCACCTCCTCAAGCGTCGGATCACGCTCCGCACCGTACGCGATCCACGCCTCGACGATTCGTACGTGGCGCGGGCGCATGAGGGCCGTCAGGATTGCCGCCGCCTCGGCTTCGACATCTGAGAATGATGTGGGTTGCCCGAGCATGTGCCGAACAAACTCTTGGCGAGCAGCTCGAAGTTTCCCTGCGTACTTCTTCCGCAGGTCAGCGACAATCGCCTCGCTCCACCATGTGATCTCGGTATCCCAGTCAAGGTCCAAGGCGGCGAGTAGGTCGCCCATCTCATTAATGGTCCGGCGGCCGCAGTTCGGAAGCTGCGCAAGTCCAGCCCGTCCAAGGTGAATGATATCGCCAACCCAACGCATGCCGCCCCGTGACAGGACATTGCGGGCACGGGCCGACCAGGGAAACGGACGGACTGGCTGAAGCACGTTGATATTGATCCTGCCGATGCCCGGGCGGGCCGTCACGGGTTTCCGGCGGCTGTGTCTCGCCGCTCTCGCCTTACTCCCGATCGGCACGCCGAGACGGCGACCCACCTCCTCAATTTCGAGAATAGTCCTTCGCCCGCAGTTAGGGAGCCGTGCAAGCTTCTTCCGTGTGACGTACGGAAGATCGCATACGTACTTGACCCTGAGCTGCTCTAGGCAGCTGCGGGCGCGAACCGATAACTGAACAGAGGAGATCGGTGCGCTGAGTTGATTCTCCTGGGATGTTCCGAACCCACCAAAGTCGAGTTCAGGCTTCAAGATGTAGTCCCGCCAGGCTAAGAGTGATTTTGCTCGTCGAACCGCCGTCGCCGGCGACAGGCCACTGAGTTCGTGGATCTTTGTAGCTTCGCACGGCATTCGTTGATCCACCGCGCCTGATTTCTTGCTCGGCTT
>CAYHNK010000041.1:21278-21541 GCA_964357695.1 uncultured Bdellovibrionales bacterium | reverse complement strand
TCGTCGATCGGATCAACAAGCACTCCAACAACTTCATGGCGGCGCAGCTGGCGCGGGCGCTCGGGGCGGAGCGGTTCGGCGCACCGGGGAGCTGGGCCAAGGGACAAACCGCGATCGCGGATTTTCTCGAGCACGAGGTCGGCGTGCCCCACGGCACCTACGCAATTGACAATGCGAGCGGTCTGCACGACGTCAATCGTGCCAGCCCCCGCCTCGTCGCGCGCGTGCTCGAGCACATGTACCGCCACACCGAGCTGCGGCCC
>CAYHNK010000041.1:0-21268 GCA_964357695.1 uncultured Bdellovibrionales bacterium | reverse complement strand
TGGCGTCCCTGGCGGTTGCCGGCGGCAGCGGCACGTTGCACGACCGCATGCGCGACAGCGAGGCCGAGCACCATCTGCGGGCCAAGACCGGCACGCTCTCGACTGCCAGCGCGCTGTCGGGCTACGTCACCACGCGACGTGGCGAAGACCTGGCGTTTTCCATCATCGTGAATCACTATAAGCAGGGTATCGAATCGGTGCTGCGCGTGCAGGATGCCATCGGTGTCGCGTTGGCGCAGATTGAGGGGCCGCGCTCGTTGGTCGACGCGCGGGTCTCCGAGTTGGGTGAGCCCGACGTTGCGGGGTGGCAATGAGCAAGGTCGCTGACGAGCTCGACCGCATCGAGGATGAGATCCGCGAGCTGCGCATCGCGTACGAGAAGTACTTTGCAGGCATCGAGCGCATCGAGCCCATCAAGGAGCGTCAAACACTCAAGACAGCGGTGCGACGCTTGGTCGGTGAACAGTCGCGCAATACCGCAAGGCGCTTTCGCATCCAGAGCCTTCAGGCCTCACTCGTCACCTACGAGAGCTACTGGACGCGCATCTGTCGACAAATCGAAGATGGGACCTATCGCCGCGAGCGTTGGCGCGCTGCGCGTATGCAGGTGATGGCGCAAGAGCCGGAGATCTCGGCCCATGGTGCGGAGCTCGACGCACCTGCCCCCCTGTCAGCCCCGTCGGGCACGCCAGCGGATGCCGCCGTACGCTATCCACCCTCGCTACAAAAGCTCTACGATGCGCTCGTGACGGCGCGCGCCAAGGTCGGCGACGATCGGCCGGTGTCCATCGACGCGTTGGCGGTGACGGTGCGCAAGCAGATCGCGGAGCTCAAGACGCGCTTTCAATGCGAGAGTGTCGAATTCAAGGTTGGGGTCAAGGACGGCAAGGTGGTGCTCAAAGCGTCGCCGAAAGGTGGCGCGCAAGAGCCGGCGACAGCGCCGCGCGCAGCTAACCCAGCTGCCGCATCCGGCGCGTCAGAGACGTGACGGCACGCACGAGCGCGTCGATATCGCTGTCGCCGCAGTCGCGTGCGAGTGAAATGCGCACGGCGCTGCGCGCTTGCTCGACGCTCAAGCCCATGCCCATCAGGATGGCAGATGGCTCAATGGCCCCCGTGCTACACGCGCTGCCCGTGCTGACGCACAGGCCGTCGACATCTAGACCCATCATCAGGCCGTCGCCTTCACAGCCGTCAAAGATGATGCAGCTCGTGTTGGGCAGGCGAGCGCTGCCTGCGCCGATGATCGTGATGCCATCGACCGCCGCTAGCAGCTCGCGCTCGAGCCGGTTGCGAAGCGCTGCGGTGCGCTCGGCGTAGTCTCCAAAATTCTGGCTCGCGAGCGCCGTGGCGAGTGACATCGCTCCGGCCACGTTGTCGCAAGCCGCGTGCAGGTCCTGTGCGTCGCCTCGTGGGAGCAAGGGCGCGAGCGCGCGCACACCCGGGCCGACGAGGGCGCCGATGCCGCCGACGGCGCCTGCCTTGTGGCCCGAGAGAGAAAGCGTCGAGACTCCTAGGCGCGCGACGTCGAGAGGCAGCCTGCCCGCCACCTGCACGGCGTCGGTGTGCACCGGCACGCCGCGATCGCGGCACGTGCGCGCTATGCCCTCGATGGGCTGGAGCACGCCGGTCTCGTTGCAGGCGAAAACGATGCTGACGAGCCGCGTATCGGTGCGCAGCGCAGCCTCCACCGCGTCGACCTGCACGCAACCTCGACGATCGGCCGCAATGCGTGTGACGTCGATGCCGCCGCGCTGCTCGAGAGCAGCCAGCGTGCGCTCGACCGACGGATGCTCGAGCGTCGAGGTGACCACGTGCGCGTGGGACTGACCCGCGAGCGCGCCCGTGAGCGCCAGGGCATTGGCCTCGGTGCCCCCACTCGTGAGCACCACGTCGTCGGGGTCCGTACCGAGCGCACGTGCGATGCGGTTGCGAGCAGCACGCAGGGCCTGTGCCGCGTCGGTGCCGCAAGCGTGCTGGGCGCGCGGGTCGGCAAACAACGCCGTGGCGTCGAGGTATGCCTGCCAAGCGTTGGCACGAGGCGCCGCGTCGGCGTTGTCGTCAGCGTAGATCACGCGGCCGAAATTGGCGGCTCGGGCGCGCTCGCGGCGAGCAGATGCCCGGCTCGTGAGGCCTTGGTGGCGAGATACTGCGCGTTGTGCGGGTTGGTCGGCGCGACGAGTCCCGCGCGCGCGGCGACATGAACGCCGTAGGAACGCAGACCGTCGATCTTGCCCGGGTTGTTGGTCACGAGCTGCACCGAAGCAACGCCGAACAGTCGCAAGATGAGCGCGGCGACCCGGTAGTCGCGTAAATCGCCATCAAAGCCGAGGTGCTCGTTGGCCTCGATCGTGTCGAGTCCTCGCTCTTGCAGCGCGTACGCACGGATCTTGTTGCCGAGACCGATACCGCGCCCCTCCTGCCGCAAATAAAGCAACAGGCCTTCGTTGGCCTCGCCAAGCGCCCCCATGGCGAGCTCGAGCTGGTCGCGACAGTCGCAGCGCAGCGAGCCGAGCACATCGCCGGTCAGGCACTCCGAGTGCAGACGCACCGTCACGTGGTGCCGCCCCAACACAGCACCGCGTGCGAGCGCCACATGCTCCTTGTCATCGAGACTGTTGCGAAAGACGAACAGCTCGAAGACGCCGAGCCGTGTGGGCAAGTGCGCCCGTGCATAAACCTCGATCCACGCGTCGTCCATCTGGAGCCGGTCGCCTGTGCGCGGCAGCTCGGCGGCACCCAGGTCGTTGGCGACGCGACTCGACATCGGGCGCGTCCTACGCACGCATCTCGCGCGGCGCCTCTTGGGTATGGCCCGACAGAAAGCGCAGGGCGTTCTCGAGCGAGTTCTCCATCGCTTCCACAATGAACAAACGAAAATCTCGCTCGCTGCCGCGCAGAGCTTCGTAGTAGCGCTGCCGGTCGGCGGCGTGAATGACTGCGGGCACGTAGCCCGCGCGCACGAGGATGAAGTTGGTGAGCAGGCGGCCGATAAAGCCGCTGTGATCGGAGAAGGGAAAAACACGCATGAAGCGATGATGCACGTTGGCGGCAAACTCGAGCGGGTGCAGCTCGGTGCCATGGCGTGCTTTGAGATAGTTGAGCACCACGGTTAGCCCCGCCTCGATCTTCGACGGCTGTGCGATCTCGTGGAAGTATGTGCGGTGGATCGGGATGTCCCGGCGATAGACCGCCGCTTCACTGGGGTCGCCGACGAGCCGCGTATGCAGCTCGTTGAGGAAGGGGATGGTAACGACAAAGCGCTTGTTGGCGGCCTTGACGCGCATGTCGTCGATGCACGCCTTCTGATTCTTGATTGCCTGGTAGGTCGGCAGGAGGCTGACATCGCTGATGATGCGGTTGTCGACCGCGGAGCGGATCTCCGCGTAGCCGAGCACCACCCCTTCGAGCCCGTTCTCGTGATAGATCCACGAGATATCGTACACCTCATTGAATTCGGCGCTGCCACGCGGTGACTGCGCAATAAGCTCAGAAAGCCTCTCGCTGCGCTCGTCCACGTCCAGGTAGCGCTGCGTCATTGCCGTCTCTTTGTCGTACAGCCCCACATCCATTCGCCACCTCGCTTGATAGTCCAGCGTTATCGGGCGACCTCTATTTCAAGGCGCAAAGGCTTCGTCAAGAGTCGGCACGCGACTCTCGACACCGCGAGATCGGGGACAGAACAAAGGACGCGCTAGCCGAGCTTGGCGAGACGATCGATGAGATCAACGGTGCGGCAGGTATAGCCCCACTCGTTGTCGTACCACATGGTGACTTTCACCATGTCGTCGCCGATGACCATCGTGTTGCTCGAGTCGAAGATCGAGCTGTGCTCGTTGCCGATGACATCCGAGGACACGATCGGATCGGTGACGTACTCGAGGATCCCCTTCATGGCGCCGGCGGCCGCGTCGCGCATGAGACCATTGATCTCGTCGGCGGTGGTCTTGCGTGCGGCGACAAACGTCAGATCGGTGATCGAGCCGGTGGGCACGGGCACGCGCAGCGCATAGCCATGCAGCTTGCCCTTAAGAGCCGGGATCACTTCGCCGAGTGCCTTGGCGGCGCCGGTCGTCGAGGGCACGGTATTGAGTGCCCCCGCGCGACCGCGGCGCTTGTCCTTGTACGGCATGTCGAGGATCGCCTGGTCGTTGGTGTAGGCGTGCACGGTCGTCATCAGACCCTTGACGATGCCAATGTTGTCGTGCAGCACCTTGGCCGCCGGTGCGAGCGAGTTCGTGGTGCACGACGCGTTCGAGATGAGCCGATGCTCCTTCTTGAGCACGTCGTCATTGACGCCGAGGACGATGGTGGCATCCGGCTTGTCCTTGGCCGGCGCCGAGAGCAGCACGCGTTTGGCGCCCGCTTCGAGGTGACTGTCGTAGCCGGCCTTGCCACCTTCGGTGCGGGAAGTGAACTTGCCGGTGGATTCGACGACGACGTCCACGCCGAGCTTGCCCCACGGGAGCTTGGCCGGATCCTTCTCTGCGAGGACCGGGATCTCTCGACCGTTGATGACCATGGCGCTGCCCTTGGCCGAGACGGTGCCGACAAAGCGTCCCTGGGTCGAATCGTACTTGAGCATGTATGCGAGCATGTCAGCATCGAAGAGATCGTTGATGGCGACGACCTCGATCTTGCCGCCCAGTGCGGCGATGCGTCGCATCGTAAGGCGGCCGATGCGTCCAAAACCATTGATGCCAACCTTGATAGCCATGGTTTACTCCTTCGGGTGTAGTTAGGCGCGCGCACCCTACCACACGGAGCCCCGTGTACGGTAGCGGTCGTAGAGCCAGTAGCTCACGGGCACGGCGCACACGGAGACGATGCCGATGGCCCACGAGCCCATGGGTGCCGGGATCTTGCGTCCCAAGGCGAGCAAACGAAAGACCTGCGACAAGGACAGCTCCAACGCCACGGCTACCACCCCCGCGCCGAGACTCACGACGAGTGAGCGTCGTCGCTCTGGGTGCAAGGCCCACGGCGCCGCCAAGACGAACAACCACAGGACCGAGAGCGGGTAGGCAAGTCGACTGTGCAGCTCGAGACGATGTGCGGTGGCGTCAAAGCCGGCCTCGCGCCGTCGACGTACGAGGGCGGCGACCTCGGGGCTCGCCATCTGCCGGGGATCTCCCGCCAAATCGGTGAGACTTCGCGGCTCGATGGTGAGCGGCAGATCGAGACGCGGCAACGACTCGACCTTCGTCGAGGCCACCTCGCGCCGTGTGGCGTCCTCGAGCGCCCATGTCCCGTGCTCGTAGACCATGCGCTTGGCCTCGATGATGACGTCGATGAGCCCTGCTTCGAGGTGATAGATGACCGGGTCATAGAACACGGCGCTGGCGGTATCGACGTGGGGCAAATAGAGGATGAGTGCGCCGTAGCGAAAGTATTGCAGCCGTCGATTGTAAAAGCGCGTGAGACCATCGGCGCGCCCGAGCTCCTCAAGCTGTACGCGCTCAAGGGCGGCGAGGGCCCGCGGCACCGCCAGCTCGCCGATGGCGCCGCCGACGGTCGCGGCCGTGAGCGCCACGAGGAAGAAGGCCACATACGGGCGTTGTGGCGTGATACCGGCGGCCTGCGCCGCGAGAAGCTCACCGCGGCGCGCGAGCAGTGTCCCGGCTACGAGCACGCCCAAGAACGTGGCAATCGGTAGTACTTGATAGCCCTCGCTGACGGCGCTGTAGACCGAGAGGCGCAAGGCCGTCATCGCGCCGGCATCGAGGCGCGTGAGGTTGCCGGCATTTTCGACGAGGGAGACGGCAATCACGAGCACGATGAGCGTCACCCACACGACGGTGACGCTGGCGGCGCAGACTGCCGCGAAGTAGCGCACGAGTCTCATGTGGCCCTCCGCGGCAGGCGCCACAGCAGCACGACCGCGGCCATCAGGCCCAAGAGGTTGGGCAGCCAGGCCGCGAGCACGGGGTCGAAGGCACCACGTCGCGCCGCGAGCTCTGCCGCGCGGCCGATGTAATAGTAGGCGCCGACGATGCCGGCACTGTAGAGGAAGCTGCGCGCGCGTGCGCCGCCGGAGGCGCGGGCCCCGAGCGGCACCGCGACGAGCATGAAGATGATGGTCGCTAGCGGTAGTGCCAACTTGCGGTGCAAGGTGATGGTCAGCTGCGCGCGCTTGTTGCCGCTGGTCACGTCGTGGCTTTCGCGCCACAGCGTGACCAGGTCCTTTTCCTGCACGGACGACATGGTGCGCGCCTTCTTGCTGACGAGCCCGCCGACATCGAGACGGTAGCGACTCGTCTCGAAGTGAATGACGCGATAGGCGTCGGCCTCTTTGTCGTGCAGCAAGATGGCGCCGTCTTCCAAATCGAAGATGAGATCACGCGCGCGCTCGCCGGCCTGCACGACGCCCGAGTGAGCGGTGATGACGACCGGGCGCTCCTCGTCGCGCCGATCGGAGAACACGACATTGCGCAGCTTCTTGCCCTTGCGGCCCTGTGCATAGAACGTGACGCCTGGGACCCACTGGTTGAACTCGCCGACACGCACGCCCGAGGCGAGCGCCCGCTGGGCGCCAAAAGCCATCAAGGAACGCAGACCACGAATGCCCCAAGGCTCGCCCACAGCCAGACTCAAGGCGGCAGCGATGGCGAGCACCGCGCCGATGGCCACCGGTACGCGCACCAGGCGATAGGGCGTGATGCCAACGGCCGACAAGGCAACCACTTCGTTGTCTGCGGCAAGCCGACCGACGGCAAGCAGCGTCGCGAACAGGCCGCTGACCGGCAGCAGGAGACCGAGCAGTGGCGGCAACGAGTACAGCAGCGCCACGACGACGTCACCGCCGGTAATGCCGAGCCCGGTGACCGAATCAGAGACTTTGAGCACCTGTGCGAAGGCGACAACGACGAAGAAGAGGCCCAGCCCGACGACCAGCGGGACGAGGACTTCGCGCAGCAGGTAGCGATCGAGCGTGGGCAACGGGGCTAGAGGTCCCAGCTGAGGGCAAAGGCTGGCGTGCGATGATTGGCGCTGTCGCGCAGGTGGATGACGTGCGCGATGGGAGCGCGGGCGCCCGTGGAGGTACGCGCGTACGTGGAATCGCTCCACATGCGCATCGAAAAGATCCACGCCGCTGCCGCTGTGCCGCCGAGCCCGCTTCCCCAGGCCAGGCCGGAGCTGGTGTCGGCAAACGCGAGCGGCCCGATGGCCGCGATGGGCACAAGGACCCAGGCAAGCCACGACATCGCGTGGCGTCCAATGGCCCGGGCGTCGCCAGTCGCCGCACGCGCCTTGCCGTTCATGTAGAGACCCGAGCCGATGCCGGTCAAGACGAGGCCGGTGGTGTACATCGTCGAGCCGAGCACCAGCCCCGCATAGTCGGTCTCGTCGTAGCAATCGCTGGCGTAGGTCGTGTAGTTGTAGTCACAGGTCGACGTTGTGTTGTTACCCATGGTGTAGAGCACGCCCACGGCCGTCATCGCCAAGCCGACGCCTGCGAAGATGCCACCGGTGACCCGCGCACCGCGACCGAGGCTCGGATCGGGTTGCAGCACGACGTTGGCGGGGGGAACGAAGGCGGCGCTGGGCCCAAGGGCGGCCTTCGTGGGCTGCGTCACGGTGGCGACCGCCGGCGGTACGGTGGCGCTGCCGCCGCCCGCAAAGAGCTTGCGCACGATCTCGGGCACGGCGCGCAAGAGGTCTCGCACCTCGCCAGCGACAAAATCGCTGCTGCGTGCCTCGACGCGCGCCTCGCGGATGTTGATCAGCTTGGCCGTCGAGATCCACTCGTCTTGCAGATGCGCGATCTTGACCACCACCAAGCGATCGACGCCGAGTGCGCCACCGATATCGGCGATGCACGACATGTCGTCGCAGCCCACGAGGTCCTTTTGCTTCTCGAAGCCGAGCAGGGCGCTGATGTCGTCTTGTCCGATGACTTCGAAGTCACCGGCGTTCTGCACTGCGGTGAGCAGGTAGTCGTCAAAGAGCTTCGGCACCTTGCCGGCGCTGGTCTCGTCAAACTGCGTCGGCAGCACGGCGAGCTTCGACTTGGCGCTGGCTGAAACGGGGAGGACAAACAGCGCGAGGGCGGCGAGGCAGACGCGGTAAGTCATTGCTACGACATACCGCACGCCCCCACCTCGGTCCAGCGCGGTTAGCGCACCGAGGCCGTCGTCGGGGGCACCACGCTCGCGTAGCGCTCATCAACACGGTGACCGTAGGGGTAGAACCCCGGCAGCGATACGGGCAGTCGGCCGTGCATGGTGATCTCCCCGAGTACGGCCTCCGCGGCAGCCTCCTGGGCGCCGTCGAGATAGCTGTAGGTGCACACGTAGGCGTCCACGTTCGGCAGCTCGTCGAGATAGTACGGCGAGGCGAAGCTCAAGAGCACCACCGGGAGGTGGGGCAACGCGTTGCTAATGCGTCGCGCCATGTCGACGTGGTAGCGGTTGATGACCGCCACGACCAGCAGGTCGGCGTCGCGGGCGTCGAGGATGGTCTGCTCGACCGCCTGGGCCCGTCGCTCACGGCTGGGAATAAAGGGTACATCTTCCACGTGAATGTTGGGCTCGCGCGCCAGGCGCGTGCCGAAAGGCCCGGGAGGCGCCAGCACCACGACCTTGCGATAGCGCACGCTGCGCAGCGGCAAGAGGTTCGCGTGGTTGCGTACGAGCGTGACAGCCTCGCGGGCGATGCGCTGCGCCACCTGATCGTGGGTGGGATTGTAGTTGCGACGCTTGAGCACACTTTCGAGGGGCTCGAGCTCGCGCGTAAAGAGCCCGTACTTGGCCTTGACCGTGAGAATGCGGCGCACCGACGTTTCGAGTCGCTCGCGCGAGATTTCTCCCGATCGCACGGCGCCCACAAGGGCTTGGAACACCTCTTCCTTCTTCTTGGGGGTCCACAGGATCATCGGCATGTCGGCGCCCGCAAGGACGGCCATGACAGCGGCGCGCCCGCTGCCAAAGCGCTCGACGATGCCCTGCATCTCGAGTCCGTCGGTGACGATGACGCCGCGAAAGCCGAGCTTGTCGCGCAGGATCTCGGTGAGCACGCGATGCGACAGCGTGGCGGGCAGCGTGCGATCCTCGGCGATGCGCGGCAGAGCGATGTGGGCGGTCATCACCACGTCGAGGCCGGCCTCGAGCGCGCGGCGAAACGGCAACAGCTCCACTTCGTTGAGTCGCTCGAGATCGACGTTGATGGACGGCATGGAGAAGTGCGAATCGCTCTGCGTATCACCGTGGCCGGGAAAGTGCTTGGCGACGGCCACGACGCCCATCTCTTGTTGCCCGCGGACGTACCAGGCCCCGAGCTCACCGACGAGCTCGGGTCGCTCGCCGTAGGAGCGCACGCCGATGACCGGGTTGCGTGGGTTGGAGTTGACGTCCAATACAGGGGCAAGATTCATGTTGAAGCCGAGCAGCCGCAAATCGATGCCGAGTGACTGCCCCGCCACGTAGGCGAGCGTCGGCGAGCGCGTGGCGCCGAGAGCCATATTGCCCGGCAGCAGCATGGCGCCGTCTTTGACGCGCACGACGTTGCCGCCCTCTTGATCGAGGGCCAGAAAGAGCGGCACCCCGCCGACGGTGAGCGCCTGTAGGTCGCGGGTAAAGCGTGCCGTCTGCGCGAAGTCGACGATGTTGCGCGAGAACAGCGCGACGCCTCCGACCTTGCGATCGCGCACCCAGGTGGCCACGTGCGGCGTCACCTCGGTGCCCGCAAAGCCAATCATGAGCAGCTGACTGACCTTGTCCTCGAGCGACATGCCGGCGATGAGGCGCTCGACATCGAGTCGGTGGGGACCGGCGGCCCGCGGCGCGGCGCGAGCGGGGGTCGCCGCCAGGCACAGAGCAAGAAATGCCCAGGTGGAGTTGACTCGCTGCACGCTAGCCCTCCTGCGGTCCCTTGGCGGACGCATCGCGTGCGACTTGTACGCGATCGAGCTCGCGTAGAAGCTCAACGACTCTTTGGCGGAAGGAGGTGAGCTCGTTGCCCGTGAGCGGTCGGCCGCGCTCGAGCTTCTGCGTCAGCGGGTTGACGAAGGTGCCCGAGCGCCTCAGGCCGTAGTGCAGGTGTGGCCCGGTGCTCAGGCCGCTCGAGCCGGTGCGTGCGATGACCTGCTTTTGTGCGACGTGTTGTCCCGCACGCACATCGATGTGCGACAGGTGGCCATACTCTGATACCCAACCATTGGCGTGGCGCAGCTCGACGTACTTACCATAGCCACCGCGCCAGCCCGCGTAAGTCACCTTGGCATCGCCGACCGCCCACACGGGGGTGCCGACCGGCGCGCCGTAGTCGATGCCGTTGTGCTTGCGGTTGTAGCCGAGAATCGGGTGGACGCGCGTGCCGTAGCGGCTCGTCACATGCGCGTACTTGAGCGGGCTCTTGAGTAGCTGCTTGTGCAGCGATTGGCCTTCCTCGTCGAAGTACTCGAGCGTACCGTTGGTGCCCGGATGCGCGAAGGCTCGATGGGGCGAGCCAGCGCTGACGAGCTCGGCCACGTGCACCGCGCCGTAGTCGAGAAACTGCCCGTTGCCGTAGCGCTTCTCGACCACCAGGCGGAACGTGTCGCCGGGATAAATCTCCGAGTAGAAGTCGATGTCCCAGGCGAAGATGTCGACGATCTGCGCCACAAGACGCGGGTCCTCACCGCTCTTGAGCAGCGTGTCCCACAAGGACGAGGTCACCTCACCGCTCACCTGCGCTAGGATGGTGTCCGTGGAGACGTCGATGCGGGCTGCTTGCCAGACCCCCTCGCGCAGGTCGGCCCGTGTCTGCTCGAGTGGGCCACGCAGGATCTCGACCGACAGCAGTGCGTCATGGGCATCGAAGCGGGCCTTGATCTCGTCGCCGGGCCGCAAGCGGCGAAAATCGACGAGCGGCTTGAGACTTTGCAGCGCGCACTCGACCTCGGCCGGCTTGGCGCCAGAGCCGAGAAGGGCTTGGGCTGCGCTTTCGCCAGCGCGCACGCGGATCAAATCGACGCGCTGCACGGGTCCGGGGATCCTCAGGCCCACGCGTGGATCGAAGGTCGTCGTCAGCGGCGGACCCACGAGCTCGGGCGGGGTCGCCGTCGCCGGCACGGCGTCACTGGCGGTTGATGTGTCGCCTCGGATGTCAGGTGTCGGCTTATCGCCGGGCGATGAGCCCGTCCCCGACGTGCGTGGGTCACCGTGGTAGATCACCACCCCGGCGTTGACCGCCACGAGGGTGGCTACGATGAGCGCCGGCGTCGGGAGCTTGTGCGACCGCTGGATGCGGCCGTGCGGTCGCCATGACATGTCGCGCACCACGCTTGGCTGCTCTCCTTCTGCGACGCCACAGCTGCGCGGCTCGTCACAAGGAGAAGTCTAGCATGCCGCCCCGAAGCGTCAAAAAAGGCGACGGGGCACAACGATCGGGCGAGGGCTAGCTTACAGGCTTGGCGGTCGTTTCAACGATGCGCACGTCGCCGACGCGCACGACCTTGGGTGCGCGAAGCTGCGGCGACAGCACGCGCAACTGCTCGGGCTGATCTCCGGTGCCGGGAAACCAGCGCAGTACGCGCACCTCACCCCACTCGGGATGATCCGGGACGAGGACGATCTTGTCCATCCAGCGCCGCACTGAATCGTCGAGACCGGTGATGTCGTGGGGCACGTTGTTCATGCTCGAGCGCGTACACCGGACGTCCGCGTGGCGCAAGAACACCGCACGTGTGCCGCCTGCTGAGCCAGGACAACCGCTTGTGTGGACGAATCGCGACCGCTATCCTCGGCAGTCGTCGCACTTCCCACTCGGTCGGGCGTGCGCGAACGCGGTGGGGGGACCTTGATGGCTGCGCCGGAAGCCGAAGAGCGCTACCAACGCCTGATCGCCAACGCACCCTTTGGCGTCCTGCTCGTGCGGCAAGGGGTCATCGTGCGCGTCAACGCCGCGCTGTGCCGCATCCTCGGCTGTGACCATGAGGCGCACCTCGCGGGGCGTCCGGTGCTCGACATTATTCACCCCGATTTTCGTGTGGTGGCACGCGAGCGGCTCGGCAAGCTGATGAGTGGGCAAGCGGTGCTCGTCGAGCCACTTGAGCAGCTCCTCATTCGCCGCGATGGCACGATGGCGAGCGTCATCATCTACGGCCAGGCGGTCACGATTGATGGCGAGCCGCACATCCAAGGTTTCATCGCCGATATCAGCGAGCGGGTGGCCATCGAGGACGAGCTGCGGCGCACGCGCGACAGCTGGGCTCGCACGTTCGATGTCGTCGACGACGCCATCGTCATCTACTCGACTGACCGGCGCGTTACCCTGATGAATCAGCGCGCTCGCGGTCTCTTTGACGCGCTGTTTGTCGAGATCGACGGGCGCGCGTGGCTGAGACAGTTTCATCCGGGCGGGATGCCCAACGACACCTGTCCCAGCTGTGCGGCATTTCGTACTGCGCAGCCGACGACTTTCGAGCTTATCGACAACGAGGGTGGGCGGGTCTTCGAGGGACGCGCGTTTCCGTGGGTAGCTCCCGGCGGGGCCATCGAGAGCGTCGTGCTCGTCATCCGCGATGTCACCGCGCAGCGGCACGGTGAGCAGCAGCGCCGCTCACTCGAGCTGCAGCTCTTGCAGGCGCACAAGATGGAGTCCATTGGCCGCCTCGCGGGTGGCATAGCACACGACTTCAACAATCTGCTCACGGCGATTCTTGGCTACTGCGATGTCGCGCTCGCCAAGCTTCCGGACGGGCACCCCGTCATCGATGCCGTGCAACGCGTGCGCGGTGCGGGCGAGCGCGCGGCGGATCTCACGCGCCAGCTCTTGGCGTTCGGTCGCAAGCAGGTCCTCGTGACGCAACCGACTGACATCAACGCGGTGATCACCGCATTGCTGCGCATCGTCGAGCGCATCATCGGCGAAGACATCACCGTCGAGACGCGGCTTGCTGCCTCTCTACCTGGCCTGCTGGTGGATCCGGGTCAGATCGAGCAGGTCTTGCTCAACCTGGTGGTCAACGCGCGCGATGCCATGCCGACCGGAGGTCGGGTGATCATCGCGACCGACCAGGTGCTGCTCGGCGATGGCGATCGGGAGGCGTGGACGCAGGCGTTGACCGAGAGTCCCGCTCCAGGCGCCTACGTACGGCTCACCGTGCACGACACCGGCGTGGGGATCCCGGCCAGCGTACTACCGCTTGTCTTCGAGCCGTTCTATACGACCAAGCCGCGAGATCGGGGCACCGGTCTCGGGCTCGCGACGGTGCACGGGGTGGTCAAGCAGCATCACGGTCACGTGGGTGTCACGAGTCAACGCGGCCAAGGAACGACCTTCACGGTGCTGTTGCCCGTCACCTCGGGGCCGACGACCGAGCTCACAGAGCGGGCGCCCGACAGCGAGCTCGTGCGTGGCAACGAAACGGTGCTGGTGGTTGATGACGATGAGCTCGTGCGGCAGCTCGTGACCACCGTGTTGGATGCGCTCGGGTACCGCGTCCTGTCTGCGTCTGATGGCCCCTCCGCGCTGACTCTCTTGCAGCAACCGGGGGAGAACATTGACTTGCTGCTCACTGACGTGGTCATGCCGACGATGCATGGTGTCGAGCTCGCTGAGCGAAGCGTGCGCCGGCAGCCGTCGTTGAAAATCGCCTTCATGTCGGGCTACGCGGATGGGCATCTGCCTCCGAGGGCGGCGCAGCGGCTGGGTGCCGAGCTCTTGGAAAAGCCCCTCACGCCGGTGGCGCTGGCTCGTTTCGTGCGCGCGCAGCTCGACCGCACGCGCTGACGGTGACCGTGCGCGTGTGGGTGGCTCTTGCCGTGCGTCGGCCAGTCTGCTTTACGCTGGCGCCGGAACAGGAGCGTGCGCATGAGCAAGAGCTATACCGTGGGCGTCGTCGGCGCGACCGGGCTCGTCGGCCGTGAGATGCTGCGGGTCTTGGGCGAGCGCGGCTTTCCCGCGAGCAAGGTGGTGGCGCTTGCTTCCGAGCGCAGTCTCGGCGCGAGTGTCGACTTTGGCGACGACGAGGTGCCGGTCAACGTGGCGACGGCGCAGTCGTTTGCGGGTCTGGACATCGTCCTGATGTCGGCGGGCGGTGAGGTGAGTCGCCAGCTCACACCCGCAGCGGTGGCGGCGGGGGCGGTGGTCATCGACAACAGCTCGGCCTGGCGCATGGACCCCGAGGTGCCGCTCGTCGTGCCGGAGGTGAATCCGGGCGACGTCGGCGGCTTTCGCGCCAAGGGCATCATCGCCAATCCGAACTGCTCGACCATCCAGATGGTGGTGGCGCTCGCGCCGCTGCATCGGCGCGCCACGCTGCGTCGCGTGGTGGTCGCGACGTATCAGGCGGTCAGCGGCAAGGGCAAAGCCGCCATGGACGAGCTCGGCAGCCAGGTGTCCGATCTCTTCAACCAGCGAGACAGCGAGCCCAAGGTCTTCTCCAAGCGCATCGCCTTCAACTGCCTACCGCACGTGGATGTGTTTCTCGACGACGGCTCGACCAAGGAAGAGCGCAAGATGGTCGACGAGACGCGCAAGATCTTGCATCTCCCCAACCTCGGCGTCCTCGCCACGTGTGTGCGCGTGCCAGTATTCAACGGCCACTCGGAGGCCATCGTCGCCGAGTTTGTCGACAAGCTGACCGCCGACGAAGCACGCGCGCTGTTGCGCGAGGCGCCGGGCGTGTTTCTCATGGACGACCCCTCGAAGGCCCTCTACCCGACGCCCATCGACGCCGACGGCTCGGATGCCACGTTGGTCGGTCGCGTACGTGAAGACCCCTCGGCACCGAACAGTCTCGCCTTCTGGTGTGTGGCCGACAACCTGCGCAAGGGCGCGGCGACCAATGCCGTGCAGATCGCCGAGCTGCTCGTGCGTGATCATCTCGGCGAGTCCGCGACCCACTGAGCGGTCGCGACAGCTCGTTCCCGCTTGCCCCTGCTTGACCGCCCTTCGCCCACGCCCTAGGGTGCCGCCATGTCTCGTCATCTCGCCGCTCTCTTTGCGCTCTTCTTGGGCGTCGTACCCGCGCAGGCGCAGACGCTCGACAGCAGCACGCCGTTCTTCGGCGGCACGGGGCTCAGCCTCACCCTGCTGCACCCCAATGACGCGGATGGCCGTCTCGATTGCATCGTCAGCGAGGATCATTGCGCGCCGCTCAACGCCGCGGCATGTGTGGAGAGCCCGCCGCGCGCCATCGAGCTCTATGTGACAGCGCAGAATACGGCGCCGTTGGGGTCGGATCTCATCATCTGGCTGCAAAAGAGCGACGGCGAGTGCGTCAGAGACTTTCGTGGCGAGCCGGGCGATACCGTGCTGCTCGGCACGGTGAGTCTCGATGTCGAGAGTGACCCGCTGGTGTCAGCGGCGCGATTCGAGTTTCCCGCCGACAGCGCACTTGGCACCTACACGACGGCGCAGGTGCTTGCGAGCAACCTCTTGAACGGCGCCGCCTGCGCGGCGGACACGCGGGTGGACAGGACGTGGTTCAGGCTGTGCTTCGGTGTCGATGGGTCGCTCACCACAAGTCCCGATAACAACATCGAAGCGACGGAGCCGAACGCCTGGATGCGCCTCATTGTCGACACGAAGGCACCGGCGACTCCAGCTGTGCCGCGCGTCGTGTCACTCGACGGGCGCTTGGAGGTGAGCGTGGAATCGAGCGACAGCGATGTTTTCGAGTGGCGTACGTTCACCGTGGCGCGCGAGGAGGGGGCCGAGCTGCCGACGCCGAGCTGCGACGGTTGGCGCAGCGCGCATCGCACCGAGGTGCTCGGCGAGAACGAGAGCTTCGCGGATGACGTCGAGCTCACCAACGGCCGCACCTACGACGTGTGGGTGTGCGCCGTGGATGCGCTTGGCAACGTCAGCGAGCCCTCGCCCATGAGCTCCGGCACGCCGACCGACCAGTGCGACTTCATCGAGTGCTATCCCGGCGCGCTGCGCGGCGGCTATTGCAGCGCCTCAGGGCAATCGGCATCGCTCGCCTGGCTGCTCGTTGTTGGGCTCGCGGTGCTACGTCGCGGGAGGGCCCGCTGATGCGCGCGTTCACAATGATCGACTGTGTCGCACTGGCGACGTTGCTTGCCTTGACGAGCGTGCCGACGCACGCCGCGATGACGTCGAGCACCGCGCCACCGAGTTGGGGCATGGAGCTGCGTATGGGGCCGTTTCGTCCGCGCATCTCCGACAACGCGCGTGATCGCGACTACTACGCCCTCATCTACGCCGATCACAACAAACGCTCGGTGTTCAAGAACCGCCCGTTGCTCAAGACCGTAGAGACGAGCCGCTACCTGCTCACCGGCTTCGGTCTGCTCGGGGCAACTGTCTCGGTAGGCCATTGGGTGGCGACGGCGCCGACGCGCGTGTGTCAGGATCCCAACGACGCCAACGTGACGGTGGGCTGCACGCCCGCGAGCGTGTGGCAATCGACGCCCGGCAACGACACCACCGCGCTCACCGTCGTGCCCATCGGGGTCGGCGTCGTCTATCGCTTCGACTTCGCCAGTCGTCGCCTGTCGGTGCCGCTCGTGCCGTACGCCAAAGCGGGTCTCGACTACGCCCTGTGGTGGAATACCGCCGGCGGAAGGTTGTCTAAGAGTGCCGTCACCAAGGGTAGCGGCGGCACGCTCGGCTACACCGGCGCCCTAGGTCTCATGCTCAATCTCGACTGGATCGAGCCCAACACGGCGTCGCGCGCGCGCGCCACGTCCGGCATCGCCGACAGCTACGTGTACGTCGATTGGACGCTGCGCGTCAGTGACGGCTTTAGCGACCCGAAGCGTCTCGGCACCTCCGGGCGCGTGCTCGCTGTCGGCCTCGCGCTCGATATGCTGTAGTCGTCCTGGTTCGTGATGAGCAGCACGGCGGTGCCCCGTAACATCAGGCTGCTACTCGAGTACGACGGCTCGGCGTACGTTGGCTGGCAGCTGCAAGAGAACGGGCCGTCAATTCAAGGCGAGCTTCTGCGCGCACTCGGCACGATCACGGGTGAGAAGCCGGTGTTGCAGGTGGCCGGGCGCACCGACGCCGGTGTGCACGCGCTCGGGCAGGTGACGAGCTTTCGTCTGGCCCATCGCATCCCCTCAGCGAGTCTGGCGCCCGCGCTCAACGGTGTCTTACCTCGCGATATCAGCGTGCATCGCGCTGACGACGTCCCCGACGACTTTGACGCGCGCTTTAGCTCCCACAGCAAGCGCTATCGCTATCGCGTCTATCGTGCGGACCAGCCCGCAGCGCTCGATCACCAGCGGGCCTGGCATCGACGCTTCCCCCTCGATCTCGTGGCGATGCGTCGTGCCGCAGCGCATCTCGTCGGCGAGCTCGACTTCGAATCGTTTCGCAGCGTGCAGTGTGATGCCGCCCACGCGCGCCGACGCATGCTCAGTATCGAGATTGCATCAATACCGCGCCCCCCACTGGGCGAGCACATCGATCTCGTCTTTCACGCCAACGCTTACTGCCGCCACATGGTGCGCATTCTCTCGGGCACGTTGGTGGAAGTGGGCATGGGCAAGCGCAATCCGGACGACGTCGCCACCATTCTCGTCGCGCGCGATCGTCGGCACGCCGGCGTCACCGCCCCCCCGCACGGATTGACGCTGCTCGAGGTGCTTTACGGTCCGTGATCGGCCCTCCTCTTGCCCATTGCCGGTGCGGTCTTATCTTCGCCGTCGAGTGCATCGATCTTTCAAGTTACCCACGAGGACTTGCGCCATGATTAACGTCGACTACGGCATGACCCGCACCTTCCCGAAGACCACGCTACCCAAGGTGCGTGAGCGCATCACCGCGGCGCTCAAGAATGAGGGCTTTGGCATTCTCACCGAGATTGACATCAGCGCGACGCTCAAGAGCAAAATCGACGTCGACTTTCGCCCGTACGTCATCCTCGGTGCCTGCAATCCGCGTCTTGCCCACCAGGCGCTCTCGCACGATCTGGGCATCGGCTTGCTCTTGCCGTGCAATGTTGTGCTGGCGCAGACCGATAGCGGCGATGTCGAAGTGTCGATCGCCAAGCCGCGCGCCATGTTCGAAGTCGTGCATGACGACACGCTTGAGCCGTTGGTGATGCAGGCAACCGAAAAGCTCACGCGCGCGCTCGAGAGCGCTTGACGCGATAGCACCGAAGAGGCTAGCGGCACATCACAGAGATGTCGCGCGCCATTACCCAGCCCACGTTGTCCTCTGCCGGGGACGCCGATCAAGCGTCGCTGCGCGAGATCCTGCGCCGCCGCTTTGGCCACGACGCCTTTCGCGCCCACCAGGAGCCGATTTGTGAGGCCATCACTGCCGGCGACGACGCTCTGGTGGTGATGCCAACCGGGGCGGGAAAGTCGCTCTGCTATCAGCTGCCGGCGCTCGCCCGCGGGGGAACTGCGCTGGTGGTCAGCCCGCTCATCGCCCTGATGGACGATCAGGTGGCGCACCTCGCGGCCCATGGTCTCCGTGCGGAGCGCATTCACTCGGCGCGCTCGCGCGATCACGCGCTCACGGTGATGCACGCCTACGCCGCTGGCGAGCTCGACTTTCTCTTCGTCGCCCCCGAGAGGCTGGCCTCGACCCGTTTTGTCGAGGAGCTCGGGCGCCGCACGCCAGCGCTCGTGGCCATCGATGAGGCCCACTGCGTCTCACACTGGGGGCACGACTTTCGTCCCGACTACCGCTTGCTGCGCGATCGCCTGACGCCCTTGCGACCGGCGCCCTTTGTGGCCCTGACCGCCACGGCTACGGGACGCGTGCAGCGCGACGTGCTGCAACAGCTGGGTATGAAAGACGCGCGTCGCTTCGTACACGGCTTTCGTCGCGACAATCTCGATATCGAGTGCGTGCCGCTCTCTCGCCCTGAGCGCCCGGAGGTCGTCGTCGCGCTGCTCGATGACGCCGCGCGCCTGCCGGCGATTGTCTACGCCCCCTCGCGCAAGGAGACCGAGAGTCTTGCGACGCTGCTTTCCTCGCGCGTGCGGGCGGGCGCGTACCACGCGGGTATGACCCCCACGGCGCGCGAGCGGGTGCAGAGCGAGTTTCTCGCCGGGACTCTCGACGTCATCGTCGCAACCATCGCCTTCGGCATGGGCATCGACAAGGCGAACATCCGCACCGTCGTGCACACGGCGCTGCCAGGCAGCATCGAGGGCTACTACCAGGAGATCGGTCGCGCCGGCCGAGATGGCGAGCGCGCGCTAGCGCTGCTGCTCTATAGCTTTGGCGATCGCAAGACGCAGGAGTGGCTACACGAAAAGAGCTACCCGCCAACCCGCCTGTTGGAGCGTGTGCACGGGGCGCTCGTGGCTGAAGCATGTGAGGCCGAGGCGCTGCGCGGGAAGCTCGGGCTCGAGGCGGCGCTGTTCTCGACGGTCGTCGACAAGCTGCGCATTCACGGCGGCGCCATCATCGAAAGAGACGGGAGCGTGCGCCGCGCCGAGGGCAAGTGGAAAAAGAGCTACGACGAGCAGTGCCAGCATCATCTCGATCAGATCGAGCAGGTAGCGCGCTATGCCGAACGCCGCACGTGCCGCATGCGTCAGCTCGTTACGCACTTCGATGATCGCGAAGATCACGGTCGGGCCTGCGGCCATTGCGACGCGTGCTCACCGAAGGGCACCCGTGCGCTCGCCTCGCGACCGCTCACGCGCGACGAGGCCCAGCTCGTCAAACGCGTCTTGGGCGGTATCGACGAGCGACGCGGCACAGCGATCGGGAGGCTGCATCGGGAGAGCTGTGAACGCGATCTGAGTCGCACCGAGCTCGAGGCTCTGCTGGCCTCGCTCGAGCACCATGGGCTGGTCACCGTGGAGGAGACGAGCTTTGAGACCGAAGGCCGCACCGTCAACTACCGCAACGTGCTCGTCACGCGCGCCGGGAAAAAGCTTACGCGCGAGCGCGACCTCGAGAAGATCTGTGCGAGCGTTGCCGTGACCGATGTGGCGGCGCGACGCGCGTAGGATCGCCCAGCGTTCCTTCTCGATGCTCACGAGCACTGTGAGGTTGGACGACTTGAGGTCGCGGTGAGAAGCCGGAGACGTACTTGGTCACGATACAGAGCCTGCCGTCGACGCGGACCTCGGGCTCGGTGGAGCGGACCTATAAGCCGAGCTCTAGAGGCGGCTCAGGTCGGCGTCGTAGGCTTGATCACTTCAACCTGGATGTCGGTGCACCGCTGCCAGTTGGCGTCACCGGTGAGCACGGTGTCGGCGTTCTCTGCGATCGCCGTGGCGAGATACAATGCGTCGGGCGTGGCGAAACCATGGCGGGCACGCAGTGCCGTGGCGCGCTCGATGATGTCGGCGCGAACGTCCACGAGGCGAATGTCGCGCTTCGCAAAGAACGCGTCGTAGAGGTTGAGTAGCTCGCCGTTGTCGGCGCGCAATGGCTTGACGCGACACTCGAGCCGAGAGAGACGCGAGGTAACGATTTCGCTCTCTCGCGCGGCGCGATGCGCTAGCACGCGCTCGGTCGTGAGCTGATGAAACGGCGCCCGTCCCTCAACCAGGTAGATGATGCTCGAAGCGTCGAGGTAGATGCGCTTCATCGGTCACCCCAGGACGCGCGCTCCTCGGCAAGTTGTGCGTCGATGTCCTCTTTGGAGCGACGCCCTGGTGGCAGGGACTTGATGAAGTCAAAGATAGACTCGCCGGTCTCCCGCTCGGCGCGACTCGCCGGGCGCAGGGTGATCTCGACGTCGCCCTGCATCTCGTCGACCGGCTCATCGAGCTCGATGTGGCGTGAATCGGCGAGACGACCGCGAACGATGATGGCTCTTTGCATGGTTCCCTCGTTTGCGCGAACGGCGCATCCATCAACCCTGTGGCAGTGGAAACACGCGCTCTGTATGCAGCACGCCGTGTGCGTAGGCCAAGCACGCCTGGATGTCCTCCATGGTGATGCCCGGGTAGCTCTCAACGATCTCTTCGCTCGACCAGCCGTTGGCAAGAAGCTCAATGATCAGCTCCACGGCGAGCCGTGTTCCTTTGACCACCGGCTTGCCTACGAGAACCGCTGGATCTACGGCAACTCGTTCTTGCCACTGCATGGTCTACCTCCCGATTCGCTCACCCGCAGTCTATGCGTGCGCACCTTTCACAAGCGTGTCGATGGCGAGCTGCCGGCCGAGGCCGACAACACGCCGGCCAAGATCTGATCGTAGGTCGGTCTAACGGTTCTGTCCAGCGCCCGCGTCTGTCGCTTTCAGCCTTCGCGTGCTGCCAATCAAAATGGGTCTTCGCCATCCATGACCATGGCGGGGCCGTCGCGTCCCGTCCGCATCAAGGCCAAGCCCTACGGGTGCGCTACGCGCAGCCTTGACCCGGCCGTGCCGCGCCGGCCCCGTGCGCCCAAGCCG